>CAYSLH010000044.1:0-21517 GCA_964431605.1 uncultured Myxococcales bacterium
AAAAACAGCTTAGCCTGAAAACTTCGTAGGCATGACCTATCCTTGCATTTGCAAAAGGTCTCCTGTGCTTGTTCCTGCTTATTCCTGAAGTACCCCGTTTTGCACGAACCATGTTTTTATTGTGTTCCAGTACTCGTCCCAGTCGGGAGGACAGGAGTTGTGGGTGCATGGGTATGCTACGAGCTTACCGTGTTTTGCCGCTTTTGCGAGTCGCTCGGCATGTTCGAAGGGTACAAGTGTGTCCTTTGTCCCGTGTATGACAAGTATGGGGATTTTCAGTTGACCCACCACCTCCAGATTGTCAAAGGGATCGCGGAGCAAAAACCAGGGAACCAGATATCGCCCTGCCATGGCCGTGATGGATGTGAAGGTGGATTGCAGGATCATGGCCCTTGGCTTTCGCAGTTTTGCAAGTGCACAGACCGCGCCACCTCCAATGGAGCGACCATGGAAGACGATGCGCTCAGGGTCTACGTCCGGACGTTTTATCATCGAGTCATACCAGGCGGCCAGGTCCTGGGCGATGTCTTGCTCGGTTGGAGATCCTCCCGACCTGCCATAACCCCGGTACTCCGGCAGCAGGAGATTGATCCCCATCTTTTGATACCCAAGCAGTTTTTTAGGCCAATAGTCTATCAGCTCGGCGTTTCCATGGGCGAATAATACAAGCGGCTCAGGGTGGGAAGAGTCAGCCCCTTTGCCGGGAATGAACCACGCTTCGATTTTTCCGTTGGGTATATCAAGATGGAGCTTTTCCATCTTCTCTATGGAGCTTCCGGCGCTTGGGATTTCATGGGTCATGTGACGAGGAAAGAGTAATCTGCGCTGAAGAAAAAACAGACCTAGCAAGGTGATCACATAGAGAACGACGATCGTTATTAAGACGTTTTTTACTTTCGCCGAAATGGATCGTTTTTGTTTTTCCTTGCGTGTCATTTCAATTGTTGTGCAGGTACCCAGGAAGGGCCTTGTCTTGTTTGTGTGCAAAGTCACATTGGTGATGGCACAGGGCGCAAGTTTGAAGCACGGGCGGAGCGATTTCTGCTCCCTTTATCTGTTCGAGTTCTTCCATGATCTTATCCAGGGCTGTTTTGTTGCCTTCGATCAAAATGCTTACCGAACCCTGTGATCCTCCCACTCCACCAGATGCCACGTGAAGCACCTCGACCTCCGCTATGGTCTGCAGGGCCTGTCGTTCAGTGATGACCCTGGCTCCCACGAGTGGCATCATGCCAACCCTCGCTCCCAGGCTAACGTCGATCTTGTCGATTCCCAGTTCTTTAGCTGCGTCCATAACCGATGGGACGAGTTTTTCCCAGCCCACGGGACTGATTACCGGCCACCCGTTGGCCTGGAAGTACGGCAGGAGCCTGCCTGCGGTACCTCCGTCTCTCGCTGCCATCAACACCCCGGCTATTCCTTCGTGATCAACTGCGTTTGCGCCTTTTACCAGCACCTTGGGACCGTCCATATCCAGTGACTCCAGGGGTGTTTTTTCTATTTGCTCCCCCTTGAAAAGCACCATATTGGGCAGTCGTTGCTCCCTGGGAGTTACACACAGCACTCCCCTTGATATTATCCCGGCAGCGAACCTGGATTCATCGAGATCACTCTCGATACATTCCTTGGCCACCATGGAGGTGGTCGAGCCTACCGCTATTATTACGACTCCATCAGAAAGAGCCAGTTGGAATTCGTCCAGCCTGCAAACAGCGCGACCGAGTAGTTTTTTCGATTCTGCCGGCGTCAGGGTTACCAGAGCTTTCATTGTTGCCTCCTGTAATCCGTTTGTACGGTCATGAGATAAAGCACAAGATACAGCAAGGCACAAAGCGCATCAAAAAAACCTTGACTGTATGTTGTGAATCCAATATACCAATCAGCGTTGGAATGTTGGAGGGTGATCTGTTTGTATGTAACTAATGGGAATCACGGATGAAAACTGAAAGTACCAACCGAAGGTATTATGAGCTGGTGAGTGAAGTGATGCAGGCGATGTCCCATCCAGTGAGGATTTTGTTGCTTGACATGTTGTGTCAATGTGAGAGATCCGTGGATGAGCTGGCCAATGTTTCCATGGAGCCGGTGAGGAACACGTCACACCACCTGCAGCAACTAAAAAGAGCCAGCCTGGTGACGAGCAGAAGGGATGGACGGCGGATTTTATATCGTCCTGCTGATGATGCCGTGGTGTCCATCTGGTCCGCATTCAGGTCTTTTGCCGAAGCAAGGATTCCGGAGTTGAAGTTGGGAGCCTTGGAAGAAAGAAGAATTGAGTCTGATAGCATGGAGCCCTTGAAGGATTGGGACGATCTCATAGACAAGGCCAAAAGGGGTGAAATTTCGCTGGTGGATGTGAGGCCTGAGGAAGAGTTTGATTTTGACCATTTACCTGGGGCGGTATCCATTCCTCTGGAGAGACTGGAAAGACACGCAAAGGATCTTACTCCCGGCGTACCCATGGTCGTATATTGTCGCGGCGGTGCATGTCGTTTGGCCCGCACGGCCGTGGACAGGTTGCAAAAGATGGGATTTTTTGCCGTTTGCATCGAAAAAGGTGTGGTTGATTGGAAGGCGAGGGGATTTGATTTTATTGAACAGTCGTCTATTCAGGTCGGCTAGGAATCGGAGGAGGATGTAGTCATGATGGACATGGAACCAGCAGTGAAAATTTTATCGGACAAGTGTATTGGATGCGAGGCTTGTCTGCCTGCTTGTCCATTCGGAAGTATCGAGATCACGAGTGAAGGAAAGGCAGAGATTACTGGTCCATGCAGAGCTTGCATGGCCTGTGCCATGGAGTGTCCGCAAGAAGCTATCGTGGAATCAGAGCCCAGGAGCTATGATATGCCCCAGGGACCTGGTGCAGGATGGTGGGCGGGACCGGGTGGTGGTCGTCACTGAGCCATGGATATTTTTTAATCGAGGAGGCACTCATGCAGCCTGGCGATACAGTTCAATTGGGTACTCTGGAGCTTTCTAACCGATTTGTTTTTGCACCGGTAAAAACTTCCCTGGCTGCCAAGGGTGGCCAACCAAGTGAAAGATCAGTGCGTTTCTATGAAAGGATAGCCAAGGGAAAAACAGCGCTGGTTACCTTGGAGCCTGCGGCTGTGGACAGGCTCGCCTTGGAGCATCCTAAACAGCTACGATTGTTTGATGACTCGAGCATCGACGGAATAAAGAAACTGGTGGACTCGATTCATTCGAGTGGCCAGAAGGCCATGATTCATCTGAACCATCCCGGCAGGGCTGCAAATCCCAAGGCAATCGGCGACAAACCGGTTGCTCCCAGTGTCATGAAATGTCCTGTCACAGGTGCCCAGGCACGCGAGTTGAGCGCCGCTGAGATAGAAAAGATTCCAGGCATGTTTTCATCTGCTGCCAAGCGGGCTGTGTCCTGTGGGGCGGATGCCATAGAGGTACAGTTTGGCCATGGATATTTGCTCGCCCAGTTTTTTTCTCCACGAACAAACAAGCGTGAGGACGAGTGGGGCGGTGACGAGCAGGGCAGGCTTCGTCTGTCAAGGCTCGTCCTTGATGGAGTAAAGTCTGAGATAGGTACAATTCCATTGGTGGCACGCATCTCCGGTAAGGAGTTTGTGGATGGGGGGCTTGAACCTGCTGACTTGGCACCTATGTTGAAGATGTTCGAAGATGCGGGTGTTGCGGCAGTGCATGTTGGGCTGGGCAATGCTTGCGATAGCCCTCCTTGGTACTTTCATCACATGTCTTTGCCCCAGGCTGCGCAAGAGCAAGTTCTTGCCGCAATTCGCAAAATGACCAATCTGAAGATTATTGCGGTGGGTCGCCTTGGCAGCCCGGAGCGCATACGGCATCTACTGGATGAAAACATGGCGGACATGGTGGCACTGGGACGGCCCTTGGTGGCGGATCCTGATTTTGTGGCCAAGGTCCTCGATGGCAGGAACGAAGACATAGCTTATTGCGGTGCGTGTCTCCAGACTTGCCTGGCCCATGTGAAGTCCGCAGAGCCTATCATGTGCGCTTTGAATCCTTGGACCACCATGGATGAAGTTGGGACATCAAATGAACCGAAGAAGGTGATGGTCATTGGTGGAGGTCCGGCCGGAATGGGAGCTGCACTGGGTGCCGCCGAGCGGGGACATGAGGTGCAACTGGTGGAACAATCTGACGAACTTGGCGGACAGTTTACTCTTGCTGTCAAGGCTCCAGGCAAGAAGATGATGGAAGCCATGGTGCAGAGTCTGAGAAGGCGGGTGAAAAAATCGTCAATTGAGATCGTTACAGGTACTAAAGCCGATGCTGCCTTCATCAAGGATAATGAACCTGAGGTGGTTATCCTGGCCCATGGTCCCCATCCTCGCATACCAAAGATTCCTGGTATCGATGAGCAGTACCTCATTACCGGGGTGGAGTATTTTGAAGACCCTACCAGGGTAAAGGGCGAGAGGATCTTGGTAATCGGTGCCGGCATGGTGGGGATGGAAGCAGCCGAGCAACTCATAGGGCAAGGCAAACAGGTGGTGGCCACAAAACGTGGCGACGAAATAGCGCCCGACATGGATCCTCTGAGCCGTGCGCTCATGAACAAGCGTATCGCAGGCAAGGAGAATCTGACGATCATGACCGGGACCACTGTCATGGCTTTTGAAAAGGATTCAGTGAAAGTAAAAACAGGGGATCAGGAGTTATCTTTAGAGCCTTTCGATACTGTCATTTCAGCCGCTGGAATGGAGCCTGACGAGTCTCTGTCGGATGCTCTTGGAGGTTTGTCTTTTTCGCTTCATACGGTCGGAGATGCAAAAGAGCCCGCAACCATCGAGCGTGCTTTTGGTGATGGTATGATGGTAGGGCGAAGTATCTGATTCGGGCCGATCACCGAAGGAATTTTACAAAGATCGTAACTCCCACCGCAAGTAACATTGTTCCAACTCCGAACCATCCAACGACCAAGGTTAGCCTGCCGGGCCTGAGTTTGGGTTGTTGTATATGCATGGTTACGCATAGCAGGTTGAGTACATATAAAACAGGTGCCGCAGCCAGACTCACGAGCGCCACATAGGTCACCAAGGTAACCGGGTTTCCAACCAGCACTAAGGTGATGCATGCCAATGAAGCCGAGAACAATATGAACCCCAAGTAGGTTTTATTTTTCGCGGATTGAAATGAAAACCTTTCGAATAGGTGCCCCAGCGCTTCTGAAAAGGATCGGGAAAATCCATCGATGACCGTATAGGAAGTGGAGAACATGGCAAAAAATGCGGTCAACATGAAGACATGGGCCATCCACAGGCCCATGGTTTTTGTGTAAGTAGCGCTCAGTGCATCGATGAATCCGATGCCCTTGAGCGCATTACCTTGTCCCACGAGGTATACAGCGCCCATGGTGACGAACATTACTCCGGTAGCCAACGAAAGCCCGTAACCGATGCGCATGTCCGTGAGGGATAGGCTGAGTTCATCACATCGTGTTTGCAACTCGTCATCTTCTTTGCAGGTGTCGAGACCCAGGCTCTTGAGTTTTTCTATGGTCCAGAACGAATGCCAGATGGAGACATCTATTCCCGTGGGCATCCAGCCTAGGATTGCCGCCACGAGTACTAATGAGCCATTCGGCAGGGAGGGAATCACCAAGTGGAGCAGGTTCGAAGGTTCGGGGAATATGGGAATGAACGCTAGTAACGTAGCAAGTGTCAGCACAGCCATCATGATTTTATTCAGGTTGTCCAGCCAGTTGAATCCGCCCCTGAGCAGTAGCATCACCACTAAGACTATGATGCCTACAGAGATATATTCCGCATGCCCTGCGCCAGTCCATGTTCCAAGGACAGCACCACAGACGTTGACTACTCCCGCTAAAACCCCAACTCCTTGGAGTACTGTGGATACCAAAAACAACCATAACGCCCATCCCCTGGGTCCCGGCATCCTGGCGTATCCATGGAGAAGGTTGTGCCCGGTGGCAGCAGCGTAACGAGGGCCGAATTCAAATGCCGGGTACTTCAACAGGTGGGCCGCCAACACCAGCCACAATAGTTGGTACCCGAACAAGGCTCCAGCTTGAGGGGAAAGCACAAGGTGAGAGGCGCCAATGCTGGTTGCAGCAAGCAATACGCCTGGTCCAAGCTTTTTCCAAATGTTCACATGTATCAATGCAACCTCGATTGGACCGAAAGTTTCCAGAATGTGTTTGTTTTAATATGGTTGGAATTTTCAGGGAAAATCATGTGGTCTGTCAAGAAATTTACAATTAATTTATGGAGTTAGGCAAGAGACTGAGCTGTATGTGGATATATGAGAATATGTAAAGATATGAAAATTATTATTTACACACTTGTATAAAAGTAGGAAATGGAGAGAATAAGGCCCGCTAAGGTTGCTTTATGAACAAATTTAAACAGGAGTTTGGAAATGGCCGAAGAAGAAAAAAGTTTGGAGCAAAGGTTGGTAGAGGTGGAGGGGATTGTGCAGCGACTCAAGAAGGAGGCTCCCAATGACAAGATCTCCATAGGAGTAATCAGTGGTGATTTCGATAAGGTGCTCGCTGCTTTCATTATAGCTTTGGGTGCTTGCGCTTACGACATGGAAGTGGAGATGTTTTTTACCTTCTGGTCCATTGCTGCATTGCGTGATCCCAAGAAGAAGGCCAAGAAGAGTTTCATGGGGAAGATGTTTGGGTGGATGCTGCCCAAGGGCTCAAAAAAGCTTAAACTGTCTAAGATGAACATGGGCGGAATGGGTCCAAAAATGATCAGGGGCTTGATGGATAAAAATGGGGTTCCTTCTCTGGAAAAATTGATCAAAGATGCAGGTGAGTTTGGTGTAAAGATCAATATCTGCGAGATGTCCATGGACTTGATGGGGTTTTCCCGAGAAGAGATGATCGACTATCCGAACTTGACCTATTGCGGGGTCGCAACCTTCATTTCCATGGCGAGTTCTTCGAAACAGGCTTTCTTTCTCTAAATAGGTATCTTGAATTTCCGCCGGTTTTTGTCTGTCATCGAAGCAAAAAAATAAATCAATAGTGTCACTGGATGTGCTAACATCGTCGCTGTAAGTGTCTTTGGTAGACAAAAGGCGGTGATCATGACATTACGCTGGATCTGCGTTTTTTGCACGTTACTGTTTTGGGTTGCCTGTAATAGGGGGCAGGTGTTTTCCATACAGGATGGAGATGAGCAGTCTTTTCTGGATGCTTTTGATGCAGGTGCGGACATACAGCAACAGGACGCTTTTTCAGATGCCGGGGATTCAATACAGGATGCCGGATTCGATGGACTAGCAGGTGATGACAGCGCCGAGGGTGATGATGGTGGCTCTGTGGATGATGGGGGCAACCAGAGCTTTACCTGTCAGGATCCAAAGCCACAGTGGTTGTTGTGCGAAGACTTCGAATCTGGTGATGGTGATTTTGATGCGTTTTTGTCCCAATCGGATTTTATCGGAGGAGTGGGTGTAGACGACAGGGGAAGAATTCGGCTGGATGATACACATGTCCATTCTGGTTCATGGGCTGTGTATATGCCCGCAGAGGCTGGGTCTGGGTACAAGGGTGCTGGACTGGATTGGCGTGATTGTATTGGTGAGCAGCGCACGAATTGCTCTATGCACAGCCACGAAGTACTCTACTTCAGGGCATGGATACGTTTTGCCGATGACCACAGGCTGGTGCACCATTTTCTGAATATTGGCGGATCTCAACCGGATGATTACTGGTATCACGGCACCGCGGGTTGTCTTCCCAGCGGTGAACTCGCCATGGGCACCACCGTGGATTTCCACAAGGATAACCACGAGACTTTTTTCTATACATACTTTCCCGAGATGGGCTGTGACACCAGGTGCGAACGTTATGCTGATGTGCAGGCCATTTGTGACGAATGTGCAAGCAAGGGGCTTCCTACTTGTGACGAGCAACCACAGTGTTGTTGGGGTAACGAGTTTGCGCCCGACCCGCCCGTGGCATTTCCCGTAGGCAGGTGGTTTTGTTTCGAAATGATGATGAAAGCAAATACACCTCTGGAGCATGACGGCGAGATGGCATACTGGATAGACGGTCGATTGATTCACTCTGTCGATGGTATGATGTGGCGCACCATCCCCGAGTTGGCTCTCAACCGTGTCAGACTGCAACACTACATAACTACAGATGACGCTGGTGGTCACTCGAACAGGGTGTGGTTCGACGATGTTGTGGTCAGCACCGAGCCCATCGGTTGCCGGTAATTCATTGATTCATCGTTCGGAATAAATCTTTTGACCTGGAAAGATTCCCTCGTGTGTGTCAAAGCGGAGGGGATTGTGGGTCAGGCATCTGCTCTTTCCCATTCGGATAATCCTTGTCCTATGGCGCGCCTGACGTCTCGCATCAAGTCATCGCGTCTTTCCATGCCGTATTCTTTCACTTCAATGGGATCGTGGATAGTGATGGTGACCTTGCCTGGAAGCAGGAGCACGCTTTTACCCGGTAATACTCTTCCGGAGCCTGAGATACTCACGGGAAGTATGGGAAGGCCCATCTGAAGGGCCATCATGAAGCCGCCTTTTTTGAATTGTCTCATGCGTCCGTCTCTGCTCCTGGAGCCTTCCGGGAAAATTAAAACCGAAATACCTCCTTCGAGCAATGGCCTCGCAGCGTTTAGGCTGGCTATGGCTTTTTCCTTGTTGGAGCGATCGATAAACACATGACCAATCTCCTCGCATGCCCATCCCAGACATGGAACATCACGAAGCTCCTTTTTCATAATCCAGCGAAACTGGTATCCCCAAAATCCGTAAAAGGATAGGATGTCGAACTGGCTCTGATGGTTGCACATGATTACGTATGACTGTTTTTTGTCTACGTTATTACGGCCCTTGACCGAAACCCAGGTGAAATTGGTGAGGCAGAGAAAAAACGCCCAGATCGTGCCACAGTGAAACGCCACCCGCTTGCTCAACTTGCATATGCCAACCGCAACCAAACCCCAAAAGACCGTGGTTGCAGCCAGGATCGGCACAAACACCCCCCAAGTCCACGGTGCATACAGCAAGGCGAGGGCCAACCGAAGTTTACTGGGGGGTCTGAGCGTTGGAGTCTTTTGCTTCATGGCGAGAGCCCTTTCTGCTTCGCGTAAAAAGTTGCTGACAGTATGTCTTTTTCGCATGATTTTATCTTACTGTGCAAGCATTGGTTGTGTTGGCAAATACTTGTGGTTAGACATGGTTGCGACCAGGATGTATGCTCCTGAATGAAATAGTTCGGGGCTTGCTGCTGTTACTGGAAATATGGGAGGTATTGTCATGTCAAGGGTTTTGTTTGCGATGTTGGTCAGTTTCGTGGTGATTTCATGTACCAAACCCATGCCTACCGTGGATCTGAGTAAGGTGCCTGCGGGCATGATGAACAGGTGCAAACAAAAAGGCGCCATAATTTTATCGGATGAGAGGTACGAGGACTACTGGGCGCGTAACTATGACAACTACAAGGTTAAATTGCTCAACCAAATGGGCACCACTGGAAAGATGACCATACCAGATCCCATCCGTAGGCGCGTGATCAGAGTCTTTTCAAAGGAGGGGGCAAGGCTGGTATCGAAATTTTCCGTTGTCCACTACCAGGAGCTTACACCTCCCGTTGAAGTGAAAGGATGGACGAAAGACGGTAGGGAAAAACCCATGGGTGTGGAAGTGCTAAGCACTACACCTTTGGCTGATTGGCCATGCAGAAGCGGATATCCAAGGGCTACCACGTTCCATGTGGGTCCGGTGAATCCTGGAGACACCTTACAGATTACCTATCCTCTATCGGGACCAGAGCAGGAACTGTGGAAATTTGCTGACGAAAATTTTTGTACTGTAAAGTCGAAAGCGGTCTTTGGACATCCAAACGACACAGGGGTGATAAGGCTGAACATGGAAGCCCTTATGTACGACAGCACCAATTCCCTCAAGCAGGTCTCAAAGCCCCATGAATTCCCTGTTGAATACGAGATATCCAAGGCTTTGCCGGCCCTGCCGCCAAGGAGAATACCCTTTGTGATCAGATCCCACAGGTGCAAGGGCTGGGATTATCTACGCGGGAGCGTGTTTCACATGCCCATTTGGATGTCCAGGGATGGAGATCTTCCAAAGGCGGAAAAAACCTCCGGAGGCGTGCCTGCCGAACTTCTGACCAAGGCGCCAAGCGACCAATTGGTAGCTAGAATAGACCAGGTGGGCAAATGGATGGGAACTTTGGCCGTGAAGCAGGTTCCGGGTAGTTACTGGATGAGGTGGTTGCCGAAAGAGCCTGCTGTGCAAGTGGCTCGCAGCGCTACGGGATCTGCTGGAGGTATTGCCGCCCTTGTGTTCAGGGTCTTGGAAGAAGGGGGACTGGAGCCGAGGTTCGCCCTCATTCATACTGACAAGACCGCACCCTTCGTGGAACAATTCGTCTCACCCGTCATATTCGATACTCTTGGTGTGGTAGTGGCAGGGAACGATGGGGTGGATCGATGGTTGGTCCCGGGTTTTCCGTACGACGAAAACACACCAGTTCCCAAGGGATTGATACATGAGCATGCGCTTGTGATGAAGCGTTGGGTTGCGGAGAGGATAAAGGGTGGGGGTTCGTGTTGGCCCGAGTTCGACATGTTGTACTCGTGCTTCAACGCTTCCAAGGCGTTGAAAACCATGGACTTGGTTACCATAGGAGACGACGGTAAAAATAAATAAGGCTCGGCCGTTTTTTTGACCAAGCCCTATTTCATACCATCCTGTTCATCTAATCATCAATCGTTGAGTACAATGGGAAGACAGGTAAAGAAGGGTTGTTCACCCATTTCGGACCCTATGTCGTAACAGGTCCATCCTTGGCCGTTGTTGGGGCAATCATCGTCGGATTCACACAGGTATCCACACCAGCAGTTTGAGCCGTCGGACCACAGGCATTGTGATGGTGCAGCGCATCCATCCAGACTTTCACAGTCGCAACGCCCTGCACAATACCCGCTGTAGTCGTCCATCATCAGGCAGTCGAGACCTTCTGAACATTGGCCCTGGGATTGGCAAAGATCTCCAGGTTGTCCATCGTGTGGTCCATCAGCAACGCAAACACCGTTTTCGCAAACCTGGCCCTGTGCGCAGTCTTCGTTGGAACGGCAATAAGGTTGATCCGTGTCATCATCACTGTCGTCGGAGCAGTAACCATCTATGCATACCATACCCGGTCCACAATCATCGTCCGAGCGGCAATAAGGGGGTTGATCATCATAGTAGCAGTAACCGTCAATGCATATCTCATCCGGTGCGCAATCGTAATCGGACTGGCAATAAGGTTCATCATAGTAACAGTAACCGTCAATGCATATCTCATCCGGTGCGCAGTCTGCGTCTGTGCGGCAATAAGGGGGCTCATCATCGTAATAACAATACCCGTCCATGCAGACTTCACCGGGAGCGCAGTCTGAGTCAGTGGTGCATGTGTAATCGTCCATGTCTACGGGAAGACAGGTAAAGAAGGGTTGTTCGCCCATTTCGGATCCTATGTCATAACAAGTCCAGCCTTCACCATTGTTGGGACAATCAGCGTCGGATTCACACAGGTATCCACACCAGCATGCACTCCCGTCAGTCCATAGACACTGTGCCGGGGGCGTGCATCCGTTGAGTTCCTGGCAGTCACAATGTTCAGCACAATAACCATGACCTTCGTCCATCAACAGACACTCGAGACCATCTGCGCATTGGGTGTCGTCTTGGCACAGCGCTCCTGGGCCGCCTGGGTCGGGATGATCATCGTCATCGCAACCAGAGACGCAGCTTACCTCCAGGCTGAAAGTACCTGTACGGTCCCCGTCCACCACGTCCACCAGGACTAGATATTGCCCTGCCTGCTCTGCAGTCCAGCCGTTTATCTGGATTACATCAGCGTCAGCGCTCGCCCAGGCGATGGCTTCGCTAAAACCCTGGTTATCAAACTGGTATAGAACGATGGCTGGAACATCCTGCCCACTCGTTCGGGTTAGGATTATATCGTACCCGGCTCCCTCTCTCGCCTCGAACATATACCCCAAGTAGTGACCATCGTCTGGAAAGTCTCCCTCCCTCGTGCTGCCTAGGGGCACCTCTGACACGGTCAAGGCCGAACTGTCTAACTGTGGTGGCTGGTAGCTTGATGGATCTACCCTATTGGAACATCCGATCATGGAGAAAAACATACCAACAACGCACAGCACAAGAATCTTTCTCATCTCATCCTCCTCATGGGTTTATTGCTCCAAAATCATCTTTATTCGGCTCCTATGTGATCCATGAGTGGAAGGTGTTCAAAAAAAATCGTCTGTTGAGTCCTTTTTCCTCAACAGGTAAAATTCCATGAGGAAAAAGGGGATTTTATGTTGAGACGGTATCTGTTTTATTTTTTTTCGTGCTTGGTTGTTCTGCTGGGGGCTTGCTCTGATAAACAGGCGGCCGAAGTTGACCCAGTACTCTGGCCGAAAGTAACCGTGGAACCTCCGGAGGCAGAGTTTTTCAGCAATCGGAAGTGGTTGCTGGATTTTAGCTCCTGGTCTTCAACTGGATGCGGTCAGCAGCAGCCATCGGACCCGCGGCACATGGGAGACTTTCCTCTGGGAAACGGACATGTATTTGCGCTCATGGGATATGCGTGCCCCATAAATACCTTGCACAACATGGCAGGTCCTGACTATCAGCAGGAGGCTAATTTTTTTCATGATACGTCGATGGCCTTATACGTCGGTGGACATGAACAATCCGAGCCGGTGATATCAGGGAGTGTATTCAGGATCAGGCATACTGCCATAGTTGTTACCCGAGAAGTCATGGCTTCTTTAGAACTCATCACCATCAGCTTTGCTCCGGTTGGAAAAAGTGACCATGACCCTGTCAATCAGGCGCTGGTTCGCCTGGCTGTGGTAAAGAACACCTCCTTGGAAAAAGTAAAGCAGGTCTCAATAAAAGCCGAGGACGCAACCCGGACCCGCAACGGACGCCGCAGACACCTGGTAGTAATCGAACCAAATGAACAGGACGCAGCAGATGTGGACTTGGGCGACATGCTCGCCGGACAGGAGAGGGTGATATGGTACGCCTATGTGACCACCATGGAAGGAGAAGATGGACAGGATATAATCTCGGCCATCAGGGACGAGGGGATGGATGGAATGCTGGAGTCCACTCGTGATGCCTGGTTTTCCTATATGGGCGAGCATACTTCGGTTCAATGTCCCGATCCAAGGGTGGAGGATTTACTCGACAGCGTGTTGGTGACTATCAAAACTCAGCAGGCCTACCTGGGGGGAGTCTCTCCCATGTCCAGGTATTCGCTGATGTGGATTCGCGATACTGCCGGAGTGGTCAGACTGCTGTTGCGCGTCGGAATGTTCGAGCAAGCACGGCAGATGATGGACTATTACCACATGGCTGTGGCCTTACGGGGGGATATCTCTAATTCCGTGCCGCTGGATCTTGATCCTGGTTTTATCCCGGAAGAGCCTGAATGGGATTCCATGGGACCGTTGAGTGGCCGTGTGAGGGCTGAATCACCAAGCTATCTTCCCCTCATGGCCCATTGGTACACCATGGCTACAGCAGATGGATCCCTGGTGGATTCGCAATATGGAATGTTGCTAAGGGCTCTGGATGGTCAGACCATATCCGATGACGGACTTCAATCTTTTGGTGGTGACGAGACATTTCGACCTGCCATGAGCGTAGCGTTTGGACGGGACATAGAGTACGACTGGGTAGGTTGTTGCAAATCAGCAAATTCCTCCTTTTTGTATGTGGCTGCGTCCGAGGCCATGGCTCAGGAGGCGAGTTTGCGTGGGGACAAAATAAAAGCGCAGGAACTCAAGGATCGTGCTGACCTGGTCAGGACGGCCGCGGAAAGAACCTTCTGGACCGAAGACGGTTTTTATATACCGTTTGTCGATGAGGCAGTCCCCATGGACAGGAATACGCCCTTCGAGGATGTGTCCACCAAGCCACTTTGGACCGGGTACTTATCCCCCAACGACGAGAGGGCTCGGAAAAATCTTCAGGAGGTCATAGAGATCATCGGACGAGAAGATGGATTTTTGCAGTCCTGGCGGGATCCTGCTTTTGCAGATTTCATGGGGCTGAAAATACAGAAGGGCATATTTACAGGAATGGTGCCGGGCTATTATCTCACCAATCTCGCCATGACAGATCACCCGGAGGCTCAGAACGCTTTCAATTCTCTGGGGCTCGCGGCGTCACCGTCAGGAAACTTTTCGGAAGATCACATTTATGACGATTACTCCATCTTGCAGTTGCTCTACGATGCCTCCGGCACCGTAAGCGATATGTCCGCAAGATGCAGACCTTGGGAGGGAGCTGTAAACCTGGATGCCATGGTTTTTTACCTGACAGGCCTGAGACAGGACGCTCCGGACGGTGAGGTTCATCTTGCCCCAAGGTTGCCCAACTACTGGCAGTCGATGACATGGCGAAATCTCCGGGTGGGTTTTACCAGGTTTGACATGACCGTAGAGGATTCAGGTTTTCAACGGGTAGTCACCCTGGATCTGAAATACGGTGACCCGATCTTGGTATACCTGGAGTTGCCACTCGGTAAGATAGAGGTGAATCGAGTTCAGGTTGATGGACGGTCGTTGGATGCTGATGAGTATGACATATGGAGCCCGTTTGGACTGACCAGGATTCGAATGGCACCAGTAGAACTGAGAATGACACAGCCTGTGGTGGTGAAAGCAAAATACCAGATCGCCGACTAGCCCCCAAGGTCAAGAACAAATTGTCAGCAGGAAGGTCAGATGGAGATACTGCCGGCATCTTTTACAGAAAAGGACCTGGAGCGGTTTTTTTCCCAGTTGACTCGCATGGACAAGAGCACGTCAGTAGAAGGGAAAAAATTCATGCTCAGGCGCATCCTGGAATCTTCCAATTCCGGATTGCTGGAAAGGTGGCTGCTCTGGACTTTCCATGCGGACTTTTTCCTTCCATTTGGTTTTCCGGATGTCAGTGATTTTATGGCGCGACCTTCAGAAGGGGTTGGGCTGGTCATGTCGTGGAGAGTGTTTGCACGGATAATGGATGATTTGCAATCAGGTCGTCTCACAGGCAGTCCACTGGAAAAAGCCCTCGTATCGTTTTTGGAAAACGTACCGGAAAGGGTACTTGATTGGTATATTAGGTTGTTGCAGCACAGGCTATCTGAAGGTATAGATCAATCGGTCGTCAGGCATCTAGCACCTGGACTGTTGTGATTTTTTTCAATGCCTATCATGTGTTAGTCGTCCAGGTTTGCGAAACAAATCATGAAAGGAGCGAGTCCCACGTCGATGGGATCTGATGTCAACTCTTCGTCCGTTTGGGTGTCGAACACTCGCACACCAGGGTCGGTTCGTTTTCGTTGAGCAACCCAAAGTTGCTCTCCAGATGGGGTGAGTTCCAGAAAAGAATGATCGAATGCTTCCGATTGGGCCAAGGTAGATAGCATCTTGCCCGTATCAGGGTCAAAGGATACCACGCTGGTACTTGCTGAGAAATCATCCCTGGAGTGTGATACTATTGCGTAACCCTTGTGATGTCTTGCGATGACGACATCGATGATATCTCCACCTAGTTCTTTTTCGGTTATGATGAATCCGCTCGATGTAAGATCGGAAGTGTGGAGCAATTCGACCCCTCCATCGAGTACGGACAATTTTCCGATTTCTCCTATGACGATAGAGTCGAGCGGGGCGCAATATCTCAGCTTTGAGAAAGGATCCGTGCCCACCAGTTTGATCTCTTTGATTACTTTTCCTGTTGTGCCATCGAACACCAGCATGGAACTGTAACCTGTAGGTTGAAAATCTTTCAGTCTCTGTATGGCCACGAATACTTTACCTTCATTAGCAAGGGCCCAGCCCGGTTCTGCCATTCCATCACTGTCTGCCCATGGGCTAAGGTCCAATTCTTCGATGTTTTCGCCTGTTGCCGGATCGAGTACGAGCAAAGATTTACTGGAATATCTTGGCACGTACGCTCGATCTGTGGAGACCACCGCGATATCCTGTGCGTTGGTGGCCTGTCCTACGGAAAATTCCGATTCTATGGCATAGCCATTCATGGGATCCATTACAGCCACGGCGTCAGCGCCCATACGTTGTACGAGATACATTTTTTTCGTAATGGGTGAGTATCTGCAGATCGTGTCTTGGTGGATGATACCGAACCCTTTCTCCACTTTTGCGTGATCCAGGCTAACGACCGCCCAACTGCCTGTCCTGTAATCAGTGGTGACCACAACTGCCGCGGCACCCGATATACTTCCATGATAATCGCTTTGCCCCGGTGCCGCACAAGCCTGGAGCAGTAGCGCAATTGCCCAAAGTGTTCGGTTGAGGTTCATGAATTGTCATCTCCATCTCGTACTTTCCATCTCAATGTGGCCATGATGGTTCTTCCGGGGAGAGGGAATCCTTCATAGTCTTGCAGTGCTCGTTCGTATCCATCCATGGTGGTTACGATGATGGTGTCGAGAAGGTTTTTTATCTCCACGGTAAGGCTCAATCCATAGCGCGGATTTGATATGCGAAGACCAGTTCCGATGATGGCGCGTGATCCCGCGTCTTTCATGTTGCTGGGGTCCAGATAGTTCCCTCCCGTGTAAGAAACGTCAGTCCAAACAGATGCCGACCATTTGGATGTATCGTGGAATAATTCCATTTTCGCATACAATTCGTGTGCCGGGCGACCAGGCAGGGCTTTGTCCCGGTAAAACGGAGTGTCGGATTGGTTTTTGGTGTCCATGAACGTGTAGTTGCCGATGATTTTCAAAAAGGTCAATGGTTGGATGGATGTGTTGAGTTCCACGCCCATGATCCTTGCTGCATCGATGTTTTGGGCTTTGACCGTATTCTGGGAGTTTTGCCAGTAGGCGATCAGGTTCCTGGTCCAGGACGCAAAGCCCGCCACCTGAAGCTTTGCGTGATGCAAAGGGCCTATTTTGTCCACGGAAAACAAAAGGCCCATGTCTGACTTGATCCCTGTCTCGGAATCCAGGTCCGGGTTGCCAACAACAGTGCCCCTGTATCCGAAAAGCTCTCCCAGAGTGGGAGCTCGGACGTACCTGCCGACGTTGGTCACAAACGATATGTTTTTTACAATGTCCCATTTCGCTCCTAACGCCAGCTGCCACAATGCTTCTGTAGTGGATTTTTCTGGGAGTGGGGCGACCAGGCCCGGTGCGTTGCCCTCTCCAAATGAACTTTGCAGGAACTCGATTCTTCCTGATGGCAGCAAGGACAGTCTACTAGCTATGGTCCATTGATGTTGGGCTGCCAAGGCTCCGCGCAATCGTTGCCTGGTCCCCATATCCATATCGTTGAGCATGTCCACTTGATTCATTCGTTCATACCTGAAATCTGTTCTGAGGGTAGAGAAATGCCCTTGTGCCTCCTCCATCTGAAACGTGACTCCACATGACAAAGCATGGGTCGTGGTCGATGTATGCTGCCGGCCCATACCCAATTCGCCATGGGCACCATGGGAATCGTTCATATTCTCTGTAAGATACAGGTAGTTTATCTCAGGCCGCAGGCTCCAGCCGTTCTCGCTTGAATAGGAGGTTTGGACCGAGGTGGCATTTCGAGAAGTTTGCAGGGTTGCGTACCTGGTCATGGAGCTTTGCATACCGGCAACACCTTGTGTCTTGAAAAAAAAGTTTTCGAGAAGGTCCCAATTCCATGCTCCTGCCTTGGTGTGGACTTTTAGTAGAGCACTAAATTCCTTGTGATCGTTATTGCTCCTCGGACGTATGAGATCGTCTTCCGCATTGAACCTGGTGCCCATGTCGTCGTAATACAAAAAGTCGCCGGAAGAACCGGACACAGACGCCAGTGCCAGAAAACTCGCTGCAGATCCCAGTCGTGAGCTTCCGAGGGCCATTAGCCTGTAAGTGTTGTTTGACCCAGCACTCATGGCGCCTTGCCAAAGGGCTTGAGCAATGGTTCTGGTATTTAGCTGAATGGCTCCACCGATTCCCACGGTGCCAAGGCTCGTGGGAGCCCCTGAGCGATAGATGTTGATTCTTTCGAAAAGGTCCAGGGACAGGTCTCCGAGGTCCACAGTGTCGAAACCGCCGGCGTTCAACAAGATCCCGTCGAGGTAGACAGGCACCTGGTTGGGAGCGGAACCTCGAATGGATGCCGCACCGTAAGAGCCAAGCCCTCCAAGGGTTCTTACCCGAACTCCCACTGAGTCATCAATGACCTGGGTTACGGACTGGAACCTGGAATCGGATTCGGACACGTCCAGAGTCTCGGTAAGGGATGTCGTCTCGTCGCCTGACGCAAGACGGTGAGCCTTTATGACTATGGTCTCAGGGGCTAGCTTTAGGAGATCTTTTTGCTCCTGTTCTGAAAGGCTTTTAGTTTGTTCAGATTCTTTGTGAGTGTCGTCGTCTGCCGCATGGACGCTTGGATACGTGCCGGCTAGGTATGCCAGCATGATCAGGAAAACGCTTTTTACTCGGTTGCTCACAACAAGTTGCTCCCAGGGCTTTGGTCAAAAACCCTGGTTCAAGACCGCCACTGCATCCAGGTCGAATCCGGCTGAACCGCTTGTGGGGTAGGGATCATAGATCGGATTACCAAAGCTGTCTTTTTGGCTGCCATCGCCAACCAAGTCTTTGATGCGGACGAATTTTATATCGTCCAGATCCACGCTGCCGTTCAAGACTTCAGGGGCTTGTCTCAAAAGGGCCAGATCGAACGGTGTACCAAAACCCTGGCGATATTTTCCTGCCAGGCCTCCCACCTGCCTGGTATCTACCTGCCCGTACGGATCAATGGATTCGTGTCCAAGATAGGCGCTGGCAAATGAAAGAAACGTCTTTCCATCCGTGCTGACTTCCACAGTAGCAAGTTCCAAGAACGTGTCGTTGATCCCGTTTTCAAAGATAGCAAAATCTTCGCCCTGACCATCTCCGATAGGCGGATCGAATCCCAGCACAACGCTGCCCCCCCTGCCCAGGCAAAGCACCCCTGTGGATGTACCATCCGCCGGACCCAATGCTAAATTTCCGTCCTTCCATTGTTCATCGACCTCTTGGCCGAAATCAACCTGTACGATGTCTGTGGCCCAGGACACGATCCTTTCATCGTCCATGGCGATGGCCTTGGATCCTTGCTCCCCGGCAGGCGGCGGATAGGCTTGTACTACTTCATAGGTCCAGGAAAAAGTGCTTCCATAGTCTGCTCCTGCATCCTTCATTCTGGCGAATACCTTTACCTGGCCGGGGCTATGGGGAAGGGGCAGGGTTTCGGCACGTTGCCAATGGTCTGGGTTGGTGGCATTGGCATCAAGGGATGTGCCTACTTCCACAACGAACTGTTCCGGGTGGGTAAAACTCAGCACCGCGCCTTGATGAATGGGATTGAGAACCTGTGTCCATGGTACTGGTCCCTTTGCGTCACTGGTGGGAACTTTCTGACCACAGGCAGCAAGCCAAGAAATGAATAACAATACTATCGACAATAAGCGACTTGGCATGACAATCTTCCTCCTCGGGAAGAATTTGCGTTGAGGCGAGCGGCAGGTTTTCCGGCTTGCGAGTCATCCTATTCCCGGCAGCCTTCCCAGGCCAAAGGCCCAGTGGCTTTGTTTGCCGGTTTCGTCTTCGCTCACGGCGGCGGGACCGCGTCGGACTTTGACCGACTTCCCTTTCCACTCGCCAAGACCACTTATCTCTATTACTTATACCTGAAATTGGCAATATGAATCTGATAATGGTCGCGCGGATCTGCCAGGACCCTCTGTCTAATCGGCATTGGCGCAACCAGTCGAAGTCATCGCTCCGACCCAATAGACAGTGGTGTTTAAATGGGTACTGACCAACTTCTTCGTTTGGAGCTTTTTTTTTCGATGGCGATCACACCCGAGATATTTTTCGACAGAGACATGGAGAGGTCTTTGAGATAATTGCTCATCCACGGCTTTTGAGAATTGCATGTGGAGCGTTACGTATGATTACCCGAGGAGTCGATCGTCCCAGAGTTCTACAAAAAACTCTGCCATGGGCATGATATCGATACCGTCTTCAGTGCGTCGTCGGGAGACATCAGGAGACAGCAATACCATGCGTTTTGGATGATGTTCCTCGTTCAGAACCCGCAAGCTTTTTAGATCCTTGTTGGTTATTCTGTTGGTGGATTTGATTTCCACGGCGCAATCCATATCACCAATGATCAGATCAACCTCATATCCTGTGCTGGTCCTCCAGTAGCTCAGGGGAAGTTCCTTTTCCTGGTACGACATGCAGGCTAGGATTTCGTTGATGACCAGGTGTTCAAAAGCCCGGCCATATACATCTGTGCCTGGAACGATTTGTCTAACGCCCGCCAGATAGTTGGCAATACCCACATCAAAAAGATAGAATTTGGCTGTTTCTATAAGCCGTCGTTTTTTGCGTCGGGTCCAGGCTGGTAGCTCAAAACCGACAAGTGTATCTTTTAGGATCTGATAGTATTCCCTTACGGTTTTTGCGCTTACCCCGGCTTCACGGGATATATTGCTGTAGTTGAGCAAACGACCATGAGTGAGAGCGACAATTTCCAGGAAGCGAGAAAACGCCGGGACATTTCGCACTGTGGCCTCGTGAATTATCTCCTCTTGCAGGTAATCAAAAACATATGATTTGAGAGTTCTCCGTGGCTTACTGGAGAGATAGTGGGCTGGCAGACAGCCATGCAAAAGAGCACGCTGGAGATCGAAATCAGGAATTTCTGCAGTGGTCAATGGAAACAATTCAAACCGCCAGGCACGGCCTCCCAGAAGATTGGCAGCATTTCTTTTCAACTTGCGAGCGCTTGAGCCACAAAGAACAATTCTGATGGAGGTGTTTTCCAGCAACCAGTGTACTTCGTCTAACAGGGCTGGAACTTTCTGTACCTCGTCGATCAACAGTTCATCAGGACGTTCTGCCAAAACCTGCTCCCGGAGCATGTTCGGATGCAACAACAACTCCGTTTGCAGGTCTGTGTTGAGCAAATCGTACCACCTTGCGTGAGGAAATCGTTGTCTTAGCAAAGTCGTCTTGCCGGTTTTCCTCGGACCCCAGAGAAAAATCGCACCTGATCCTGTGTAGGGATTTTGGGGAAATTCAAGTTCGATTTTCCGGTGAAATTTGGATAATTGGGCAGCCACCTTCAGATTATCTAGATATTTGGGATATATGTCAATAAAATCTGGGGTCGGGTCTGGTCACTTGACACTTATCGAATAGAGTGAGATTGGATCCAACAATCAGCTATATGCCTCTGTAGAGTAAATCAAAACGAAACGCCCAAGGCAACTCGCATCTGAGGCGCCCATCTTCCGAGGTAGGATTCATGGCTGGGAGGCGGAGGTTGTATGTCAAAATCACCACCAGGCCAGTTACTCTCTTCATATAGATACTGTCCATAGAGACCAAGGGTCAGTCCGCCGGATACCATGAGAAAAAAGGAGGCTCCTCTACTAGGTGTGGTTCTGAGTTCGTAGCCGACTAAGTCCAGGTTCAACCATAGAGACGTGG
>CAYSLH010000045.1:0-21253 GCA_964431605.1 uncultured Myxococcales bacterium
CATGGCCAAAGAAAAGTACGAAAGAACAAAGCCGCACGTAAACGTGGGAACCATTGGGCACGTGGATCATGGCAAGACCACGTTGACGTCGGCGATCACCAAGATCCAGAGTTTGAGAGGGCTTGCGAATTTTCAGTCCTACGACGAGATTGCCCGGGCGTCGATTTCGCAGGGGCGTCGAAATGAGTCGAAGATATTGACCATAGCGACGAGCCACGTGGAGTACGAGAGCGACAAGAGGCACTATGCACACGTGGACTGCCCTGGGCACGCGGATTATATCAAGAACATGATCACGGGTGCGGCGCAGATGGACGGAGCGATATTGGTGGTAAGCGCCGAGGACGGGCCAATGCCTCAGACGCGGGAGCACATTTTGTTGGCGAGGCAGGTCAATGTGCCGCACATAGTGGTATTTTTGAACAAGGCGGACTTGGTGGACGACAAGGATCTTCTGGAGTTGGTGGAGTTGGAGGTCAGGGAGCTGTTGTCGACGTACAAGTTCCCTGGAGATGATATACCTGTGATAGTAGGATCTGCGATGAAGGCGTTGCAGTCACCGGATCCTGATTCAGAGGATGCGAAGCCCATAGCTGAGTTATTGGCGGCGATGGACGAGTATATACCGGAGCCAGTCAGGGCGGTGGACAAGCCGTTTTTGATGCCTGTGGAGGATGTGTTTACGATATCCGGGCGAGGAACAGTGGCGACGGGGCGAGTGGAGCGAGGAATCGTCAAGGTACAGGACACGGTAGAGATAGTGGGCATCAAGGAGACGCAGAAGACGGTGGTGACGGGAGTGGAGATGTTCCGCAAGCTGCTGGACGAAGGGCAGGCGGGAGACAACATCGGGTGTTTGTTGCGAGGAGTCAAGCGGGAGGAGATCGAGCGAGGGCAAGTGTTGGCGAAGCCCGGTACGATCACGCCGCATACGAGATTCAAGGCAGAGGTGTATATCCTGACGAAGGAAGAGGGAGGCAGGCATACGCCGTTTTTCAAGGGATACCGGCCGCAGTTTTATTTCAGGACGACGGATGTGACCGGGTCAGTGACGTTGCCGGACGGAGTAGAGATGGTAATGCCCGGGGACAACATAGGATTTGATGTGGAGTTGATAACGCCCATAGCGATGGAGAAGGAGCTGAGGTTCGCCATTCGTGAAGGTGGCCGGACCGTAGGCGCGGGCGTAATCACCGAGATCATCGAGTAACTGCGGTTGCAGAAGGGACGGGAGCGGGACATGAATATTCCCAAAATCCGCATAAGGCTAAAAGCCTATGACCATAAACTACTGGACCAGTCTGCGTCCGAAATCATCGACACTGCACGGCAGACAGGTGCCCGAGTAGCTGGGCCAATCCCGTTGCCCACAAGGATTAGCCGCTATACGGTGTTGAGATCACCACACGTGGACAAGAAGTCTAGGGAACAGTTCGAAATCAGGATTCATAAAAGGCTGCTCGATATTTTGGATCCGACTCAACAAACTCTTGATGCCCTCATGAAGCTGGATTTATCGGCTGGTGTGGACGTCGAGATTAAATCTTAGCGCGGAGGCTGTTATGCCAACCGTGGACGTCGTAGATTTGGAAAACAAGAAGGTAGGCAGTCTGGAATTGGCGGACGAGGTGTTTGGAGCCAAGGTTCGTCAGGATCTGATTTGGGAAGTGGTAAAATGTCAGATGGCCAGAATGCGAAAAGGTACTGCATCCACCAAGACCAGGGCTCAGGTGAGTGGATCTGGCGCGAAGCCTTTCCGGCAGAAAAGGACCGGGCGTGCGCGTCAGGGCACTAAGCGTTCTCCCCATCACAGGGGCGGTGGAGTTGCTTTTGGACCTACCCCCAGGTCATTTGGATATAAAGTTCCCAAGAAGGTTCGCAGGAAGGCTTTGATTTCTGCATTGAGCGAACAGGTCAGAGACAACAAGCTTACCGTTCTCAAGGACTTTACTCTTTCTGAAATCAAAACAAAGAGCCTGGCCTCGGCCTTGAAGAAGCTTGGTAGGAAAAAAGCTTTGTTGGTGGATGAAAAGGGTAATGACAAGCTCAAACTTTCTGCGAGAAACCTGGCGAAATTCGCATTCAGACCCGTAGAGGGGTTGAATCTTGTCGAGTTGCTCCGGTATGAGAATCTTGTGATAACAGAAGCTTCCATCAAAAAGCTGGAAGGGGAGTTGAAATCATGAGGAAGCCGGAAGAAATAATTGTTCGACCCCTTATCACCGAGAAGAGCACCAGGATGCAGGAGACTGGGAACCAGGTGGTTTTCAGGGTGCTGAAAGACGCCAACAAGGTTGAAATCAGAAAAGCAATCGAAGAGCTTTTTGATGTGAAGGTTTTGGCCGTAAGAACACAGAGAACTCCCACGAGGTTGAGGAGAGTTGGAAGTAACCTGGGCAGGCGTCCTTCCTGGAAGAAAGCTATAGTTCGTCTTCGTGAAGGAGATCGAATCGAGGGGCTTAGCGGCGTTTGATTTAGCGTTCGCAACCTGTAGCGAGAGGCTGAAATGGGTATTAAAGTATACAAAGCGATGACTCCTGGCCGTCGTAATATGACGGGGAATGATTACAAAGAAATCAGCAAGAAAAAACCAGAGCGAAAACTTACGAAATCCAAAAAGAGAAGTTCTGGCAGAAACAATCAGGGTCGCATTACCGTTAGAAGGCGTGGAGGGGGACACAAGAGGCGATTGCGCCTGGTTGACTTCAGGAGAAACAAGCTCGAGATCCCCGCCGTGGTCAAGGCTATCGAGTATGATCCGAATCGTTCTGCGCATCTTGCCTTGCTTCATTACAAGGATGGGGACAAATCATACATTTTATGGCCTGTGGACCTGAAGGTGGGAGATACTGTAATTTCATCCGAGACTGCTGATATTCAGCCTGGAAACCATTTGCCGTTGCGTGCGATTCCGCTTGGTACCGCGATACACAACATCGAGGTAAAGCTTGGCAAAGGCGGTCAACTTATCAGGTCTGCCGGATCGTCCGGTCAGTTGATGGCCAAAGAGGGAAAGCATGTCCTGATTCGATTGCCTTCGGGAGAGTTGAGGAAGGTATACAGGGAGTGTTGGGCAACGGTGGGCCAGGTTGGCAACATAATGCATGAGAATATGAAACTCGGCAAAGCCGGGCGTAGTCGTTGGTTGGGACGTCGACCTGCAGTCAGGGGTGTTGCCATGAACCCGGTGGATCACCCGCATGGTGGTGGTGAGGGTAGAGCAGGACAGGGTAACCCCCATCCAGTAACTCCTTGGGGCGTTCCAACAAAGGGACACAAAACCCGGAAAAATCCACGGACGGACAAATGGATTGTCCGCCGTCGCGGCAAGAAGTAGCGACGAAATTAGTGAGGAGAGGGCACAGTGGCACGCTCGATCAAAAAAGGACCGTTTGTTGATGAGCATCTCATGAAGAAGGTCAATGAGGCGCAGCGAACAGGTGACAGGAAGGTTATCAAAACCTGGTCCCGGCGCTCTACTATCGTTCCAGAGATGGTAAATTTGACTTTCGCTGTTCACAACGGAAATAAGTTCATCCCGGTTTTCGTTTCCGAAAACATGGTGGGACACAAATTGGGTGAGTTTTCTCCTACCCGGATTTTCCGAGGGCATGCGGGAGATAGAAAATCTAAACCTAAGCCGGGAAAGAAGGGCTGAGTTCCGGTTAGGTTGAAGTACTTGGCATTCCAAGAGGTGTGAGATGAGTCAACGTCAAAAGCGTAGAAAACAACGCATGGAAGCAAAAAACGAGGAATTGAAACACAAGAGAGCGACCTTGCGTTACCTGCGTATCGCTCCCCGTAAAGTTCGAGCTGTTGCGAATATCATAAGAGGAAAAAAGTTAGAAGATGCATTGGCCATTTTGGAGTTTACGCGAAGAAGCGCTGCGGCACCGCTGGCAAAAATGCTCAAGGCGGCCTTGGCCAATGCTACTAACGCTGAGAATATTGATGTGGATTCCCTGAAGATAAAGGAAATCCAAGTTGATCAAGGGCCTACTATCAAGAGATACAGGCCGCGAGCCATGGGACGAGCGACTTTGGTTCAGAAGAAGACGAGTCACGTCTCTGTATTGTTAGAAGACGCGGAGTCCTAAAAGTGCTCTTGTGAGCACTTTGGACTTGTCAACAAGGAGGTCACCCTTGGGTCAGAAAGTAAATCCCATCGGGTTCAGGTTGGGAGTCATTCGGTCTTGGGACTCTAAGTGGGTCTCGAAGAAGAATTACGCCAAATGGCTGCACGAAGATATTCGTTTACGCCGTCATATTCGTAAGAGCCTGGAACGTGCAGGAATTTCGAGGGTCAAGATAGAAAGAGCTGGCGACAAGGCAAAAGTCAACGTTTTCACAGCCAGGCCTGGAATAGTAATCGGAAAACGTGGTGCTGGTGTTGAGAGCTTGAAGAAAGAGCTCCAGACACTTGTCGATAGTGAAGTCTTTCTGAACATCCGGGAAGTTCGTAAGGCTGAAGTCGATGCACAGTTGGTTGCTGAAAACGTTGCCAGCCAATTGGTAAACCGTGTCGCATTCCGCCGTGCCATGAAGAAAGCCGTGTCCACATCGTTGAAGTTCGGTGCAAAGGGAATCAAGATTCGGTGTGCCGGGCGGCTAGGTGGGGCTGAGATGGCTCGAATCGAATGGTACAGGGAAGGAAGAGTCCCACTGCATACTCTTCGTGCTGACATTGATTACGGGGTTGCCACCGCAAAGACCACCTATGGAACCATAGGAGTAAAGGTCTGGATTTTCAAAGGTGAAATCCTGGACCGGGTGAAGCGTGGTGCCAAGTAGGCGTTTTGCACCAAGAGTTGGGAGAGAGCCATGTTGCAACCAAATAAGGTAAAATGGCGTAAAAGACAAAAAGGAAAAATGCGCGGCAAAGCCTATCGAGGCAATAGTCTTGCATTTGGAGATTGTGGTTTGATGGCTACCGACTGTGGTTGGATCACGGCAAGACAAATCGAAGCAAGCCGAATCGCCATCACCCGACATGTTAAGAGAAGTGGAAAGATATGGGTTCGAATCTTTCCTGACAAGCCTCTTACCAAAAAACCGCTCGAGGTCAGAATGGGTAAAGGTAAAGGCTCACCAGAGACCTGGGTGGCTGTCATCAAGCCAGGCAGGATGCTTTTTGAGATGGTGGGAGTCGATGAGGAAACCGCGAGAGAGGCATTCAGGCTTGCTTCGCACAAATTGCCTTTGTCGACTAAAACCGTCTTCCGGAGTGAAGAGTTATGAGAGCGTCAGAATACCGGGAGAGGTCTTTTGAGGAACTTCAACAAACGGTGTTGGATATTCAGCAAGATATTTTCAACTTGCGTTTCCAACATGCTACTGGGCAACTCGACGATGTCTCTCGCCTGCGACATGCGAAGAGGAACCTCGCACGGGTTATGACGATTCTGAGGGAGCATCAGTTGGGAATTCGTAAGGTGGTCTCCAGAGAGGATGCAGACGTCGCCGATTGAGAGGCGAGGTTCTACGAGGGGTTGAACAAGCCATGGAAGACACTGGTAGAGGTAAAAGAAAGATACAGACCGGTACGGTGATCGGTGACAAGATGGATAAGACCGTGGTCGTTGAAGTCCGGACAATGGTTCTTCATCCGCGGTATAAGAAATATACCCGGCGTCGTCGTCGCTTCAAGGCACACGATGAGAGAAACGACTGTCGTGTTGGTGATGTAGTTGAGATCATCGAGTCCCGGCCACTTAGTAAAACCAAGCGTTGGCGGGTAAGAAAAATTCTTACCAAAGCGTTTGGGTAGACGTTAGACCCTGGATCGAGTCTTGGATGATTTTGACCAAACAGGGGCAAGGAGACGGCCATGATTCAGATGCAGACGATGCTCAACGTGGCGGACAATTCTGGCGCTAAACGCGTTCAGTGCATCAAGGTATTAGGTGGTTCGAAACGGAAGTATGCCGGACTGGGTGATATCATCGTTGTAACCGTAAAAGAAGCATTGCCTGAGTCCAAGGTGAAGAAGGGTGAACTACGAAGAGCCGTGATCGTCCGGACAGCCAAGGAGGTTGGAAGGCCTGATGGTACATACATCAAGTTTGATGACAATTCGGCTGTTCTTATCAATCCGCAGTTTGAACCCATCGGTACACGTATTTTTGGACCGGTTGCCAGAGAGTTGAGAGGAAAAAGATTCATGAGAATCATCTCCTTGGCTCCGGAAGTTTTGTGAGGCGGATATCATGCGAATCAAGAAGGATGATTTGGTTTTGGTACTGACTGGTCGCGATAAGGGACGCCAGGGAAAGATTCTCGAGGTTCTCGATGGGAAGCGGCGTGTTATCGTTGAAGGTGTCAATGTTGTCAAAAGGCATGTAAAGGCCGGCCAAGATCAAAAGGCGCCTCAGGGTGGAATTATCGAGACGTCGGCACCTATTAATATTTCAAATGTGAAGTTGGTTTGCGCTAATTGCAACAAGCCAACGGTCGCGAAGATCAGGCGGCTCGAAGATGGCACTAAAAGGCGATATTGCCCAAAGTGTAACGAGAGCGTTGACAGGGACTAGCAGCTGCCGGATCCTGGCGGAGTAGCCATGAAACCAAGAATCAGGGAAAAATACGAACAGGAAGTCATTCCAAAGATGATCGATACCTTCAGCTATACCTCGAAGATGCAAGTACCGAGGTTGAACAAGATCATCGTAAACATGGGACTGGGCGAAGCGCTACAGAATCCAAAAATCTTAGATTCTGCGGCCATGGAGCTGGCCCAGATAACTGGTCAGAAACCAGTGATTACGAAAGCTCGCAAGTCTATTGCGAACTTCAAGCTCAGAGAGGGCGTAAACATTGGTTGCCGGGTTACGTTGCGAAGAGAGAGGATGTATGAATTTTTCGATCGACTCGTCAACATAGCCATTCCCCGGGTCAGGGACTTCAAGGGAATTTCAAACAAATCTTTTGATGGGCGCGGGAATTTTACGCTGGGAATCAGAGAGCAGATTATTTTCCCAGAGATCGATTATGACAAAATCGAAAAGATCATGGGTCTTAATATAACAGTAGTTACAACAGCAAAAACAGATGAAGAAGGGCGTGCCCTGTTGGCTAATCTCGGAATGCCTTTCAAGAAGAAGAAATAGGAGAGCGTCGTGGCAAAGAAGTCAAAGATTGCTCAAGCGAAGAGAAAACCAAAGTTCAAGGTGCGAGCCTATAACAGATGTCCACTTTGTGGGAGATCCAGAGGTTATTTGCGCCGATTTGATATGTGCCGAATTTGCTTCCGGACGTTGGCTCTCCAGGGTGAGATTCCTGGAGTAACCAAGGCCAGTTGGTAACTCTGGCGCTTGCAGGACAAGGAGTGTTAGTGCCATGTCGTCGATAAATGATCCGATCGCGGACTTTCTTACTAGAGTTCGCAATGCCCAAATGGCTAAACATGAAGAAGTGAAGATTCCCGCTTCTAAAATCAAGGCTCGTATGGCTGAAATCCTCAGAGACGAGGGTTATATCGAGAGCGTGACAAAGGTACCTGATCGCCTTCAGGGTCTGCTGGTGTTGAACCTGAGATATGACGAAAAGGGCAGGCCGGTGATTTTGGGAATGAAGAGAGAGAGCAGGCCTGGCAGGAGAGTATATGTCTCCAGCAAAGAATTACCGAAGGTCAGGAATGGTCTCGGAACCGCAATTATTTCAACTTCTCGCGGGTTGATGACCGACAGGAAGGCCCGACGCGAGAAAGTTGGTGGAGAGTATCTCTGCTCTATCTGGTAACCCATATTCCTTCGCTGTGACCATATTGGTTAGCGTGGGTTAGAGAGGGATTGGTCGTGTCTAGGATAGGAAAAAAGCCGGTTGAGATTCCAGCTGGAGTCAAGGTTTCTGTAAGAGATGAGAAATTTCTGGTGGAAGGCCCCAAGGGAAAGCTCGAACAAAATCTCGTGCCTGGTGTTAGTCTTTCCGTGGAAGAAAAAAGAGTTGTCGTGAACCGTGATGACGATAGCAGAAGTTATCGTGCGAACCAGGGACTGATTAGATCCTTGTTGGCAAATATGGTGCAGGGCGTAGCAAAAGGTTATGAGAGGGCTTTGACCATTAGTGGAGTTGGATATCGTGCTGAAATGAGCGGTAAGGATCTCACTTTGCATTTGGGCTTTTCTCATCCTGTGGTTCACAAGATTCCTGATGACGTGGAAGTTACGGTCGAGAAGCAGACGAAGGTGGTCGTCAAGGGGATTGACAACCAGAGAGTCGGACAAGTGGCGGCAGTCATTCGAGCTACCAAGGTCCCTGATCCTTATAAGATTAAGGGGATTATGTATGAGAATGAACGGATCAAGAAGAAGGCCGGTAAAAAGGCCATAACTTGATGCGATAGGGATGCAATAGGATCGTAACGAGGTGAATTCATGATCACTAAAAGAAATAGGCAAGCCTATCTGAAAAGGAAGTACCGCATTAGAAGGAAGATTCGCGGTACGGCCGAAAGACCTCGGCTGACGGTGTTTCGTTCAGCTAAACATATTTACGCGCAGATAATTGATGATGAAAGCGGCAAGACCATCGCGGCAGCAAGTTCGGTGGAAAAGCAAATCAGGGATGAAATCAAGGATCTCAAGAAAGCGGAAATAGCCGAGAAGGTTGGGAACCTTGTTGCTGAACGTTGTCTTGCAAAAAATGTGGACAAGATCGTGTTCGATCGTAATGGCTTTGTCTATCATGGCAGAGTGGCCAAGCTGGCTGATGGTGCCCGCAAAAAAGGCCTGAAGTTCTAACCGGAGGCAGCTCGTGAACCGTAATATGGCAGATAGCGAAGAACTGGAACTCCAGGATCGGCTGATAAACCTCAACCGCGTTGCAAAGGTGGTCAAAGGTGGACGCCGTTTCAGTTTCAGTGCAGTAGTGGTCGTAGGCGATGGGAATGGATCTGTTGGCGTTGCCATGGGTAAGGCCAATGAGGTTCCCGAGGCCATACGCAAGGGAAATGAAAACGCAAGAAAAGCGATGGTGGACATTCCCATTGTCGATGGAACGATTCCCCACGAAGTAGTTGGCCGCTACGGGGCGGGCAGAGTCCTTCTTAGACCTGCTAGCCCAGGAACCGGTGTTATTGCCGGTGGACCAGTCAGGGCTATTCTCGAGGTAGCCGGAGTCCGCGATGTTTTGACCAAGTGCATCGGTACCAACAACCCACACAATGTAACCAAGGCAACCATGGCAGCCCTCCAGGAACTAGAGAGCGCAGAGACTGTTGCCAAGCGCAGACGCATCCCCATAGAAAAACTCAAGGGATAGCTTGCGGGGTGAGAAATGGCTTCACGCATAAAGATAACACTGGTAAAGAGTCCGATTGGCAGGTCCCAGTCACAGAGAAAGACTTTGACTGGAATGGGTTTGAGAAAAATGCAACAGACTGTCGAGTTAGAAGATACTCCCGCAATCAGAGGAATGGTCGAGAAAGTGAAATTCATGTTGCGGGTAGAGGAGAGCTGAATAGACGTTGGTTGATTCCATCGTCTCCAGCAGGAGGAACCAATGGGTCTTGGAAACCTTAAACGCCCAGCAGGAGCAGTAAAAAATAAAAGACGTGTGGCCAGAGGCGATGCCAGTGGTTGGGGTGGAACTGCCGCACGTGGTCATAAAGGACAAAAATCTCGTTCCGGCGGGAAGGTCAGGCCTGGATTCGAAGGTGGGCAAATGCCCTTGCAGCGGCGTATGCCAAAACGCGGATTCAAAAATATTTCGAGAAAGAACTTCTCCCCGGTCAACCTGAAGGATCTGCTTCGCTTCGATGCTGACTCAGTGGTTGATCCGGAGGTGTTGAAAACAGCTGGATTGATTCAGCGGGTAACGGATCTGGTCAAGATTCTTGGTGTAGGAGAACTGGATCGCCCTCTGACAGTGAAAGCCCAGGGCTTTAGTAAGACTGCCCGGGAAAAGATTGAAAAAGCCGGCGGATCGGTGGAGATTATCGCCGCCATTCGCAGGAAGGCGAAACCTGCTCCCCAGGAGGGCTGACGTGCCGTCCGTATTTGGAAGTCTGACAAAGATACCGGAGCTGCGAAAGCGGATCCTTTATACCATTATTATGCTCGGAATCTACCGTATCGGTGTTTTCGTGACCGTTCCTGGTGTGGATCGCGCAGTTGTTCATAAGCTTTTCGGTGCAACGTCCGGGTCTCTTTTTAGTCTTTTTAATATGTTTTCCGGCGGTGCCTTGAGGCAAATGTCAGTGTTTGCTTTGGGTATCATGCCATACATCAGCGCATCCATTATCTTGCAGTTGATGGCAGTGGTCGTGCCAAGCCTGGAGCGTCTTCAGAAAGAAGGCGAGATGGGCAGGAAAAAGATCACCCAGTATACAAGATACGGAACTGTTATGCTCAGCATCATCCAGGGTATCGGTATCGCCTTTTACCTGGAGAGTCTCAGGTCCAATCTTGGAGCGGCCGCCGTGGCCAATCCCGGATGGGGCTTCAGGATGCTTACCGTTATATCTTTGACTGCGGGAACGGCTTTCATCATGTGGTTGGGTGAACAGATAACAGAGCGTGGGATTGGAAACGGTATATCCTTGATAATCACTGCCGGCATCGTGGCGAATTTGCCAAATGCGTTATTCAACACCTTTACTTATGTGCAAAACGGTGTGATGAAACCTTTTGTGCTGTTTCTCATTGTGGTTGTGGCTGTGGTCGTGGTCGCTATCATCATCTTCTTCGAGAGAGCACAAAGGCGAATTCCTGTTCAATATGCAAGGCGAGTGGTCGGTAGGAAGATGTATGGAGGCCAGAGTACCCATCTGCCGTTGAAAATTAACACTTCCGGCGTGATACCCCCGATTTTCGCATCGTCCATCTTGATGTTTCCCGCTACATTGGCCAATTTTATCAATACGCCATGGATGCAGGATGTAAAGAGTGCGTTGAGCCCGGGAAGCTGGGCATATATGACAATGTACGTTGTATTGATAGTATTTTTCTGCTATTTCTACACGGCTGTTACTTTCAACCCCATAGACGTTGCTGACAATATGAAGAAATATGGTGGTTACATTCCTGGAATCAGGCCAGGAAAACAGACGGCAGTGTATATAGATAAGGTTTTGAGTCGAATCACTTTTGGTGGCGCAATATACGTATCGGCGGTCTGTGTTTTGCCAACGATTCTGATTCAGCAGTTCAACGTTCCATTCTATTATGGTGGAACTAGTTTGCTTATCGTTGTTGGAGTCGCGCTGGACACGGTTTCCCAAATAGAGACCCACTTGATCACCAGGCACTATGATGGACTTACCGGACCCAAGGGGCCTCGCATCAGAGGTAGATCCAAGCGTTGATGGCGCCAAGGAAAAAGAGTAATAGATTTGAGAATCGTTGGGAAAAGCATGGCAGTTTACTTGAAATCAAAGGATGAGATTGAACTCATGCGTGCTGCTGATCAGATTGTGGCGAAAGCCCTATCGGCCGCGCGTGATGCTGCCAAACCAGGCGTTTCAACTTTGGAATTGGATCGCATCGCTGAAGACGTAATAAGGTCTGCAGGTGCTCAACCTGCATTCAAGGGATACAAAGGAAGCGGACCATATCCATTCCCGTCAACTTTGTGTATCTCTATAAATGAAGAAGTGGTTCATGGAATACCCTCCGAGAAAAGGATTTTGAAGGAGGGTGATATCGTATCTATCGATTGCGGTGCCAAGTACCAAGGATTCTATGGCGATTCTGCTTTGACTGTGGCTGTTGGCAAGGTTAGTGATACTGCGAGACGTTTGATGAAAGTGACACAAGAAGCTTTAGAACTCGCAATAGGAAAATCCGTGCCTGGAAATCGCCTCTCCGATATCGGCAGTGTCATACAGGACCACGCCGAAAGTGAGGGATTTTCGGTTGTAAGAGATTTTGTGGGACACGGAATTGGACGAGCTTTGCACGAGGAGCCCCAGGTTCCGCACTATCGGTCGAGTGGACATAACGAGCGCTTGCGTGTCGGCTTGGTAATTGCTATAGAGCCCATGATAAACGAAGGAACCTGGCAGGTGGAAACCGCGCCGGATGGCTGGACACAGCTAACAAGAGATCGTAAATTATCTGCGCATTTTGAGCACTCTATTGCCATTGGAAAAGATGGTCCTCTTGTGCTTAGCCGACGTTCGGAAGGAGAACCGATATGAAGGTAAGGTCATCGGTAAAAAAGATGTGTAACAAGTGCCGAATTCTTAGAAGAAAAGGAATAGTGCGGGTGGTTTGTGAAAATCCTCGCCATAAGCAGCGCCAGGGTTGAAATACCTTTAGAACTGCGTTGATAGGAGGAACCAGAAGTGGCACGTATAGCAGGAGTTGACCTGCCCCGTAATAAGCAGACCGTTATCGCTCTTACCTATATCTTTGGTATTGGGCGTACCAGGGCAAAGGAGATTGTTGCCAAAACAGGTGTTCAATCTGATAAAAGAACAGACGATCTGACCGAGGACGAGGTAAAGAGATTGAGAGAGTTCATCGATGGCAATTACAAGGTGGAGGGAGATCTTCGCCGCGAGGTCTCGATGAATATCAAGAGGTTGATGGACCTGAGTGCCTATCGTGGGCTCAGGCATCGACGCGGATTGCCGGTACATGGGCAAAGAACCCATACCAATGCAAGAACACGAAAAGGCCCTCGAAGGGCTATTGTGAAGAAAAAAGGTCGGTAGAGCGTGGTGTTGTGAGGTCCAAAAAGATCTCTGAGCCGCGAGAGAGGGTATGAACGAAGATGGTCAAGCAGAAAAAGAAGGTAAAGAAAAACGTTCAAAGTGGAATTGCACATATCAAGGCCACTTTTAATAACACCATAGTGACTATTACCGATATGGCAGGTAATGCCATTTCCTGGGCAAGTGCAGGGACCCGTGCTTTCAAAGGTTCGAGAAAGAGCACACCATTTGCCGCGCAATTGGCTGCGCAGGACGCAGCAAAAAAAGCGCAGGATCATGGCATGAAACAAATCGGTGTCGAGGTGAAAGGCCCGGGTGCCGGCAGAGAAGCTGCCATACGAGCATTGCAGGCTTCCGGCTTGAAGATAACAATGATAAAAGATGTAACTCCAATTCCACACAATGGTTGCCGGCCGCCAAAACGGCGCCGGGTCTAAGGCTAAAAGGCCCGTTAGGAGGAGGATCCAGTGGCTCGGTATACTGGTTCAGTTTGTAAGTATTGTCGTCGTGAAAAGCTAAAGCTCTTTCTCAAGGGAGACAGGTGCTTTACCGAAAAATGCGCTGTTGACAGGAGACCTTATCCTCCTGGCCAACACGGACAGAGAAGATCGAAGTTTTCGCCATATGGCCAGCAGCTTCGTGAAAAGCAGAAGGTAAAGCGTATCTATGGATTGTTGGAAAAACAGTTTCGTCTGACTTTCGATAGAGCTAGTCGTATGCGAGGAATAACTGGTGAGAATTTACTTTTGTTGCTCGAAAGACGCTTGGACAACATGGTATACAGAATGGGATTCGCGCGTACGAGAAAAGAGGCCCGGCAATTGGTCAGGCATGGTCACTTCACGGTAAATGGAAAAAAGGTCAATATTCCATCAGCGGTTCTAAACGTTGGCGACAGCGTGGAGGTTCGCGACAAGAGCAGGAAAATAGCATCCCTCGGCGATTCGCTCGATGCCGTAGAACGAAGAGGTCTTCCTGCTTGGGTCGAGTTGGATAGAAATAATTTTAAGGCCATGATAAAAGCCTTTCCAACACGGGAAGACATAACCATGCCTATTCAGGAACAGATGATCGTAGAGTTGTACTCGAAGTAGAGGCCTGAAGAATTTAACTTAAATGCATTGACCGCTTTCTCGTGGGAGGGAGCATGGCATTCGATATTTCAAAACACTGGCGAGAGTTGATCAAGCCAAAGAGCTTATTGGTTGATCGTGATTCCCTTAGTGAAAACTATGGAAAGTTCGTTGGAGAACCGTTCGAACGTGGCTTTGGTGTAACCCTCGGTAATTCCCTGAGGCGGGTGTTATTGGCCAGCCTGAAGGGAGCAGCGTTCACTTCTGTAAAGATAAACGATGTACTGCACGAGTTTTCTTCTGTTCCAGAGGTATCCGAGGACGTGACGGATATTATTTTGAACCTGAAGGAAGTTCGCCTCAAGATGGATACCATGGAACCCCAGACATGCATTGTGGATGCAAAGGGTCCGTGTGAAATCAAGGCCTCTGATATTCAGTTGCCTACAGGGGTCACTGTATTGAATCCTGACCTGCACATCGCCAACGTCTCTGAAAGGGGACATTTGAAGATGGAACTCAGGGTCGAGGTTGGTCGTGGCTATGTTCCTGCGGAACAAAACAAAAAGGAAGATGATGAGGTCGGTGTAATCCCGGTAGACTCTATCTTTTCTCCGATCAAGAAGGTTAATTATCAGGTGACCAATGCAAGAGTTGGTCAAATGACGGATTATGACAAATTGACTCTGGAAGTCTGGACTGACGGGAGTGTTCGTCCAGAGGACGCAGTGGCTTATGCATCAAAGATTCTCAAAGAGCAGTTGACTATCTTCATCAACTTCCCTGAGGAAGATGACACTTACGAAGATGAACACGATGAAGAACATGAGAAGCTCTTAGACACGCTGTTGCGTTCAGTGGATGAACTGGAATTGTCTGTAAGATCTGCGAATTGTCTTGAAAACGCCAATATTAAATTTATTGGTGATTTGGTACAGAAAACTGAAGCTGAGATGCTCAAGACAAAGAATTTCGGCCGTAAATCGTTGAAAGAAATCAAGGATATCCTTTCAGAGATGGGTTTGGGCCTTGGTATGAGGTTGGATAATTGGCCGCCCAAGGACTTGGAGAAGGACCGGCCGCAGGAGGATGAATCATGAGGCATCAAAGGAAAAGCCGCCGGTTCGGACGCACCACCGCCCACCGAAAGGCAATGTTTAACAATATGGTGACATCGCTGTTTATCCATGACAGGATTTTGACCACGCTAGAAAAGGCAAAAGAGTTACGTAGAATAGCAGAGCGCTTGATAACGCTCGGCAAGAAGGGCGATTTGCATTCGAGGCGGCTTGCAGCGAGGCGCTTGCGTACAACTGGCGAGTTTGTTGACAACAGAAAAGTGCAACGTGAGTTAGCTCTGGAAAAACTTTTCGATACTATCGCCCCTAGATTCAAGGACAGGCAAGGTGGCTATACCCGGATAATAAAGACTGGGCACCGTATGGGTGACAATGCAAAAATGGCATTCATCGAGATCTTGCCTGAGGAGAAAAAACCCTCGAGAAAAAGCTCTAGGAAAAAGACAGCAAAAAAGACGAAGAAAGCAGACTAAATCAGAATAATAAGTCAGAATAATATGTCAGAAGACCTTTTGACGCCGCTTCCCAGCGGCGTTTTTTGTATCTTTTCATTTCATGGATTTTCAAAATTTACCTCTAATCATCAGGAATCAGGTAAACGATTTTTACCACTCCGGTACTGGAGATGGGCTCGGAGATGGAGACGATTTTGGCGCCTTCCGGAATCTCGATGGGTGCATCTGCAGGAGCTTCTTTTTCATGCATGGTTCCTTTCCACTCATCTTGGTTTTTTGAAAGGAAAAAGCGGCCTGCGCAGCCGGCAAATTCGCCTGCGACATCTTTCTGAAAAATTTCACAAAACCCTATGGGATAGTCCGGCAAGGATTCAACGGAACGAGGCGGTGCCCAGTGCAAGCAATCTTTACAGTTCATCTTGTGTTTTCCCGATCAATGTGTGCTGCTCATGGATAGATAGTACCAATTGATGATATTTGCAAACAATACATAAAAGTTGTGTTTGAATGCTCAGGAAAAATGAGCTTATGATATTGGCTTGGGTGCCAATGTTTTTAATGAGGACAAGAACATGAGGTGACGTTTGGGAGAGCTATAAAACCATGAGGTCCCTCGTCTTCATAACTGCCTTGATAATGTCGTCCAATATTGCCATGGCTGGCAAAACAAAAACCAGGCGGCCAAAAGATGCTTTATTGCTCGTACTTCCAATCTTCGGTGATTGTCCTGCAGAGTTGCAACTTCCCTGGGCGGGGTTGGTTGCGGAGTCTCTTCTTTTAATTCTCCCTCAGGTAAATTTGAAAGTTATCGCAAAGCAACCTACCGAACCCATATTGCCGGGCGCCGTGGAGCCCATTGCCCGACAAGCGGGTGATGAAATCGGCGCAAGCGCCGTGGTGTGGGGGGAGCTGATTCCTCCTAGAGACTGTCTTGCATCCAGGGTTATTCGCCTTTGGATACTTGATCTGAAAACCCAGGGGTTGATCAGGAGGGAAATTTGTCCTAGTCAAGTCTCCGCAGAAGACTTGGCCAGGGTTGTGGCCCTTGCGGTTTCCAACGCGTTGAAGGATGGGGCTGTGGAAGGGATACACGTCCCCATTTCAAAAAGCAAGAGGATCGAGAAGAAAAAGGCGCGTCATGTAGATAGAAAAATCTGTAACGAAAACAAGCCTTGCATCTGTCCACCCGAAAAAGCAGATTGTAATCACTCATATGGTAGTAGATTGAACATCCTTGTGGGAGGGTTCTTTTCATCTCATCCAAACTGGATAAATTCTGGTTTGGGCTTGGAAGCAGGCTTGGAGTGGTCGGCTACGGACTGGTTTGGAATCGGGTTGACTCTGGCTGCGGTCAGGGGACGGAGGATCGATGTCGGCGATGTAAATGCCCTTTTTACGTCTTGGCCAGTTTCTGTTTATGGTAAATTTTTTTGGGGAAATGAATCGGCAAAGTGGGGCCTGGTACTTGGTGGGGAACTTGCCTTGAGCCGGTTGGATGTTCTCATCGAACGGTTGGATTCGGTAAAGAGCGTTGACAGGGTGAATCCTGTTGTTTTTGCCGGGTTGGCGCTACGAATAAGGATGGGAGAAATGGTTCTGCTTGAACTAGATGCTGGGCCGGCTGTTTTCTTGCGCAGACAGAAGTATAACTATACTACACCTGAAGGTTCGAAAACCGTCCTGCAAATGCAGAGCATTTCACTTGAGGCAGGGTTGAATTTGCTCATAAATATTTTCTGAAAAAAATATTAAAAATTTTGAAGGTTTTAAGGGTTGCAGGCAACCCATAGTATACAATGCCGGACATGGCCCATGGTTTGAAAAAGATAACCGTATTGAATGATGTCATCCGGCGTTGCCAGGATGGAGACTTGGATGCAAGGGCCGAGATTTTCAATGAAACAATTGATCATGTACAGAGGATACTTTTCAGGTTGGTTGGAACGGTACCTGATCAGGAAGATCTCATTCAGGAAGTGTACCTGGCTCTCTGGAAAGCGATTCCCTCGTTTCGAAGTGAATCATCGTTTTCATCTTTTGTTTTTGGACTCTGCATCAAGGTTGCAAAAAAGCATGCAAGATCCTGGGCAAGGTGGTCGAGGCTGGTTGACAGGGCAAATCAAGAGGCAACACAGCTTGAGCAAAGAGCTGATTCAACTGATGACCAGGTCGTCCGAAAACAGCGATCAGCCGCAGTCCACATGGCCTTATCGCAGATTTCATTCAAGCACAGAACGGTCCTGGTCCTGTATGAATTGGAGGGTTACAGCGGACGCCAGATCGCCGATCAGTTGGGAATTTCCGAAAAAACCGTCTGGACCAGGTTGCATTATGCAAGGAAGGCCTTCAGGAGGTTCTACCATTGGCCGCCAGTGAAAAAAAATCCACGAGTTGTTCGAGGTTGATACAAGTACAAAGCTATATAGATGATCTTTTGTCCGAACACGAGCGTGGTGCTTTCTCCCGGCATTTGTCAGGTTGCTCAATCTGTCAAAAGGAACTTGATTCGATTACTGAAGTCAGGAAAGCCATCCGAACAATGGTGGATGAACCCATGGCTCGCCTCGACAAGCATGCCTTGTTTGCCAGGGTCAACTCTGAAAATCTTTCGAGGAATAAGAGCTTATTCCCATGGAAGGTCGCGACAGGATTGACCTTTGCTGTTTTATTGATGTTTACATGGATGGTATTCAAAGGAAAAACAAGTTTAGTTCAGCAAGAAAAGGCCAAGATTGATGCCTCTGACTCAGTTCCATCGTCATACAATCCTACTCTTTCTCAATCACCACTTGTGGAATCTGCCTGGGTTACATACCTGACTGGAGAGGTGCAGGGTCCATTGACCCAAAGATCCGAATTGTTCATGCCCTTAGGCAGGCAACTCCATGTGGGAGCCGGCTCACAGGTGGTGGTGCAACTGGATGATAAGACTTCAGTGGCAGTGATGGAAAACAGCTTGGTTCGATTCAGTTGGAACAACCGGTGGGAACTGGAGTTGGAACGGGGGAGCGTTGCCGTACACCTGGATAAACCACGGCATGCCGGGTTTGAGGTCGAGTGTTCTGCCGGAAGCGTTGGAGCAATCGGAACTGAGTTTTCCGTCCAGCGCCTCGGTGACAACAGATGTTCAGTGAATCTTGCCCAGGGAAGGTTGAGATTATCCAATAAAGTAGGACAACGTTTTGAACTCGAAGCTCCCATTATACGTGTGTTGAACAAAGAATCCGGAATGCAACTGGATAAAAGCGTGCTTGACGGCTCATTGGCCTTAGCGCTTGTAAGACTTTTCACCCCCGGGTCTAAATCGTCACTTGGACAGGTCCGAATAGAATCCGTGCCCAGCGGGGCCAAGGTATATATGGATGGAATGGAGATAGGCCGCACACCCGTTCTTTTTGCGCAACCTGCTAAGCTTATCAGTCTCAGTCTCAAGGCGGATGGATTTTTGAGAAAATCCGTACAGGTTTTTCCGAGACCGGGAGAGAAAGTAGAGCGTCATGTAACTCTCGATCCTGCTGCGCCACCTTTATATGGGGAAGTGGATCCCGTGGCTAAGGCAAGGGAGTTGTTGGCTAAGCGAAAACTCTCTTTGGCCATGTCCGTGATCGAGAGACATCTTACAAAAAATCCGGATGATCCTAGGACCTTGATGCTATTGGCGGATGCGTATCGAATGTCGTCCAAGCTTGAAAAATCACTGGATACATACTTGCGTGTAGCTGCGCTTTCCGATGATGACAATCTTTGTGAGACTGCCATGTATCATGCAGGCATGTTGCGTTTGAATGAATTGAACAGGCCTTTGCAGGCCCTCGTTACTTTCCGCTCCATCAGCAAGCAGTTCCCCAAAGGTCTCCTGCGCCAGGAGGTGGCCTTTCACATAGCTGAGTGTTACCTGTCGCTGAAGGACTATGACAGAGCGGTGCGAGCGCTTACTGACTATCTTCGATTGTACCCGGCTGGGACCAGGGTCGATGACGCTGAAGATCTGCTAAAGAAACTGGAGGATGCAGGATGGAAATAATGTGGAAGATCTCGTTTGTTTTGCTTCTGTGGGTGAGCCCATCGGTGGGATTGGCTGGGTGGACCTACCTGTACTCGGAGGTCGGGGATGGCAACGCCATTGTGGATGTATCCATGGCCAATGAGCGCGTGGGCTGCGCTGTCGGGGTACACAAACCCGGCGGGTCTTCATCGAACTCGGAACCTCTGACCATTTGTACTACTGACGGTGGTAGCACTTGGAGAAATGTATCTCTGGACACGGGAATGCTGATTCCCACGGCTGTATTCGTTTTGGAAGATACACTGGGCTTTGTGGGTGCAGTCAAGCTCTCGGGGTTCAAAGTCGCTACAAAAATATACAGGACCACGGACGGTGTGGGTTGGAGTGAACTTGTTTTGCCTACGGACGCAAAAGGTACAGTCAATGACTTGTTCTTTGCGGATAGGGATCATGGATGGGTCGCCACGGACGATGGCCTTCTCAAAACTGTCGATGGAGGAGAGAGTTGGGCTTGGACCAATCTTCCAGAACTGGGCGAGAACAGGTTTGTTGAAGGGGTTTATTTCCTCGACAGCACGAATGGTTGGGTCGTGGGTGGACAGCCCTTCCAGGAAGGTGATGAATGGACCGAGCCTGTAGCTGCCTGTTGTGGTTTCATTCTTCATACCAGCGATGGTGGCGAGTCTTGGACCTTTGAAGAAGATGAACTTTCCGGAGAGGTGCACAGAGTCGCTTTTGCCAATGGGCAATTAGGCTTGGTGGCAGGAGGAGGTTCGGACACGGCACTGTTGATGCGTACCGAGGATGGTGGTCAGTCGTGGACCTCGATTGCCATTCCCGCAGGTCAGTACGGCGCTGCTGACTATATCGCGGATGTTGCCTGGGCCGGCAACCAAAAAGCGTGGGCCATAGGAAACAAGGGAGATGGGAATCCAGTGGTTTTGAACAGTACCGACTCATTGTCTGACTGGAGCATCGATGAATCATACGCCGATGCGTTTGACGGTCTTAGCGGTTTCGAGGCGTTTGCAAAATATTCCATGCTCATCGCCTTGAGTTTCCCATCTGAAGGAACCGGGATGCTGGGAGGAAAAAACGCACTTTTGGTCGGTTATGTTGGAGAGGGTTTTTGTCCGGACATGGATGGAGATGGTCACCAGGATGCATCCTGTGGAGGTGACGATTGTGACGATCACAACCAGTATGTAAATCCTTCAGCAGAAGAGCTTTGCAACGGGTTGGATGAAAATTGCGATGGTATAGCCGATGAATCATTCGACCTGAACACCGATCACGCGAATTGTGGCGAATGCGGTTTTGGATGCCAGCCGGCCCAGGTGTGCTGGGATGGCAATTGCATCATGGATTGTCCGGACGGGTTGACACGATGCGAACAGGAATGTGCGGACACCTCCTCGTCTGTGCAGCATTGTGGTAGTTGTGATAATCACTGTTCTTTCGATCATGCTGAATCCAGTTGCGAGGATGGCAGTTGTGTCATGGGAGAATGTTCGGACGGTTGGGTGGATCTGGATGGTGTGGAGTCCAACGGTTGCGAATATGGTTGTGTTCCATCCGAGCCCGCAACCGAGACGTGCAACGGTGTGGATGACGATTGTGACGGAATGACGGACGAGGATTTGAATTGCGAAGGTTCGGTGGATGCAGGGACTGATGGTGGTAGCGTGCAAGCTGATGGTGGCGACGATTCTGAAGCCATGAGCGACGCAGATTCTTCTGGATGCGGATGCCATACTGGTGGGTTCTCCGGGAGCTTCTTACTTTCGGTGCTGCTGCTTATGTTGGTTATACCCACCAGAAAAATGCGAAATGGATAAAAACTACAGGCTCTTTCATGGAGGGTTGAGCATGAGATTTTTTGCAACAAGTTTATTGGTCGTGTCTTTGGTGATGGCGTCTTTTGGTTGTGAAGACAATATCAATCTTGGAGAGGTGAAGCCTGTCATTGTGCTTACCCAGGACTG
>CAYSLH010000046.1:0-20973 GCA_964431605.1 uncultured Myxococcales bacterium
TTCTACCGAGTCGGCCAGAGTTTTTATGGTGAGAGTCTTTGCAAGACCCGGCACACCTTCGAGCAGCACGTGACCGTTGCACAACAAGCCGATGAGTATTCGTTCGACCATATAACGCTGTCCAACTATGACTTGGCTCACCTCGGCGCTTAGTCGATCGATGAACGCACTTTCCCTCTGCATCTTTTCGTTTATTTCCCTAATGTTTTCCTGCATGCTCCCTCCTGACCTTGACCCGTGGGCAATACCACGTGGGGCTCTTCCTTACAACCGATAATCATGCCAAAGTATTCCACCTGCCGGAATTTTCCAGGTATTTCCGCAAGCTGCACGAAGTGTTCATTCAACGTGACTTGGATATATACAATATCGTATGCTTTGGCATGGGAGAAATAACAAATCGATGAGGAGAAATCATGAGCAAAGATGATATCTACCAGGTAAGACCCATAAAAGCCCCCAGGACAGCAGGCGCGAGTTTGCGTTTTCTGACAGGTCTTTTGGAAAACAAGGTGACAGGGGCCCTTCTTTCTGGAAAACTCCTCACTGAAGCTGGTGTCACACGATTGAGAAAATCAGTATCTGATGATTCCTACACCCTCAGTCCCCCTTGGCCCATGAAGAGGCGTACGAAACCCGCTCGCGCCATACCTGTGGAAAAACTCCGGGACCTTCCCGTGGTGAAGGATTCGGCTGGAGGCGGTGATTTTTCTTTTGAGAGTATAGACGACTTCGGTCATGCATATTCCGAGGGGCGTCTTACACCGGAACAGGTTGCCCAAAGGGTCTTGGATGTCACGGGCAAAATGGATCGATTGTCTCCCCCCATGAGGATTTTTATTTCACAGAACGCCGACGACATCATGAGCCAGGCGAGGCAATCGACAAAAAGATGGAAGCAAGGCAAACCCTTGGGCCCACTCGATGGAGTGCCCATAGCAGTCAAGGACGAAGTGGACCAGGTGCCATACCCTACCACGGTGGGAACATCATTTTTGGGCCATAAACCTGCATCAAAGGATGCTTTTGCAGTGTCGAGATTGCGCAAGGCGGGTGCTTTGTTGATCGGCAAGGCTAACATGCACGAGATTGGACTTGGGGTCACGGGAATAAACCCTCATCACGGCTCCGCCAGGAATCCCTATGATCCGGCGAGGGCCACGGGTGGTTCTTCTTCGGGACCTGCTGCTGCTGTGGCTGCGGGAGTTTGCCCAGTGAGCTTGGGAGCTGACGGGGGAGGTTCCATCAGAATTCCTGCTTCACTTTGTGGCATGGTGGGGCTGAAACCCTCTTTTGGTAGAATTTCCGAACAAGGTGCGGCTCCGTTATGCTGGAGCGTAGCTCATCTTGGACCCATAGGCTCAAACACCAGGGATACGGCCATTGCATACGGTATAATGGCGGGCACTGATCCGGATGATCCCCATTCCATGGGTCAACCTCAGGCGAACCTGAAGGGTGTTTCAAAGGGAGATCTCAAAGGTGTAAAGCTGGGCGTTTTTCGTCCTTGGTTCGAAGATGCGGATAAGGAGGTAGTCGATCTTTGTGGCGCCATGGTGGATCGTTTGCAGATCGAAGGTGCCAAGATCGTGGAAATAGACCTGCCTGAGTTGGCCCTATTGCGAATCGTTCACATGGTGACCATAGTCTCTGAGATGTCTGCAGCTCACATCCAGCACATAGAGGCACACAGGAGTGAATATGGCTATGACACCAGGCTGAACCTTAATCTGGCCTCTCACCTGACAGCTGCCGACTATATACATGCGCAACGCCTCAGGGTCAGGCTCTGTGATCATTTTGCCCATGCTCTGAAAAAGGTCGATGCCATCATGACTCCCGCCACCGGGTGCGCTGCTCCCAAAATACCTGATGACGCATTGAAGACGGGAGAGTCGAATTTGGAATTGCTGGAAAAGATTATGCGATTTGCCCCAGCTGCAAATATCACCGGGCTTCCCGCCATTTCTTTTCCTGCCGGGTACACAAAAAGTGGTATGCCTGTGGGATTACAAGCCATGGGGGGCATGTGGCAGGAACATCTCCTGCTTCGCATAGCATGGGTTGCAGAGAGTACCATGATGAGAAAGCGACCGAAGGTATACATGAGACTATTATCTTCCTGAGCCAAGTTTGTCTGGAAGAAAAATCTCTGTTGTTACAACAGAGTAAAAATTCAACTTTCCACTCGACCAGACGATGATTATAGTAGTAGGACAAGTACCGGTGAATCGTTCGTGACGCTGGAAGGAATGGGTATGGCGAGGAAGAACAGAACAAGGACGAATAGGACGAGATATGGTGGCGGCACCAGGAACCTGAAGCCGGGTAGAGGAAATAAGGGCATGAGGGTTGTCTCATCTGCCAAGGGAAAATGGTCTGGCAGAACTTTGGAAAAAGGTAAACTCAAACCAGTGGAAAAGGCCGTTTTGAAGACCCTCCCTTCATGCCCTTCAGGAATTACATTCGACGACCTCGTTGATCGTATCGCAAGGCAACTCAACCCCATGATATTTCCTCTCCGAAAGACCGTAAGCCGCTATACAAAGGTGGTCCAACTGGACTTGGAGAAGCGCGGGGTAATCGAGAGGATTCCCGGTGTAACGCCACTTACCTTGAGGATGCACACCAAGTCTCGATCGCCGTCTGGGTGACTATTTCCACCTTAATATTCTGACCTTTGAACGGGAATAAGCACTGTCCCTTATATGCTGCTTTTTGGGCGGCGCCCAGTAGGTGTGGATGATGATATCATTATCATCCAGAATTCCCAGGGGTGTTTCGTCTTTGACCAGGGCTGCTACGTGACCTGAGAAAAGCAGGAGGTCTCCTATGTGTATGCCTTTTTTGTTTATTTTCAAAGGATGGCCTGCCTTGTCCAGGAATATGCCTTTGTCGTTTACCGATTGTCCTCTCACTATGGTTTTTGTCACCAGAGGCAAGTGCCATGTGGCCCGGTAGGGTATGTTCTTTCCAAGTCGTCTCGCTCCGTATACTATGAAATCAGCGCAGTCGGATCCGATGAGCCTTTCGGCCTGATGGTCGGTTGCGCTGGTGCCAGAGCTTCCCCAAATATAAGGTGTGTTGAAAAGCTCGGTCAGCCTTCCGATATAAGTGTCATCTGCGCGAAATGCCACCCTTGGGACATCGTCTGATAACCCCCCGCGAAAGATGCTCTGCTTGCCGGGTGAAGACAGGATACGATTGTTCATGCGGATACGAACCATGAAAGCCATGGTGCCGGCTCCGTTGTTTGTGTCTTCATATGGTGGGCATGGATGGGCGTCGGCCTCAATGGACCAGTCGTTACCCCAGACTCCCATGGGAAATTCTTCATATTCTATTTTATCCCAGTGAAATCCTCCAGCGGTGTTGTTATACGATTCACCCGTTGGTTGAACCTTGAACCATTTCAACTGGATTCCTTTGATGGATTCTGGGCGAACGACCTCTGTTGAATCTACGAGCTTGCCACCCTGCATGACAGATGGCGCATCAGTAACGATGATTTTATGATCACCAAGTTTTGCCCGAACCACTGCGTACAGAATTATTTTTTCGTCCAGTCTCGCGCGGACTATGCCGCCCCTTGCAACCTGTTTGGCTTTCTGGGCCATCACGATTTTTACTGCTTCCGGATGAATTTTTTTTCTTTCCTGCGATCGTGCATATGGGGCTGCAAAGAATGACACCAATAGCCCTACCAATAATATAGAGGTTTTTGCTTTCCCTATCATAGTGAAAGGCATCAATCGATCTCAGAAAAAATTTCAGCTATGGATCTTCTACCAGGATTGGACGGCTGGTGTGCCGCTTTTCCAATGGGGACCAAAGCCAGAGGCCTGTATCTGGGAGGGAGATCCAATAAATCACTGGCAGCTTGTTCATCGAAGGCTCCCACCCAGCAAGCGCCCAGTCCCGAGGCATGGGCAGCAAGGAGCAGGTTCTGGGTTGCTGCTGCTGCATCCTGGATCGCATACAGTTCTTCGCCCCTTTCCCTGTAGGCCGCTTTGGCGCGATCAAGGTCGGCACAAACCACTATTACCACGGGAGCCTGCGCTATAAACCTCTGGTTGAGAGCCAACTCGGAGAGTTTCCTCTTTAGGTAATCATGTCTGACCATATAGAAATACCATGCTTGCATATTTCCCGCGGTGGGAGCCAGGGTGGCTGCGGTTATAAGCTTTACCACCTTGGAATCAGGTATGTCGTCCGGAAGAAAAGACCTCACACTTCGTCTGGTAGTCAGGGCAGTGATGAAATCCATACTCATGGCTTGCCTCCTGTTTCTAAGCACCTCTTTTGCTCAGCGCATGGCCACAACGGTCACTCCGTCGCCACCTTCTTGCGGCAGGCCGGAGCGGAAATGCCGTGCATAAGGTGAATCTGCCAGGTATTGTCGCACAGCTGCTTTCAGGGCACCAGTACCATGCCCATGGATTATGAACGCGCTGGGCTGACCATGGGCAAAAATTGTTTTTTTATAGTGAGTTGGGCGATTTTTTGAGGTGACCAATGGATCTTGCATAGGTTGTACTTCCATTGGAATTGATTTGCTCATGTCATGATTTTATCATGATTACGGATCATACCTTGACTGAAATTGGCTGTTGGTGCTATGTATCTATCTGGGATGATAATTGATGGGAATCAGAAAAACCGGGGACAAAAATTCAACAACAGAGAAAGGGGATGATCATGTCTAGGGAAACTACTCAGGGAAACTACTCAGGGAAACTACTCAGGGAAACTACTCAGGGAAACTACTCATAGCCATAACATTAGTAGTGTGTATTCTGCCTGCTGGCTGTGACAATGGTAAAAAAGATCTAACTGACACCAAGCAAAAGGCCTTAGTTGTCCAGACGAGTCACAGATGTAAATGTCCAGTTGGGATGAGTACTCGAATTGAAAAAGATGAGAGAATCGTAGGGGAGCGGTTTGTCACGATGGAAGGTTTGTCTTGTAGAGCGAAGGTTGTAAAGGCAATGAAGATTTCTCAGGAATCCGAGATCAGAACTCTGATGAGGGATCTGGATGGTGAGTATTGTAGATGGCAGGAAGTTGTATCCAGAGATAAACAACTCCGCATGAATGCAATCAGGATGAAGGAAAAACAAAGGATCTTGTCTTTGGATGGGAACTGGCGTGGTAATGCTGTTGTTTGGCTTACCCATGAACCCCTGGATGAAGGAGACATGCAGGAAGATAGAAGTAAACGGACAGGTCCCAATAAGGTAGAAAAAGTACTGACGAGATTTCTTGCCAGGCATGAAGGAAAAAAGGCTACGGCATCGATGGATGCTCCAGTAGTCACCTTTGATGCTCTTGATAGGGAAGAAGTCTTGGCCTTGTCAGAAGATGAGGATGTGGGAAGGATTGTTGTCGAAGAAAATCTCCCTGTAGATATCGTTGATCTGTGTTCATCTTGTGAAGGTTTCATTCCAACATACGCGGACATGGGTACACTGACTTCGTTGACGAATTTTGGCTACGGATGGGAGACTGGAATCTTGGAGCAATACGTTTACAACTGTAACGACCAATTCGAACATTGCCCCCATCTCCTTGGTGGAGCACCTGTTCATGATACGAGGATAAAAGACTGGACAGCAGCTATTCAGGTTGACAAGTGCTATGGTATTTCATGTATGTTTCCGGATTTTCATGAGAATGCGGTAGCTTCCAGAATGTGGTCATATAATGATTCACCGTTAAAAAATGGAAATCCAGTCTCTGTGGGGATAGGAAAGTCAAGCTTCCAAAATTACATGACGGCACTTTCTTTTTTCAATTCACACTCCACTAGGGTTATAAACCGTTCGATTTTCGACGGAGTAGACTGGCAAGATTGCGCCACTGCAGATACCTTGCAATACGATCTCCTGCAAGACTATTTTTCTTGGTACAATGACGCTCTCATTGTTCAGGCAGTTGGTAATACATGTGACAGTGGAAATAAATGTGACAGTGGAAATAAATGTATACGATTGTCCAATGCTATTACAGTAGGCGGAGAGTATGACACCATGTCCCAAACCCAGAACGCGGCTTTTTATTCAGGTGCCCTGGAAATTCCTGATGTCGTGGGAAACTGTTACGCCGAAGGGACAGATTGCGAAGACGCTCAGGAAATCGGTCATCCAGGCTCCGAGGTATTCCTTCCTTATCAGCCGGGAATTCACAGTTGCGCAGGTGGCAATTCTTTCAACGCCCCCCTTGCAACAGCCGTAGCTTCGATGATACGACAGCTTGCCATGGGGAGTTATCCCTTTTCGAGCGCGAGGCATCCGGAAGTATTGCGTGCAATTATCATGGCAGGGGCGGATTATTCGTCATTTGAAGGTCTGGATACGGCGAGTTGGTGTTCTGGTTGCGTTGGTGCATATTCTTCATGCCAGCAGGTCGACTGCAAATTCGGTGCTGGGAAAATCGATGGTCAAGGTGCGTGGGATATCTATGACCAAAACAATTTTCAATATTACACTGTCAGTTCCGGACCTGGCTGGTCTACCTGGACAAAACCTTTCAGATGTCTGCAATCAAGCTGTGATATAAAGGCTGCAATTGCGTGGAGTAATGTCATAGATTGTGACAGCTTTGGTTGTTATGATGATGGACATGTCATTCATGATTTTGGTTTTTGCCTGGAAAAGCGAAACGGTCGGTTTCCTAATTATTGGTATACTTCCGAAGTTTGCTCTGATTCGGTGGAAAGCACATCTGAATGGTTCAAGTATACCATAACTAACGATTCGACATATTACAGGATGAGAATTTTCCTCAACTCTCGTTCGTTGCCGAGAACGACTCACCTCGGCTTGGCGTACCAGGCTGAAGGAACGAGCCTGTAAAATGAAATCTTTTATTTATGTACAAATCTTTTCTTTATGGTCTTTTTTGTTGCCAGCCTGTGTAGCTGGGACTGCACCATGTGATAAGACATGTGACGGTGGTGAGTGTGACGGGAGCAATAATCAGGGTCCGTTTGAATGCTGGTATAGGACAACTTATCATAATTATGCTGTTATTTGGGGTTGTCCTACGGGAGACTGTGTGTCCACGGGAAATGGAAGTGAGATTGAGTGTAGATGTGAAGGTGGGTGCAAACTTGGTGCGGGAATGTTACCGGACCCGAACAATCCTCATGATGGCATAGATGGCTTGTTTGCTTGTTTCTGGGGTGACAACAGTTTTGGAGGCCGAGAGGTTTGCTACCGTGGACCAAAGGAAGACTTCCATCCCTTCATATATAATTGTATGTGTTATTGTGGTTTTTATTGTTGGAGAGAGTGCGAAGGAAGATATTCCGATGACGGACGTATGGTATGCATGGTGGATGGTGAAGAGGTAGGGTGCCAGGAAGCACCAAATGAATTCGACCCGGGCAGAGTCGTACTTTGTAGACATGGCGTTGGACCCGTCCCTTGGCCATTACCAGACGAGCTGAAAAACTGATTTTTAGATTGATGCATATTGCATGACTTCAATCCTTTGTTCGTCCTCCATTGTCAGTTTTGCTCCATGCAAATTGGATATGCTTCTAAGCGCTTGTCCTTCTCAGCGCATGGCCACAACGGTCACTCCATCTCCACCTTCTTGCGGCAGGCCGGAGCGGAAATGCCGTGCATAAGGTGAATCTGCCAGGTATTGTCGCACAGCTGCTTTCAGGGCACCAGTACCATGCCCATGGATTATGAACGCGCTGGGCTGACCATGGGCAAAAATGTCGTCCAGGAATTCGTCAAGCATACTGAGCGCTTCGTCTACACGCTTGCCTCTCAGATCCAGAGTGTTTCCTGCCGAGCGAATCTCTGTGGGCTCTATGGGTGCGGTTGCCTTGATTTTTTCATGCTTGTTTTTGACAGAGTGTTTTGGTGTGGCAGGTTTTGATGGAGTGGCTTCAACGAGCATGATTTGTTCCAACGCAACCCTGGTACGGATGGAGCCAAGTTCAACGCTCAGCATGTGCCCTCGTCGATCCACGGATATCACACGACCCGTCTTTCCCAGGTGTTTCAGCTTGACCAGGTCCCCTGGTTTTGGAGCCTGGTCGGGTGGTGATATGCGAGATCGTGCTTGTCCACTGGTGTTGTCGTCAGGAGGGGCTGAATTCTGAATGCTGTTTGCCATATCGATCAACTTGTGGCTGGCGGCCACAGCCGTACTCATCTCTGAGCTTTGCCGCAAGTCCTCGATGACCTTGGAGACCTCTTTGCGTGCCTGGGAGATATCTGCAAGGATCTCCTGGCGTCCTTCGTCCAGGAGTTTTTGTTCCTTTTGTTCCAATCTCTGTTTCGCCTGGAGATGCTCTTGGGCCAGCTTCTGTGCGTTTTGCTCTGCTTCTTTTAGTTCTTCCCTCAGAGAGGAAATGTTCTGCCGCTCGTTTTCCAATTCGTCCAGTACATGTTCCAGGTTTCTTTCTTTGTTTTCAAGACAGTCCGAAGCGCGTTCCAGGACAGACTCAGGCATTCCGATGCGCCTGGCGATGTCCAGAGTCAGGCTCCTGCCGGGAGTGTCAGCGTGCAACGAAAAGGTAGGTTGCATATGCTTGAGATCAAAGCCCACTGACGTGTTGTAAAATCTCTGGTCATCGAATGCTAAAAGTTTCAGACTTTCGTAGTGCGTAGTGGCGACTACGATGCTACCACGGTCCACTAACTCCTTGAGTATGGCCGTTGCAAGCGCTGCTCCCTGGAGCGGGTCGGTGTCGGCCGCAAGTTCGTCCAGTAAGACCAGGCTGGAGTCGGTGGCATCATGGAGTATGTCGATTATTGATTTGATGTGGGCTGAAAAAGTGGACAGTCCGTTGGAGATGTCCTGTGCGTCGCCAATGACCGCTGCTATGTTATCGAACACTCCCACACGTGATCCCTCTTCGACAGGAATCGCCAGCCCTGCCTGGGTCATGACACAACACAACCCCAGGGTCTTGAGGGCCACGGTCTTTCCTCCTGCATTTGGACCGGAGAGAATGAGCGCTTTTGACCCATTGGGAAGCTGGATGTCGTTAGAGACCACTTTTTCGTCCCTGAGCACCATCAAGGGGTGTTTTGCTCCCTTGAGATAGAAGCCGTCAGTGGAGAGTTCGGCCAATCTGCCTTTCATTGCAATACCGAGGCGCACCGATGCGTTTAGCATGTCGAATTGAGCCAGCATTTGTAGGTTATCTTGCAGGGCATCTGCAGATTGGGCTATTTCGTTGCTGTATTGCGCCAGGATTTTTTGTTCCTCTTCTGATACCGCGGCGCGGGCGATTTTCAACCTGTTGCCATCATCCACCACCGAAGACGGCTCGATAAACAAGGTGGCGCCGGTTTGCGATGTATCGTGAACGATTCCCTTGACCTCGGAGCGGGAGTGGGATTGGACGGGCAATACGTAGCGGTCTGCACGCATGGTCACTATGGGATCACTCAATGCAGCACCAACCCTGGATGTTCGGATCATGCGTTCCAGCTTGTTTCTAATAGATGCCGCGATAGAATCAGCCTTTTTTCGCAGCGAGAATAACTCGGCACTGGCGCTGTCTCGAAGTTTTCCCTCTGGATCAAAAGCCCTGGAAAGATCTCTGCCCAATGCGGTCAAATCATGGCTGCCACGTGCCATGTCTACCAACAGTCCGGGACTCCTATTCTCATCCGGACTTTCTTGCTTACTGTCTGAACCCTCTACCATGAGATAACGTCTGATGCTGGATGACACGCTCATGGCCTTAGCCACTTCGATAATGGCCTCCGGGGGTAAGACTCCACCCTTTTGCGCTCTTTGAAGGTGGGTGTTCACATCTTCTAACTCGGTCAGGGGTGGTGTTTTTCCCTGATCCAATAAGAATCTAAGTTGCCGGTGGAGGGATTGCTCCAGTTTGATTTGCGCCTCATTGTCCATGGGCTGGCGAGACAGGCAAAGCTTTCGCCCGAGGTTCGTATGGGCAAATGAAGCCAGAGCTTGTTGAAGTTTGTCCCAGCCCAGCAAAAGGGCCGATTCCGGGTCGAATCGCATAGAGCGGTTCAGGCTACATCAGAAAGGATCACACGCATCACCCATTCCATCTCCATCCAAGTCGTCTTGCTCCGGGTTGTAGACAGTCATGCAATTGTCGCACGCATCGCCAATCCCGTCTTCGTCCTGGTCTATCTGTTCGGCTAGTTTCATCTCCAGCAGGGTGGTGACCCCGTCTGCATTTGCGTCGCAGTATTTGAAGAATGGAGCTTTAGCGTTGAGATAATCTTGGCATTTTATACCTTTTGATCCACCGAGGTCGGCAATTTCAGCAGGTGTCAACAGTCCATCGTCGTTTTTGTCACAAAGGCGAAGAGCCTGTTTGTGATCCGATTCTGAGGAAAACTGCAGACACAAAAAGCCGTTGGGGTTGCTTTCGCAGTTGTCGCAAGAGTCCGAGACGCCATCGTTGTCCTGGTCATCGCTGAAGCCGTCAGCGTCGATAAACATTCTGCCGCCATCATACAGGCTGGTGTGATTAGTAAACCAGTTATTCCATCCATCTTTTCCGGGAGGGCCGTCTAAACATTCTACGTCTTCGCGAATTTTAGCCGCGCTTCTGTCTTGGCCTCCGTCATACTGGTCAGGGATACCATCTAAATCAGCATCGAAGCTCTTGCACTCGAACGATCCCAAAATCGCGTCACATGTGTCTGTCTGTTGAAGGTTGGGATGCCTGAGTAAAGGTTCTTTTGGATCGGCACATTGCCTGTTGCCTTCTGCATCATAGCAGTCATACATGTTATAAAGAACGTTACCTTCGGCGTCTAAGCAGTCTTGGTTTTCACTAATCGTCCCTTCACAGGGTTTGCAACTGCAAAGATTTCTGATTCTGTATACACTCGCTAAGCAGTAAACCACTCCGGGATAAACGGGTTTGTTGTCAGAGTCCGTTACCCATACATTTTCGTCATAGCAACCGCAAAGTTTGATTTCAGCCGCATCACACGAAGTGCAGTCGAAGTACGGCCACCTGGTGTCGAGAGCGCGAAGAGCATAATCACAGATTTGGTCATAGTTGTCCGAACCCTCGTCGGTTCCACATGGCTGAAGGTCGTCGGTGAGGGGATCGGTGTCATCGATGAACTGCTTTACCCTCTGCCGGAGATTGTCTATGTCGTCCTGGCAGGGATTTTTGCAGCCGGCGGTAGCCAAAATGGCAGTAAGGAATAGTCCGGTAATAAAAAATGTCTTGCGCATCTAGGAATTCTCCAGCTGTGCAATCTTCCCTTTTGGCTTCCTTCGTGGGCTGTCGCCAAGGAAGATTTCCGTTTTTTTACCGGTTTGTGGGTAGCATCGGGGTGATTGAATGTCAAGCTAAATTGAGCAGTCCTCACCGTCATCATAACCGCATTTATGGTCACTGAAAAGCCAAATGGCGAATAGCTGAATTTGAAAGCCAAAGGTTGCGTACTGGTCGGCTTCTCTGGTATTACCCTTGATGAAGTTGTGATGGAAGAGGGATTTTGCCAGGAGACAGGTAAGTGTCAGGTAGCGTCCTAAGTATCTTTGTTGCGCTTATCAGCGTTTTGTTGCCTGTGTCTGTCACAGGACAGGATAACCCGGATCCCGTAATGGATGCAGTTGCGACTCGCAGTAAACCCAGAGGTTCTCTTGCATGGTTCAAAGCAGGAGTCAAACTCACCAGAAATGGCAAGTACAAAGCTGCATTGAAGTATTTCGAAAAGGCCAAGTCCATGTCTCCAGGTTGGGCCCTTCCTTATCTGGAGATTGCCGTGGCCCATCTTATGACCGACAACGACAGGAAAGCAATAGGTGCTGCACTTGCGAAAGCGGTCAGGTACGGACCTGAAATTCCAAGGGCAAGGTATCTGTATGGGATATTTTTACAAGAACAGGGAGACAGAAAGGGTGCTATTTCAGAGTTCATCGATGCTTTGAAAAAAAGGCCCAGCATGTTGGATGCCAGGTATCGTCTTGCGACCCTGTTCGTGGAAGACGGCAGACAGGCCGATGGCATAAAGCAATTCGAATTGGTGTTGCAACAACAGCCTTCTCATCTCGGCGCCAGGCGCAACCTTGCAGTATTGTACGAACAGTCCGGTCAGTTGGAGTTGGCCGAGCAGCAGCTTCTTGCCATCGCCAAGATGGAGCCATCCAATACCTGGTTTCTTACCAGTCTTGGGAGGTTCTACGAACGTGCGGGCTGGAAGAAAAAGGCGCAAGCTGCTTTTCGACGGGCCCAGAGACTCGAACCGTCCAGGCACAGGCGAAATCTCAGGCCACTATTGAAATCCCGCAACTGATTTTTCTTTATGGACCATGATGCTCTGATGAAAATAAGTGGAGGAATCTGCAGTTGGTGTCTCAAAGGGTCTGGGGACCGTCATGTTGGATCATGGTTTAGGATAGTGAGAGTGGGGCTGGGTCTTTGTAAACGTAAGTTCATCGTCTTGTAAATCCACCAAGACGAAATCCCCGCTTTTGAACTTACCTCCAAGGATGAATTCAGCAAGAGGCTCTTCGATCATTCTTCTTACCGCAGCCCTTAGTGGCCTGGCTCCAAGGGTGAAGTCTTCGCATCCTTTCTCCACCAGGTGTCGCAAAACCGGCTGAGTGGCTTCGACTCTGATTTTACGTTCCGCCTCCAGTCTCGCGGCGGATTCGTTGATCAGCAGCCCGGCTATGCCACACAGGTCGTCACCCGTAAGAGGACGGAAGAAAAGGTGTTCGTCCATTCGACCCCAGAGCTCCGGTGGAAAATATTTTCGCGCCGCTGAAATCACGTCGCGTGCAACATCCACAGATGATACGTTATCGGTGTTTCCAAAACCGATCTTTTGAGGTCCGGGGCGACCAAGGGCATCGGCACCCAGGTTCGAAGTCATGATCACGACCGTGTTGGTGAAGTCCACGGTTCGGCCCCTGGCGTCGCTGAGCCTGCCTTCGTCCAGTATCTGCAGCATGACTTGTTGTACATCGGGGTGGGCCTTTTCCACCTCGTCGAACAGGACCATGGTGTAGGGCTTTCGGCGTACTGCCTCCGTGAGTTGTCCACCTTCGGTGTGACCGACGTATCCAGGAGGTGAGCCCACCAGTCGGGAGACAGTGTGGGATTCTATGTATTCGCTCATGTCCAGCTTGACCAGTGCATCTTTTGAGCCGTAAAGGAAGTGGGCCAGGGCCCTTGCCGTCTCGGTTTTTCCAACCCCGGTGGAACCCAGGAACAAAAAGGATCCAATGGGACGTCGATGGGCAAAGCCTGCGTAGTTACGTCGAATTACCTTGGCTATGGAGCGAATGGAAGAGGTATGGCCGATTATTTGTAAACCCAGGATTTGCTCCATGTTCAGGAGACGTTCTGCGTCTGTCATCAAAAGACGTTCCACCGGAATACCTGCCACGGAACTGACAACTCTGGCTACCGCTTCTCGGTCCACCCGACCTTTGCCGGATCGTCGGGCCCTGGAACCAGCCAGGTCCAAAAGGGAGATCGCTTTATCCGGGAGGCAGCGATCTGTTATATAGCGTGAGGACAAAGCTACTGCTGCATCCAATGCTTCGGAATCGTATTTTACTCCATGGTGGTCCGCGTATTCCTTGGCGATTCCACCAAGAATACTCAAGGTCGCGTCGTTGCTGGGCTCGGGAACTTGTATAAGCTGGAACCTCCTGGCCAGGGCCGGGTCCTGTTCGATGAATTTTCGATATTCGTCATAAGTGGTTGCTCCGATGCAGGGAAATTCTCCGCGGGCAAGGGATGCTTTGAGTTCATTGGCCGCGTCCTGGGGACCGTCTCCCGTTGACCCGGCGCCCATGAGGGTGTGCATCTCGTCGAAAAATACGATTACCTCTCCTTCGGCTTTTTTTACTTCGTCCCTTATGTGCTGTAGTTTTTCGCTGAACGCTCCACGAAGCTGGGTCCCAGCCAGAAGGGACGCTACATCAAGTTCAACCACCTTGCGATCCGACAGAGCCCGGGCATCTTCGCAGTCACTTGCGATTTTCAGGGCCAGCCCCTCTACTATCGCGGTCTTGCCGACACCTGGTTCACCCACCAGCAGGGGGTTGTTTGACCTACGCTTGAGCAGGGTATCGATGACTTCGTCAAGCTCTTTCTCCCTGCCCACCAGGGGATCCAACTCTCCCCTGGCGGCAAGGGCTGTTAGATTTCGACCCAGTTTGCTCAACAAGGGAAAACGTGTGGGAGCAAGATCCCAGACGGTCGCAGTTCCTCCATCTTCAACTGCTTCTGCGTAGGGACCATCTTGTTGTTGCTCTTGCTCCATTTGCTCAGGCTTGCGTGGTTGGCTCAAGGGTAGACCTATTTCCGGACGACCGTCTTCGTCCAGGGGAGTTCGTTCTACCGCAGGGGCCATGGACGTGGGTCCGGGCCTGGGTGGAGACGAGAGGTTCACGGAAGCCTCGATCCTTGGAGCGCGTGCTTTAGAAGATCGTTTTTTCACCGTCAATCGGCGAGGGTATCCGGAGGTTACATAGGAAAGGGCCATGTTTCGAAACTGGGCTACTGACAGGCCGGACTTTTCCAGGAGTTGAAAGGCCACGCTGTGGCGTAACCCACATATGGCCACCAGGAGGTGAAGACAATCAACTGCAGGTGCGCCTGCTCCGGCTGCGATCTCTGCCGCCTTACGCTTTACCGCCCTGACGGAGTCGGGCGATTCGTTGCTGGTGGTATGCACGTATTCCAGGAGGCTGTCTTCGTCTATACCCTTTTCGTTCAGGAGTATCTTGGCTCTGTTTTCGAGAGTGAACAATCCCAAAAGCAGGTGTGCTGTGGTCAGCCTCTGACTGACCTGAGTCGCTATATCTTCTGCCTCTGCTAGTACCTGCCTCAATTCCATGCTGGCATGCAAGCTCATGGGGTCTCCGTGATCGAGAGTGTTAGAAGTTATTTTGATAGCAGATGAAAGGGGTTGCTTCAAGCCTGAATCGTCTATCCAAGGGATTGGATTTTACGGAATCATTTGCAGGCTCAGGCAGGTGAGGTAAAACTCGGGTTGGCACTCAATTGCCAATATTACTGGTATGAATACTCTATTGTCCTGAACATCCCTGCGCTTGGTTGGTCGATATCCTCTGCGGCCCCCAGCGGCGTTTTGGTCAGACCACCATCTGCCGAGAACAAAAACCTGTAATGGTAGGTCCCCTCCACCCCGCAACGATACAAAGAACCTTCGTATCCCCACCGGTACAAGGAATTATTTCCGAAATCACCTTGGTGGGTGGCAACAAGCGAAATTTCGTGAATTTCCATATCACCACCAGGTTCACATCCAAAAACATCCGACTCAACGTATGCTTTTACAAGATGATCATCCACCTGGTGTTGATCTGTTTTGCCCTTTACGTAAACTTGCGCCTGAACCGCCCATCCCATGTTCGAAAACCCATGGTACTCGATGGGATCTGGTAGATCGAAGACGAACCCCGACCTGGACGCATAGTGCTGCCAGGCTCCGGCCCAGTTGACAGGGTTTGCTGTTTGGACGATCTGCTGGTGGTAGTTGTCTCCCATGTTCGAATCGTATTTCCAATTCGCTTCAGAGCCCTGGGAGAATCCTGGCTTGCAATAGAACCACATCTGGAGATCATCGCTACCGGCAGGGATCTCTATGACCGGTTGGTCTTTGTCATTGGTAATACACGGAGGTTCCTGTCCCTGGCACGCATAGCCATAAGACTCGATGTAGTTTTCCACCTGCGCTGTGTGTACAGCCCCCCCATCTATGGACCATGAGGCATAAATGGTGGTGGAAGATACAGCGGCCTGTGAGCCGAGACAATCCTGACTTTCGCGCAGTCTCTTGCCATCGTAATCTATTTTTACGCTGCCACCCGATACCACCGGACCATTTTCAAGGTTGTCATACCAGCCGCTGTAAAAGTGCCAGACTGGAACTCGTTCAGCCAGTGGAGCGCATACTCCAGGCTCGTCGTCCAGGCTCCAAAGGTTGTCATAATCCAGGTGATAGGAGCCCAGGGGATTTGAGATTCGATTGTGATCAAAAACACGTATGGAGCTGTTTCTCAGCACGAATGGAATCAAGTCGATGGTGGTGCGGTTCAAACTGGTCATGCTCATGCCGGGGTTTGGTGTAAACTGGTCGATGGTGAAAGAATAACGGGCAAAACCGTCTGCTGGTTCGCCTTCGGGTTGAGCTTGGACTTGGTACCAGTCTTCGCCCGTCTCGCTGGTGCGAAACAATACAAATACTCCCTGGAGTTCGGACACGGTACGAGCGTCTACATCGATTTCCCCGTTCCAGATGTACCTGCAATACTCATCGGTGGATGTGACCAGATCGCAGGTGGTCGTGTATCCAGGACCATTGGGAACCCGGGAGACATTTCGCAGTACCACCTGGCATTGGAAATCCGGTTCGTCGCCGAATCCATCAGCAGCACCCAGGTAGTTTTGTTCGGATGCGGGTTTGATTTCTTTCTGGCCTTGCCCACATCCGGGCTGGGCGCTCATTACGAAAATACCCATCAAAACTATCAATGTGGCATTATAAATTCCGTTTTTCATTTGAGACACTCCATTGTTGATGTTTTTGTCAATATTTTGAACAGCAATATCCATGCCACAATGCTTGTTGTACGGTGAGTATTTTTTCTTCATGTTTCAGCGAGGTACGAGTGCCTGTGGATAAAAATGAAATTTTACAATAGAGGCTGTATTCTCAGGGATACGGCAGTTTGTAATAATGATGTTGATTCAATGAGATGGCTTGGATACAGTGATTTGAGAAATTAGCTTTTGGGCTGCGGTCTCTATCAGCGAGAACATTGGAAGACTTGTATTGAATCTTCTCCTGTACCTAGTAAGGCGAAGTATATGAAATCCGGCTGCCAGGAATATGAAGTGCCTGGCAGATTATTCATGGCGTCTTCGCAGCCAAGAATTTTGAAACCGTTTGCCGTGTATTTGCTTCCGTCCGGACAGGTCATGGCCAGTAAGGCCGAGTTGTATTCCTGGAACGTCCCTTCCGAAGTGGTCAAATATATTTGGCCATCTACCTCTTTATATGACAGGCATGTGTCTGAATCCGAACGAACTTCAAAATCCCAGCTGTAGGTGTCGTTGTCCAACGAGACAGAATCGAAGGGGTTATGGAAGATTATCTCGGTACCGTTTTCATAGGTGCAGTTGGAGCCGTCCGCGCTCAATGTGCCACTGGAGTCGCTGGAGGGAAGACACTCTTTTGCTGCCTTGAGGCTGCTTTTCCAACAGTTGTCTCCGATAAACCATTCGCAGCCTACCTCTGGAGCATCGTTTCCGTCTCCATTGTCGTTTCCACATCCTGTCAAAAAGACATACGTGATTGTAACTGCAAGGATTGTGATAGTTTTTATAGACATTTTTCCTCCAGTGAGTTTTTTGATTTATACATGTACAAAGTTTTGCTCCCATGATGTCCTGCGAGTTCAGATTTCTAAAATACAAAAATAACATACTGCCAAAGAGGTGTGAAAATTCAATATATTTTAATGAAATTAGAATCATAATCGAGCCAACGGTCGCGTATCTGGTGAAATAAAATCCATTTCCTATATTGACACAAAGACAGGGTGGTGGTTTTCTCCCTTGCGGTGGCGGTGAACATCGACTCAAGGAGTTCTGGTGACAAACGTTGTTGTAATAGGAATAGCGGGTGGGTCAGCATCAGGCAAGACCACGGTGGCTAAGAAGATCCTCCAGGCTCACTATGGTCAACCCATCGTCTTGCTGGATCAAGATGCGTATTACAAGGACTTGAGTCATTTGCCGATGGAACAGCGGCGAAAGGTAAACTTCGACCATCCAGACGCCTTTGATAACGAACTCATGGTAAACCACCTCAAGCTCCTGAAGCAAAGGTCAGCCGTTGACAAGCCGGTGTATTCTTTCAAAGAATATACTCGAAAAAGCGGTACCGTGAGGGTAGAGCCTGCTTCCATCGTCATAGTTGAAGGCATCCTTGTGCTCGCCACCAAGGAGATGAGGGAGCACATAGATATAAAGATTTTCGTAGAGGCTGATGACGATATTCGATTTATTCGCAGGTTGACCAGGGACGTGAAAGACAGGGGTCGTACCATAGAGCAGGTGGTGGACCAGTATCTGAATACGGTACGTCCCATGCATCAGTCTTTTGTTACTCCTTCAAAGCGTCATGCGGATGTCATCATTCCTTCTGCCGGGCCGAATGATGTAGCCATAGGCATGGTGGTTGATGCCATAAGGCAGCACCTTAGCCAACAGGAGCTGTAGAAGGGCTGATTGTTTTCAGAAACAAGATGTGTATTACATGTTGCGTGTTGTTCGTGTTCTGCGGTGTCGAGCACACCGATCGCCAGTTCATCAATCAGGTTGGGCACGAAGTTCGTACAGTATGGTCATGCGTATCTGTTTTTCCATGTCTGCTTTGTCGGTGGCTATTCGTTGGAGGTTTCGCTGGTACAGGACGATGCTCTTGAGTTTGGTGTCAACATCCGTCATGCCCAAGCCCAGGATTTGCGGGCTCAATGGAGGTTCGTAAGAGGTGAGTTTTTGTTCGTCAGGCAGAAGCTGAATATCTATGGTGACTTTGTCCAAGTCGCGGATAGTCGTCGTCGGCAGTTTCATCATGGATGATTCCACCAGAGATGAAAACTCCTCATCGTCTATGGGCACAGGCAGCGAAAATGTTTCAGGATCCAGTTTATGTGCCCTGGCCAGATGTTTGTTTGCGTCTAGCCAGTCTCCTTTTCTTTCCATCAACAATCCCAGGTAGTGATGTGCACCTGCCATGCGGTTATCCAGTTCCAGGGCAAACTCCAGGATGCCCTCGGCAGAATCGAATCGGCACAGCTCGAACATGCAGATGCCCCGATTTGTTACAATAGTTGGATCGTCGGGATTGATTTCTTCCGCCCGGTCGAAAATCTCGAGAGCATCAGTGAACATTCCGCCGTCCATCAAGGCCCCGGCGTGGAGCAACAAGGCTTGGACTAAATCGGGTCGAAGTTTTGTCGCTTCTGTGGCAAGGGCAATGGCGGTTTTCCAGGAGCCTTCGGCCAGAGCCTGGGATGCCTGTTTGAGTAGTTGTTGGTATTCGTCCAATTTTCCCTCGCTGAATTGTTATTAGCTAATCAGTATGATAATTGTGTAGGTTATGGGGTCGTGGTGTCAAACATGGAGTAGAGTAGAGTAACGAGTATGCTGGGGAGGTCGAGTTATGAAGGTCTTGGTAATTGGCGCATCCAGGGGAATTGGTTTGGAGATACTGAAAGAGGGATTGGCGTTGGGTCATGATATGTCAGCCCTTGTACGAGACCCGAGCAGGATGCCATTAAAGGTTGGGGGATTGAAAATCATCGATGGTGATATCCTTGACAAGGAATCAGTCGACGAAGCCATGGATAGACAGGATGCTGTCTGCATATCCATCGGTATCAAACCCACCCGCAAGCTGGTATCTGTGTTTTCAGAAGGTACGAAGATTGTCATCGAGTCTATGAAGGAGCACTCGTGCAAGTCGTTGCTGTGTGTAACGGGAATTGGTGCAGGAGACAGTCGGGGTCATGGAGGATTTTTTTATGACAAGATCTTCAACCCATTTTTCCTCAAGACCATTTATGAAGATAAAAACCGCCAGGAACAAATCGTTCGTCAGTCCGGACTAGATTGGACAATAGTAAGGCCCGGTTTTCTTACTAATGGTCCGAAGTCAGGAAAATACAGGGTCGTGAAAGATCTTACGGGGTTGACCTCAAAAAAGATTTCTCGGGCAGACGTGGCCGATTTCATGATTAAGGAGATTTCGGATAGAAGGCATGTAGGCGATGCTGTATTGTTGACATACTGAAATTATCGTGAGTTGAAGTGGCTGCTTGGGCAGTTAGTGGTCGGTGACATGAGGAGATTCGCGACAATCGATGTTGGATCCAACTCGGTGCTTGTCCTTGTGTCCGAGCGCATAAAAAGCTCTTTTGTTACCATACTGGACAGTCTCCAGGTTTGTCGCTTGGGTGAGGGTTTGAATCAAAGGGGAAAATTTTCCGAGCAAGCCATGGTTAGAACCATGACTGCGATTTGCGAGTTCAAACGCCTTGCTGACGAATATGGTGCAAGCGAAATTGCAGCAGTTGGTACCATGGCTATGAGATCGGCGAGTAACTCGGAGCAATTCGTCTCCATGGTTCGTTCTAAATGTGGAGTGCAGATCGAGGTTTTGACTGGGCAGGAAGAAGCAAGATTTGCATATCTCGGAGCAAGAGACGTCATCCAAGACAAACGACAGAGGGTGGTAATCATAGATGTGGGAGGAGGTTCTACGGAGTTCATACATGGATCTGGTCAGGAAATTAATCGTAGCTACAGCCTGAATGTGGGGGCCTTGCATTTGACCGAGCAGTTTTTAAGACATGATCCTCCTTTGGCTGAAGAAATCAATTCTATAAAAAATTATTTAAGTTCTGTATTTGCCCATATTGAACGGCAAAAGAATATTCGGCTAGTGGGTGTGGGTGGAACTATTACGACATTGAGTGCGGTAAATTTAAGGATGAGAACCTATGATCCCAATTTGATTCATGGCAGCGTTTTGAATAGGCAAGATATTGAGAGCCAAATAGAACGATTTGCCTCGATGAACAGAGAACAACGATGCAAGTTACCGGGCCTGCAGGCAAACAGAGCTGGGATCATTCTGGCAGGGGCTATAGTGGTAGAGCAAGTCATGGATAAAATGCACAAGCGAAATCTCGTGGTGTCAGCCCGTGGGGTGCGTCATGGACTGATGCTGGATCGATTTGGAGAGATGAAGAGATGAAGAGATGATTTTAGGTTCATCCCCTCTACAGCTGCCCTATACTGCGCCCTATCCAGGTGCCCCCTATCCAGGTGCCAGCCACTTGTTAAAGGCCACTTGTTAAAGCCCTATCCAGGTGCCAGCCACTTGTTAAAGGCCACTTGTTAAAGCCACTTGTTAAAACTTACTTGTTAAAAACTTGTGTACAAGA
>CAYSLH010000047.1:0-20837 GCA_964431605.1 uncultured Myxococcales bacterium
ATCCAATCCTTTCGGGGGGAAGATTTTATTCAGCCTCAGGGGACACTTGGCACTCCCACTGCCGTAAAAATAGACTTCAAGTCCTCGTCATCGAAATGAAGCCCTGCACCAAAAAAATAATCAAAAGTATCATGCCCATTTGAAGCCATGCTCAAAAAATCATCTCCCCCGGCAGCCAAATAAACATGATTGGCGAGCCACGAAGGTCTATACATCATCATCACTTTCAACCTTGGTAATGAATCTTCACCAAACTCGTTTGTTCCGAATTGAAACAAGTCCAGTTTGAACTCCAAATCATCATTGAGGAAAAACAGGTTGGCACCAAGCCCGCCAGTATTTTCTATGATTCCGAATCTCAATCCCAGAAAATAGTATCTTTTGAAAAACTCCAGGGAAAATTTGAAATCGTCGGTCACCGTTATATTCTCGGTGCCGCCATTTCTGCAATCCTCGGGATTGATGCAGGTTTTTTCCACCTTTACAGAACCCCGCGGATCGTCTATCACCTCGAACATGTAGTACTTGTCGCTTTTGGGTATCAACCTGAGAGCAAGATAGTTTTTTAGCGCCCCTTCACGAATATGAAATTCTGTACGCAGGTCAATCTCTGTTCTAAGGTGAGCCAATTTTCCGGTCACGGACGAGACATCATCTAAGACCCCCTCAGCCTTGTCCAACAACTTATCGTCGTTGACCAAGCGGCCCAAGGTACCCTGCCCTTCGTTGACCTTTCTAGATATATGGTCCAGGTTATCCAAAGAGCGGTTGACCTTCTCCAGCGTCTCCTTGATCCCGCCAACGCTCTCCTTCCAATCATTACCTCCCTGGCCAACGATGTCGTTCAGGTTGTTGACCAGTTTTCGCAAATCTGAGCTTGTAGCATGGATATCATCCAGAATCACATTGTAGCGGCTCCTCGTGCCGGCGGTGACTCCAGCGATGTCCCCTAGGATTTGGTCTATCTTGGCACTGCCCCTCAAAACTGTATCGTTTACCCGTTCCGTCAAAACGGTCACGTTGTCTGCGATTTCATTCATTCGCTTCATGATTCCACCGATGGAATCATTTCGTTCCATATCACCAATGAGACTCTTTAGGGACTTGGTTACGGCTCCTATGTCTCCTGTGATGCCATTCAATTTTTGAAAAACCGCACCCACACCAGTCTCTTCATAAATGTTCATTATCTGGCCGCCATCCCCCAAAGGATGGGAGGTATCGATACCAGGAGAAAGAGTTATCAGTTTATCTCCTATCAAGGATTCAGAAATCTTGGACAAAGAAGCATCCCTGTATAATGGAACGTCTTTTTTTATTCTGAGGTTCAGCCTTGCCTTGTGCCCCACCAACTCTATACTCTCGATGTAACCGACCTCTATGCCAGCCATCAAAACCCGTGAACGTTTCGCAAGTCCCAATACGTCTTCCAAGACTGCATAAACCATATAGGATTCGCCGTTCATCGCCCCGCGCTGAACAGACCTGACCGTATAAAAGAACCCAGTTGCAGCCAGAACCGCCAGAAGGCCGACCTTGACAGGAGTTAGAAACTTCTTCATGACCGGACTTCCAGTCTCTTACCGAAAACCGATACTGCCACAGGCAAACAGAAACTGCCAAGGATACAACAGCCCCTGGCCCAATGCCGGCCGTGAATAAAAAGGCTGTTTACGAATAAATCTGAAAGGGGCATATTATTAAAAATCGTCCTCTGTCCAGTCATTGGCATCCGTCTCAGAATCGACCTTCTTTTTGTCGTTGGTCTTTTCTTTCTTGGGCTTTGGCTTGCCAAGGACGAGCCATTGGGGGATCAACTCTACCAAGTCTATCTCAGCTATGTAGGTATCGTCGTTCTTTTCACCAAGTAAAACCGATGTAATCTGGAGTTCAAGACTGACCACGCTTTTTTTCTCGATTTTGAAATATCGCATTACTGGTCGATTGCTGAACCGCAACTCAATCCTGTCCCCATAGAGGCCAAGGCCAAGGTCTTCGGAAAAATCTACATCACTGTCTGCATCGTATTTATCTGACTGGGTCTCCAGGGTGACCTCTGCACGATGCAATCGGTTGTTGTCCAACCAGTATCGCTTCCCTTTGAAATTACCATGCAAAACGCCGATCATAGCAATATCGACAGGTTTTGAAAAATCCATGGTGATACTCTCATCGATACCGGTCCCTTTTGCTCCTTCAGCCCAGGATGTTTTCAGGTTCCTGTCAAAAACATTATCAGGTGAAATCCCCTCCTCTTTCAAGGTGGAAGATGCTGTTATCTTTACGTTTGCGAAAGGGCTTTTTTCACTGTCTCTGAAAAAAATATCTTTATCAGCAACCAGAGTCCTTTCGAACTCCTTTGTAGCACCAGCCTTCTTGTGAACCAAGTGAAAGGTAAGAGCTTTTCCAGAAGCCGAGACCTTCGATGGAAAGACCTCCTCGAACATAGCATGCCACAACACCTTGAAATGGCGTGGTTCCCCGGTGAGTATCAACACCCCACCCTGCTGGTTCACCGCGCTTTCCGGTTCCTTATAACAAATCAGAAATTCATTGCTACCATCACCATCGACATCTGCCTCGATGGTGTCGGTTATTGCGTAATGGCTGGTTATTCCACGATAAAACTGACTCTTTTTATATACATCTTCAGCATGGACAAAGCCCTGGACCAAAAACGCCGCGACTGAACAAAATACAGTAAACTGATATGTTGCAGGCTTTGCCAAGACAAAATGCTCCTTTTGACAATACAGGAGGTCTTCCACCCCCTGCGATGAAACCTATCACCACGCATGCTAGTTCTAAAATGGTTTTCTTGTCAATGTTTTGGGTGACCAGCTGCCGGCCAACATGATTGGATTTCGAGGATCGACACTTGCAACCATAGCATTTCTGGATTATTCATCCAGTGACTTCACAAATCTGACCAATCTCTCGGCTATCAGATCCAGATGCAACACCGAGTCCACCATGCCGGATGCGATGGCCTCTCTGGGCATTCCAAAAATCACAGCGCTTTGCTCTGACTCTGCTATGGTCAATCCTCCATTTCGCTTTATGGCTTCAATACCCATCTTTCCATCGTTACCCATCCCGGTTAGGATCACGCCTGCCAGATTTTTTCCGACAGCCACAGCCGCAGACTCGAAAAGAACATCTATGGATGGAATGTACTTTGCATCTGATGTCTCATTTATCTCCGTCATGTAAAAATCGCCTTGCTTTTTGACTCTCATGTGAAAGCCGCCGGGTGCCACAAAGACCATTCCAGCCTCGATCACCTCTCCCCCGGAGGCTTCTCTCACGGTCAGGCCGACTGAGCGATCGAGACGATCAGCAAAGGCTCGTGTAAACTTCGGGGGCATGTGCTGCGCGACGAGGTAAGCCAGTGGCAATTGCCAAGGCAATCTTAAAAACAACGATTGTAGGGCGGGCGGTCCTCCAGTTGAGGCACCAATTACCACGATGGCCTTTGGTACGACGCTGCCGCCTTGGTATAGTGCATCCACCGAGTTCGGTTTTTTAACGCTGCCGGTTTGTTCCATGGAAACACGGGCCATGGGTTTTTTAAGCATCCGTACCATTGCAATTTTTTCTACGAGTTCATCACCTATGGATACCAACTCGGCGGAAATCTGGTTTGTAGGTTTGGAAATAAAATCCAGTGCCCCCAACTCCAATGCCTTGAATACGTTATTCTGATGCGAATGGGAGGATACAACAATGACAGGTGTTGGTTGTTTGTTCATCAGGATTCGCAAAAAAGTAAACCCGTCCATTCCCGGCATTTCCAAGTCCAGGGTAATCAAATCCGGTTTCAGCCTGAATGACTCCTTCAAGGCGCTCTCACCATTGTTGGCCCTGCCCACCACTTGCACGTCTTTGCACCTGTCGAGCAAAGTCACTATGGTCTGCCTGTTGAAAGCAGAATCATCTACGACCAGGACCCTCATGGGTCTACTTTTGTGGCTGTTCAACGTGTTACGCCCCTCAGTTCGACCTGCCTGGGTTTTCTATAAACCATATCGTTTACAAGGTATACCAACTCGAAATCTGTCGTAATATTGATAAGGGATTCGGAATGACCGAGAAGCAAATATCCCAAGTCGTGAAGCTTATCGAAAAAAGTTTCCACCACCTTTCGTCTTGCATCAGCATTGAAATATATCAACACATTCCTGCAGAAAATCACATCTACCTTGCCAAGCAGTTGTAACATCTCGTCATCCAAAAGATTCAACTGGCCAAAGCTGGCGATCCTTCGAACCTCATCTGAAATTCGATAAAAACCGTCCTCGAGTGGTTCAAAATACTTGTCCTTGAAATAAGGCTCGATTGCACGAAATGAAGACCGCCCAAAGACCCCCTTTCGGGCCGACTGAAGCATCTTGCGGGAAATATCATTTCCGAACACCTCCAGGTCCCAATCAGAAATATCCCTGCGTTCCTTGAGCAACATGGCAATCGTATAAACCTCTTCACCTGAAGAACAGCCGGCGGACCATATTCTAAGCTTACGGTCGTATGCTTTTCTCTCGATAAGTTCCGGTAGTATCTCATCCGAAAACGCATCGAGCTGGTACTTCTCCCTGAAAAAATAGGTCTCATTGGTGGTCAATAGTTCGACGATTTCTTCCAGTTCCTGCCGTCGTTCGGAACTAAACCGCAGGAACCTGTAATATTCGCCAAACGATTCGAGAGAAAGCTCACGGAGACGAGAATTTAGCCTTCGCTCTAAGATGTAACTGACATCATCATGAAAAAAAATCCCGCAGTAATCATACACCAGATCCCTTAGAAGTCGAAACTCATCGGAAGACATTGCGATTTTCTCTGGTCTGCTCAAACCCACCTCGAACACCTAAAAACCGGCTCTCGAATCAATCAACATCCGGCACTAGCTTCAAAACCCGGTGTATTTCTTCTTTTACAAGGTCGTCACTTTCCTTTTCGATATGGTTGCTGAGCATGGAGAAGCAATCCTCGTCCCTGCAGATACTAATCGCTTTCACCGCAGCCATGCGAACATCCCATCGTGAGTGCTCAATAGCAGCGGCGATCAGATCGCAACGCTTGGATTTCAACCACTTTTGGGAGTTTCCAAGTAACTCCTTCAGGACCTCAGGATCAGCACTCTTACGTAGTCCATCCAATAGCTTCGAATCTCCATCCCATCCAAGAACTCCCAAGGTGTGGGCAGCGGTCAATGCCACTAGAACATCTTCGCTGGATAACAGTGGGACTATCATCTCCACAGCATCATTGTAGCCGAGTTTTTCCAAAGCCCGAAGCGCCTCGATTATCACCTTCGGATGTTCGTCTTTGAAAAGTAAAACCAACCCGTCCACTGCGTCATGACTTTTTTGAAGACCAAGTGCCCTGGCCGAGGCAATCCTGACGATTTCACTTTCATCCGCCAACATCATTCTGATTTTCTCTACTACGCCATCTTCTCCCACTCTGCCAAGGGCGCTTGTGGCATGTGCCCTGACAGCGGGATCGTGATCCTGAGTCAACTCTTCGAGCATTGCCTGGTCCAGCTTGGATGCCACGCCGCAAATTGCTTCAGCAGCATACCGCCTCGCGCCGGCAAAACCCGACTCCATGACCTCTTTGAGGCTTTTCATGACCTCGTCATGATACCTGGCGCCAAGTATACTCAGTGCTCCTACGGCCCCTTTGCATGCTTTGCCATCTGACCTTAGAATCTCCACCAGGGAAGGTATCACAAAAGCATCACCCATCTGTCCGAGGGCGTATTGTGCTGCATGGGCGACCTCCTGATCCTCGTCGAGACATTTTTGAACCACACTAGGTAGGGTACTTTTTTTCCGGTACCGGCCAAGCATCTGTAAAGCCAAGACCTTTTCCGCCCTTCCCAGATCATCCAACAACTCCTCCAGCCGGGCTGCTCCCTTGGGACCAATGGCATCCAAAGCAGCGAACACCTGTTCACTCAACCTCTCATCAGCTGCGGCCCTCAGCAACGACTCCACGGCTTGGGTCCGTCCAGTCCAGCCCAATAAGGTAACTGCGGCCGCCTTCTGTTCCCTATCGTCACTGTCCAATAATCTCTCCAAAGCGCCACAAAGACGGTCAGATGCGGACTTTGCAACAGATACCTCGACGCCGACTTGCATATCTTTATCCATTCTCTTCACTAGTCGGCTCAGGGACCACGAAGCAGCAGCCAAGTCCGCCTTGGCTTTAGAATCCAAGCCAACAACGAGTATTTCCGCAGCTTTTTTCATGTCTCCAGGGTCATGTAATCCGCTCATAAGCCTGTATACCAACGGCCTGAGCGGCCTGATCTGCAAGAGGGATTGAAGAACTTCGAAGGGGACATGTGCGCCTAGCTTGTTGAGCGAATCCAGAGAAGAAAGTTTTACGAGTAAGCCATCGTCATTCAGCGACGCAAGAAGGTCTGGAACACAACTTGGATCTCCAATGGCCCCAAGAGCCTCTGCCACTGCGCCCCTGACATTTTCATCTTCGTCAGACAAGGACCGGGTCAAAAATGGGACGGATTCGGTCAATCCCATATCACCCAGGATATCAGCCGCAAATTTCCTAATATCCCTGTCCGCATGTTCCAATAATTGGACCACAGCTCCCATAGCCTTTTTTCCGGCTTTGACAAGAACCTCTGATGCCGAACTCCTCAGGCCTGCATTGTCCTGGGACGAAAGCCCCTGTAGTAATAATTTCAGCAATTGATCATCAAAGCTGTATTCAGCAGCTACCTCCACTGCCGCTTTTCTTACTCTCCAGGATTCATCACCAAGTGCCTTGAACAGAATATCCACAGGTACCTTATCGAAAACCTCAGGCAGCTTTTTAGTCGCCTTGTGACGAATCTCTTCGATACTGCTATCGAGAGCTTCCAGAATCGCATTTTCAGCGGTCGTAGTCATGCGTCATACTCCTGAGCACTATCTAAACTGGATTTTCTTTTAAGATCTTCGACGGTCCTGCTGAGCAAATCGATCACTTCCTCCACTTCAGACAATCTTTGCAGTTCCAACGAAGATGAATCCCGTACCTCTTCAGCAGCTTTTGCCACATGACCGATACCCTGTGACTGCTCTGTAATCGCCTTGGCGATAAACCCCACCATTTCACTGATTTTTTCCATACTTCTGCTCACTGCCGTAACAGCCTGGACCTGCTCTGCCGCGCTCCTTCCAACGAACCTGGCATCATCTTTGAGTTGATCCGCAGTCCTGTTTACCCTTTGTCCTGCAGCGGTTTGTTCAGCCATGGCTTGTCTGACATCCCTTAGCATGTCGGCCATCTCTGTCATGGAATGCTTGATGGAAGACGCCAGGTGTCCATGAGCCTTTGTCGATTCATGAATTTCGCCGGCCATGCGAAGAACCTCGGATACAGAACTCAGGATCTGCTGCAAAGCATCACCTGCCTTGTTGGCCAACTGCACCCCGTTGTTCACGCTGCTAGAGCCTCGTTCCATGGCTTTTACAGCCCGTTGAGAGTCAGCCTGAACAGATCTGATCAACCCTGAAATCTCCTTGGTCGAAGTCGCGGTGCGATCCGCCAGATCCTTTATCTCATCAGCCACTACTGCAAAGCCCTTTCCATGCTCACCAGCAGCTGCTGCGATTATGGCGGCATTCAATGCGAGCAGATTGGTCTGCTGTGCCACATCCGAAATCACCGTAAGTATTTTACCCACCGCGTTCATTTGTTGGCTAAGGCTGTTTATTACATCCCTTGCCTCGTGAGTCACCAACTGGATGTCGTTGATTCCCGTGATGGTCTCTTCAACCGACTGAGCTCCCTGAGTCGCGATCTGGCTAACCTGTTCGATCAACCTGTTTGTCTTGGAGATGTTCTGCTCTACCTGGTTGTTGGCAATACCCATGGCTGAAACAGACGCATTCGCATCATCCGCTCTGCCGGCAAGGGTATCCATGCTTCTTTCGGCCATCACCATGGATTTGGTCATTTCTGAAATATCCTGCGCCGCATCATCCACCAGGTTTTGAAGGTTTTCCGCCGAAGAAGAAACCTCACGCACACTCTGTTCAATTTCGAAAAGGGACGAAGAGCAGTCGGTTGACGATATCTTCAAAGATTCCACTTGTTCGGCTATACTATCCACAGACATTCGCATTTGAAGAATGGACGAAGCTGTCTGTTCAGCGACTTCCTCTCTGTGTTCGCTGCTCCTGCGAAGGGCATCGATACGATCTGACAAACGACCCTTTTTCTTTTGCAAAGTTTCTGCAAACGAATTGCCAGCTTGTAAAACAGACCTGGCGAATCGTACGAATTCATCGATACCCTTTACAAGTTGACCGACCTCGCCGCCGACTCCTATCTGCACATCTTCATCGATAGCGCCGTGCGAAATGGCATCCAGCCTCTTTGCCAGATCTCCAAACGGCAACAGGCTCGAGACGACGATGGATCTGACCAATAACAAACCCACCATGGCCATCAAAACACCAGCCAAAAGAACCCATATGCCAATCTTCCAAAAAAGCTCAGACACGAGATGATTTTCATGTATCCAAAACATATTGATGGATTTTCCCACTGACTTCCTCAGGTACAAAAAAGGGGCATGCTTTTGCAGCCAACTCCCAGATTCACTTCTGGAAATACGAGCGAACCACCCATGGTCCATGAATGATCTTCCGGCAAGAATTCGGCCGGAGCTATCCGCCAAAAAACTCATCCAACCATCATTTACCGATCTAGTCTTTTCAAAGACCTTCGATGGTTTTTCCCCTTTTCGAAGGAGTTCATTGACATGGCTTGCAGCCGACGCAAACGCCACGGATTTTCCGTCCAGCATTTTTGTTGCCTGTGCCGACACGTCCCTATCGAGCCAGACAAACAGACTCATGGACAAGACCATGAACACAAAAGCCATGTATGCCGCCAGCAGGCGGGGAAGCAGACTGGTGCCAGCCTGAGGGCGCATTTTCTTCAACCGGTATAGGATTTCCGTTCGTACGATTCCAAGCGGTTTTTGGTCTGCATGATATGTCAGCAAAGCTTCGATGATTGCAGCAATAAGCGCCAGTATTCCAAGCAAAACCATCTGCCAGGCCGTTGTTCCCACCCACCACCATGCAATCAGTTCGAGTATTGTGGCGCCAAACATCCAGAGGAAAACAATCCAAAAACTCTCCTTTATGGCAAACCCGTCCACCGCACGCAGGACAGACTCGAGTTTTGCGTCATTCATCTCGTCCTTGGAACGAAGGGGGGTCACTATGGAACGGGCCATCGTTCGGCTTATGAATATCCTGACAGCTACCAGTGGGACCAACTCAATAAAAAACAACATCAACACCGGCCAGATAATATCCCTCAGACCTTCCAGAAGCATGGAGATGACTAAAAGAAAAATTGCAGATAATCCCAGCATAGCCACTTGAGGGCGAGTCTTTTCCAACTCGTGCAAAACCTGTTTGAGTTCCACTTTTAGACCTCACCTTCCGAAGAAATCTTCTCCGATTTGGCCCGGAAGAACGATGGGGTAAGTACCTTCTTCAGGTTCAGCAAAAGCAACAATCTTTCGTCTGACTGGCAAACTCCAAGAATCAAACCCGGTTCCATGTGCTCACCAAGGGCAGGTGGGGGTTTGATATGAGAACGGGGAATCCTTATCACCTCCATGACTTCATCTACCCAAAAACCAACCACCCTGTCATCGACCACTGCAATTATTATCTTGCTGGCCTTTGGTCTTTCCGAAGGGCTCAGTCCAAATCGTTTTCTCAAATCTATGACCGGGATGATGGATCCACGAAGATTTATAACACCTTCCAACAGTCCCGTGTCATCATGGACTGGAGTTATCTTCTGTGGGTTTATGATCTCTTTTATTCTCATGATATCGATGACATAATCCTCACTGCCCACTTGGAACGCGGCCATTTGAACAATTCGATGACTTTGGAGTTCATCAACACCCACTTTGCTATCCTCGCTCGAACTTATCTATGAATCGTTCTGGATCAATCATTGATTCCAGATCCAGCAATGTGAACATCTGCCCATCCAGTCTACCGACACCGATTATATGTTCAGATTCAGAGCCGCTCCATAAAGATCCAGGAGGCTCTATGTCGGTATCGCTCAAGCGTATCACATGATGAACTTCATCCACCAACAGACCGATTTTTTCATCATGATTACTGATGATGAGCACCCGGCTAGACCTGGTCTGTTCAAGGTCATCTAGGCCCAATAACAACCGCAAGTCCAACACAGGCACGATCACGCCCCTTAGAGACAGCACTCCAAGCAGAGCGACACTGGTTCGAGGGACTTCAGTAAAGATTGAGGGTTTGATGATCTCAGATATGTCCATTATGCTTACAGCGAACATCTCGTCAGCCAATCTGAAACTGAGAAATTGATGAAATGCCTCGCCAGTTTTTGAAGTAACATCCTGCCAACGTTGTTCATCGGGCAAAGGGACGGCATTTGCTTTATTTCGCTGAATAAAAAATTCCTGCAGGGATCTGGCCAGAATGTCTCCCTCTTGATCTTGGTCAACCTTTCCTGTCTTGTTGTCCAAAACAACCTCCTGCACAGAATGAATCAACTATTCACGGACCATGGCCTCTTCGATGATGGCTCCCACGTCCAAAACGAGAATCGTCTGTTGATCTGCCAGGCTTGTGGCGCCTGAAATTCCCGGCACATGGGATAGGGACTCACCAAGAGGCTTTATCACTATGTCCTGTTGCCCAACGAGATCTTCCACAACCACCCCGAGACGATTTTGAGCCAGACCGACCACAACCACAAAAAGATTGTCATCTCCTCTATGTGCTTGTGCCTCCAGTCCAAAAAAATCACTAAGCCGAATCAAGGGTAAAGTCGTACCGCGTAGCTCAATCACCTCTCTACGCTCAATTGTTCTGACTCTGCTGGTGCGAACACTGATGATCTCAATTACAGAGTTCAACGGAACAGCATATATCCGTTCTGCGGCCCTGATGATCAAAGCACGAATAATGGCCAGGGTTATGGGAAGGGTGATAATCAGTTTTGTTCCATGGCCGAACTTGGATTCGATATCGATCATGCCGCTGAGTTCAGAGATGTTGTTTTTCACAACGTCCAGACCTACACCCCTTCCAGAAAGCTCACTGATCTCTTCACTGGTGGAAAAACCTGGCATGAACAGAAGGTTCATGGCCTCACGATCGGACATGTCCTTCGCTCGCATGGAATCGATGATGCCGGCATCCAAGGCCTTGGACTTGACCCGCTCGATGTCGATTCCCTGGCCATCGTCAGAAATCTCGATGACAACATGATTTCCCTTTTGGAAGGCATTTATATCGATGACACCTTGTCTTGGTTTACCCTGCCTCTCCCTCTCTTTGGGAGGCTCAATTCCATGGTCTACAGAGTTTCTTATGATGTGTACAAGGGGATCGGTCAAGTCTTCCACAATTAGTTTATCCAGTTCTGTGTCAGCGCCCTTTATTCGAAGCTCAATCTCCTTACCCACCATCCTTGAAAGACGCCTTACCAAGCGGGCGAGCTTATCCAGATTCTGACCAAGGGGGACCATCCGAACATCCATGATTCCCATCTGAAGCTCGCTGAGTTTCCGCTCAAAATTCCTTGCTTCCTTGTAAAGATCCACCGCCAACCCGGTAAATCCCAGCTCGGTCTTCAGTTGCTCTGATAAATGTTGGACTGCTGTCCTGACCAGTACCAACTCACCCACCGTGTTCATCAGAGTATCGAGTTTCTTTATGTCTACCCGGACCGTCTGGCTCACCGATCTCATGCTGTAAGTATCGGACTCCAATGAACTTCCTGCCTCTTCGCCAATCTCCTTCTCAGGCAGAGCTTCCTCGACTCTTTCAGAACTCCCCTCTTCGATAACCTTTATCCCAACATCACCAAAGCTAAGCTGCTTGCCAACCTGTTGAGCATCGAGCCTGGTAGCGATTATGATATCGAAATCAATCTTTTGGTCTGACGATGGGTCAGAACTCGGCAGAGTGGAGACGACCTCTCCAATGGTCTTCAACTCGGAGGAAAGCTCTGCAAGGCCATCGTCAAAGCTCATCAGATCGAACGAAGCGTGCACCATCATGAGATTCATACCCTGACGAACATTGTCCACGAGTCGATATTCTTCATACTCAGTCAATACGGCCAAGACCTCGGGATCGATTTCGAGCCGTGCCAATACATCTCCCTCGCCCATGGTCTTGGACGAGGCCGTGGCATTATCCAGTTGTTTTTTGATGGCATTGAGAGCCCGCTTTGGAACTTTAGGCCCACCGCTGGATTCAGCGATGAGACGATTGAAAAGTTCCAACGTTTCCAACAGGACATCGATGACCTCGGAACTGAGTGCTACCCTACCAAGCCTGATCGCATCGAGAAGATTCTCCATAGAGTGGGCCAACTCGGAGAGTTTTTGTACCCCGAACATCCCAGAGAGACCTTTTAGTGAATGAGCAGCCCTGAAGATATTGTTGATAAGGTCCGGATCCTTCTTCTCGCGCTTCAGATCATCATCTAGTTTCAGGACGTCGCGGTTCAGGCTTTCAACGATTTCCTGAGCTTCAGACAGAAACTCATTGAGAGCCTTTTCGCTTATTCCATCGACGATCTCTGTCATCAGGCGCCCTTTATGAGATAGCGCGAGACGGTCTCCTTCAACACCGAAGGCTCAAAGGGTTTGACCAGGTATGCGTTGGCACCGAGAGCCAGCCCCCGTTCGCGATCCCGCTGGCTGGACTCGGTAGAAATAATTATCAGTGGTGTATCGCGGTACTTGTCATTTTCCTTTATGAACTTTATCAACTCAAGACCGTTGATGTCAGGCATGTTGATATCTGTGATGATCAGGTCGAAAGTCTGCCTAGGAAGTATACGCAAGGCTTCGAACCCTGACGAAGCCTCACTCGCTTGCACACCATCGATCTCCTCCACCGTCAACGAGATCAGTGTACGCATGGCACCGCTGTCTTCCACCACCAACACCTCGAAACTCACGAGCCACCTCCTGCTACAGGCTGCGGATTTATTGATTATTTCACCGCGGTGGAAGATAAGTCAAGATCCCTGAATTCAAAAAAGATTGCCAAAGGCCACGCATCGGGCTAGGCATGAGTTTAGAGTTAAAATCGGAGGCGCTATCAATGGAAAAAAAGATTGCCGTTGGAATATCATCGGGAGGCTTGGACAGTCTGCTGGCCATCAAGGTGGTCCAAAAAATGGGATTCCAGGTTGTGGCCATGCATTTTTCCATAGGATTCGAACCAGGACACCTAAACCACTGGATAGATGACCCTTCGTCACCTCTAACTGCTCCCGCTGCACTTCAAGCTACCGGTGCCAGAGTCGAGGTCGTGGACATCAGGGATGAATACTTTCCACTGCTGGCCAATCCTCCCCATGGGACCGGAGCTCACTGCAACCCGTGTATCGACTGCCACGCGATGATGCTCAATATCGCAATGGGCAAAAGTGACGAACTTGATGCTGCATTTGTTTTCACTGGTGAAGTGCTCGGCCAAAGGCCCATGAGTCAAAATCGACAGTCTCTGGATATGGTGGCACGCATAAGTGGATTGGGAGACAAACTACTCAGGCCCCTGAGCGGCGCCTTGTTGCCACCTACAGCACCAGAAAAGCAAGGCATCATCTCCCGCAAAGACCTGCTGGACATACAGGGTCGGTCCAGAACACGACAGATCGAGCTGGCGGCTGAATTTTCCATCACCGACTACCCTGCTCCGGCAGGCGGATGCCTATTGACAGATGAAAACTACTGTTCACGTCTCGAAGATCTCTTCAAGCGAAGACCCGAAAAAATTCTCCAGAGGGATGATCCTCTGCTACTCTTTGTGGGCAGGCACATCATTTTACCCCAGGGGGCCAAGGTCATCATAGGACGTAATGAGAGGGAAAACGGGGTAATCGAACGATTCGCGCATCTTGGCTACCTACTCGAAGCCACTCGATACCCGGGTCCTGTTGCCTTGGTGGAACGACCGGCATCCGAAGAGGATATCTTGGCGGCGGCGAGGCTGTGTGCCAGGTACGGAAAAGGGCGCAGCGAACAGCTGGTGGAGATTATGATAAGAAATGATTCGGACGAAAAAACAACACAAGTACAACCCGGCGAACCTGAACAAACTCTAATGTTGTAAACGAGCACCCATGCGAAAAACAACCAGGTTGGCTATTGAGGTATGAATCCAGGATCAGCGTTCCTGATTGAGTTTTCGATAAATGGTCCTGGTGGCGACACCAAGAATTTTTGCCGCAAGGTTCTTATCTCCCCCGGTGGCGTCCAATGTGGCTGACAGGAGCCGTCTTTCGGCTTCGTCCAGGGATGTCCCCACAGGTATAAACACACCCTTTCCATCACCGACCAATGTCTTGTCATCCATCGAATGTCCCTTATGACCAAGGGCTGAAATGGAATCGGGAAGATCATCCAAGTCGATTACTTTGTCAGTGGACAACACCACTGCTCTTTCTATTACGTTTTCCAGTTCGCGTACATTACCCGGCCAATCATACCTCGACAAAGCATCCATTGCCCGGGATGCCACAGCCAACAACTCCTTGTCGTTTTTGGCTGAGTAACGTCTGAGAAAAAAGTTGACCAGTAGAGGTATGTCACCGGTCCTGTCTCGAAGTGGGGGAACCTTAATCCGTATTACGTTCATCCTGTAGAAAAGGTCCTCTCTGAACTCTCCATTTGCCACGGCAGCATCCAGATCCCGATTGGTTGCGGTGACCAATCTGAAATCAACGTGAATCATCTGATTGGAGCCCAATCTCTCGAACTCACCTTCCTGCAAAACCCTGAGAAGCTTCACCTGGGTAGCCTGGCTCATCTCCCCGACCTCGTCCAGGAACAATGTTCCACCATCAGCTGCCTCGAACCGACCCTGCCTGCGACGATCAGCACCGGTAAAGGCCCCTTTTTCATATCCGAAAAGTTCACTCTCCAGTATGGACTCAGGTAGGGCCGCACAGTTGACAGCGACGAATGCTTGCTTTGCCCTTGGACTATTTCGATGGACAGCCCTTGCCAGGAGTTCCTTTCCCGTACCGCTCTCTCCTGTAAGCATTACCGAAGCCGAAGATGGGCCTGCCTGTCTGATGGTCTCAATGGTCTTGACGATAGCGGGACTCTGCCCGATGATATCGTGAGGCCTCAAGGTCTCGAGTTGTTTACGAAGATCTCGATTCTCGATAAGAAGGTTTTGTTTCTCCAAGGCCCTGCGTACCACCTTTGTGATAAAAACCCGTTTCAAGGGTTTGGTGATGAAATCGTAGGCACCTTGTTTCATGGCCTCCACCGCTGCTTCGATGGTACCGAACGCCGTCATTATGACTATCTCTGTCTCGGGAGAAATTGCCCTTGCGGCCTTTAGCAATTCAGCACCAGTCATGCCCGGCATCACGAGGTCTGTCAACATCACGTGAACATGATGATGCCTAAGCACATCCATGGCCTGCTTGCCGTCGCCGGCGGTCAGGACATGATATCCCTCTTTTTTGAAAATACGCTGAAGGCTTTCGACATGGGGGGACTCGTCGTCCACCACCAGGATGGTTTTGGTCAGTATATCATCCATGCCCACGATTTTCTCCTCGATTGCTGAAACCATGTCGAGGTTAGTTTCAACGGACGTGTTATGTCAATGCAATCGGCATAAAAACAGTTATGCTCGTTCATAAAGTTGCTCTATACCCCCCTAAATTTTTTACATTTTTTTAATTTTCGGTCTTGACTTCGAGAATCCAAACAGTTACGTTCCGCCGTAGTCAGGCCATGAGGCCAAATTTTACCAGCTTTCTTGAACGGTTAGGAGGCAACAAATGTATACATCGGTCCAGGAATTCATGGATCATGTCAAGGTCAAAAACCCTGGCGAAAAGGAATTCCACCAAGCGGTACAGGAAGTAGTCGAATCTCTGTGGCCGGTCATCGACCAGAACCCACAGTACAAGGCAGCCAACATTCTGGGCAGGATCGTTGAACCGGAACGGGCGATAATGTTTCGTGTGCCCTGGGTAGACGATCAAGGCAAGGTCCAGGTCAACAAGGGCTACAGGATCGAAATGAACTCCGCAATTGGGCCCTACAAAGGAGGCCTTAGATTCCACCCTAGTGTGACCATAGGTATCCTCAAATTCCTGGCTTTCGAACAGGTATTCAAAAACTCCCTGACCACCCTTCCCATGGGCGGCGGAAAGGGTGGTTCCGATTTCGACCCCAAAGGCAAGAGCGATGGGGAGGTAATGAGATTTTGCCAGAGCTTCATGATGGAACTGTTCCGCCACATAGGCCCCAATACGGATGTTCCCGCAGGAGACATTGGAGTTGGAGGACGGGAGATCGGATTCCTTTTTGGGATGTACAAAAAGCTCCGTAACGAGTTCAGCGGCGTGTTGACAGGAAAGGGTCTCAACTGGGGTGGCAGCCTGATTCGCCCCGAGGCCACTGGTTATGGTGCGGTGTACTTTGCCAAAGAAATGCTCGGCACCAGGAACGAATCATTCAAGGGAAAAACAGTAGCGATTTCAGGTTCTGGTAACGTTGCCCAATACGCCACGGAAAAGGCCACCGTCCTTGGCGCCAAAGTAGTCACCCTGTCCGACTCCAATGGTTCGATTTATGATCCGGACGGTATAGATGCTGAAAAACTGGCATGGGTCATGGAACTGAAAAACGTTCGTCGTGGCAGAATCCGTGAGTACGCAGAAAAATTCACAAAGGCCGAGTACATGGAAGGACTAAGGCCCTGGAGTGTCAAGTGTGATATCGCAATTCCTTCTGCAACCCAGAACGAAATCAGCAAACAAGATGCCGAGACCCTGGTCAAGAACGGATGCTTCTGCGTAAGCGAAGGCGCAAACATGCCTTCTGAGCCGGCAGCGGTGGATGTGTGGATGGAAAACAAAGTTCTTTTTGCACCGGGAAAGGCCGCCAACGCGGGTGGAGTTGCAACATCCGGGTTGGAGATGAGCCAGAACTCCATGAGACTGAACTGGAGCAGAGAAGAAGTCGATGACAAACTGCACGGTATTATGAAGAGCATCCACGAAGTATGTGTGCGGTATGGTAAAAAGGGCGATTTCGTCAACTACGTGGATGGTGCGAACATCGGAGGTTTCATCAAGGTCGCCGATGCCATGCTGGACCAAGGCATTCTCTGACGAGAAAGCTTTTTTGAACAATCCTTGGGCACCGGTTTGGTGCCCTTTTTTTTGGAGTTTTTACAAAAGTAACTTTGTATGTACGAAAGCTGAATGTAGAATCGATACCATGAACACACAAAACGGATTCAGAAAAGAACATTTACTGATGCCCATCAGGGTCAGGGACGTACTGTTGCTGTCTTCGCGCTACGACGCTTTCGTTTTGGAAGAAGATGGGCATTTGACAGAACAGATATTCCTGGAGTACCGATCTCTGAGCCTTTCATCGGCACCTCGTTTTACCCATGTTACCACTGAGTCGGCTGCGTTCGAGTTGTTGCGTGTCAGGCATTTCGATCTGGTGCTGGTGGTATCCAGAGAAGCCACACCGTCTTTGTTGGATTTCGGGCGAAAAATAAAGGAGCTACAATCCGATCAACCAGTTGTGGTCCTGGGGTTTGAATCAGCGGACTTATCGAAGCTAAAGAACTTTCTGGGGCCTGATACCATTGACTCGCTTTTCGTATGGAATGGAGATGCCAAGATACTGCTGGCAATCATCAAACATATCGAAGACAAACTGAACGTGGATAACGATATCAAGGTCGCTGGGGTCAAGGTGATCTTGGTGGTGGAAGATTCCATAAGGCAATATTCGTCATTTTTGGCAACATTGTATCCCGAGTTGATGAAGCAGTCTCACTCTTTGTTCTTTGAAGGACTCAACCGTCTTCAGCGCCTGCTACGCATGCGTACGAGGCCAAAGGTTCTCCACGCCAAAACGTTCGAGGAAGCTCGAGATCTCTATGAAAAATACACTAATAACATGCTGGCGCTGATCTCCGATGTAAGCTTTCCACGAAATGGAAAAATCGATAAGGATGCCGGGTTGAGGCTAGCGGCGATGATTAGAGCTGACCAACCCGATTTACCCGTGCTATTGCAATCAGCCCAATCTGTACATGGGAAGAAGGCAGAAAAAATGCACGTCCAGTTCGTGACAAAGGATTCTCCAGGGATGCTCCACACCTTGCGCAAATTCCTGGTCGATTACTTAGGGTTTGGTCCTTTCATTTTTCGGCTTCCCGACGGCACTGAGGTTGCAAGGGCGAACGATGTTCGTGAACTCGCCGAATGTCTCAAAACTATTCCCGATGAATCCCTGGAATATCATGCCAGGCGCAACCACATTTCCAATTGGCTCATGGCCAGAAGCGAATTCGAGTTGGCTGAAATACTGCGCCCACAGGAAGTGGGTGATTTTGCGACCCTGGACGACATGAGAGAATTCACTCTCGAGGCTCTCGAAGCACGCTTTCGGCAGATTCGAAGGGGTATCATCGCGGATTTTTCAACCCGTGAGTTTGACCCTAAGAGTCTCTTCCAGAGATTGGGAGAGGGTAGCCTGGGTGGAAAGGCACGCGGCATAGCATTCCTGAACCATCTCATCACACACGATTGTGGTTCAGGTCGATTGGCAGGGCTACAAATTCAGATACCACAGACTTTCGTGGTCGCCACTAACTTTTATGAATTTTTCATGGAATCAAACAATTTATGGGACTTCGCATCGGGTGATTATTCGGATGATGAGTTGGTAAAAACTTTTTGCTCCAAACCATTACCTGAAGACCTGGTGGCAGATCTCAGAGTCATCCTTCAACAGGTATCGGATCCTCTGGCTGTAAGATCCTCCAGCCTGCTTGAAGACGACATGCTGCACCCTTTTGCAGGCATCTACGGAACGGTGATGATCCCCAACGGGGACAAAAGCTTGGGCAATCGAGTCAAGGACTTGTGCATGGCAATAAAAACCGTATATGCATCCACTTGGTTCTCCAACGCCAAAAGCTACCTTGCTAACACAGACCACCGAGTCGAAGAAGAGCGCATGGCTGTGATCATTCAGAAAGTGGTAGGCAGGCAACATGGAGACAGGTTCTATCCTGATTTTGCAGGAGTCGCTCATTCGTACAACTACTATCCTCTCGGTCCACAGAAAGCCGAAGATGGAGTCGTACAAGCCGTGCTAGGGCTTGGAAGGATGGTGGTAGACGGGGGCCAGTCACTTCGTTTTTGTCCAAAGCACCCAGAAGTGTTGCCTCAGTTTGCCACACCATCCCTAGTGGCAAAAAATTCTCAGAGAAAATTCTACGCCCTGGATTTGACCAAGGACTGGGCAAAAGAAAGTGCCCAATTCGATGGAAATCAAATTCTTTACGATCTCGAGCAGGCAGCACAAGACGGCACTTTCAGAGCCGTCGGTTCCACATTTGACATCCAAAATGACAGGATCACCGAAAGCCCGTTTCAAAAAGGCGCCTTGGTAGTAACGTTCAACAACATCCTCAAACACCAATCCATTCCATTTGCTCCGGCCATGAGTGACCTGCTGGATATCGTCACCAAAGCCATGGCCATGCCTGTGGAGTTGGAATTCGCGTGTGATATGGGCAACTGGTCGCAAGGCTCTTCAGAGGGGGAAAAACCCGAGCCGCCAACGTTTTATCCTTTGCAAGTACGGCCAATCATTACGAGGGCGGCTTTTGCAGCCATACAGATTGACGATTTCCCAATCGACAAAATCATCTGCATGTCCGACAGAGCACTGGGACATGGTTTTTTCCCCAACATCCAGGATATCATCTATGTCAAGCCAGAGGCGTTTGATCCTTCAGTCACAACAACCATCGCAGCTCAGGTGGGTCGATTGAACAAAAAACTTTCGAAGGCAGGCAAAAGGTATATTCTCATCGGCCCTGGCCGCTGGGGTTCTTCTGACCATTGGTTGGGGATCCCAGTACAATGGAGTCAGATTTCCAACGCCAGAATTATCGTTGAGGCCTCACCCCACGGCTATAACGTGGAACCATCCCAGGGTACACATTTTTTTCACAATCTTACAGCTCTTGGCTTGGGTTACTTTACCATTTCACCTGGGGCAACAACCGAGAATGACAAATCAAGAAGTTTCGTCAACTGGGATTGGCTCGATGAACAACCCCTGTCCGAGGAGACAGCCTACCTTCGTCATGTAACTCCATCGAGGCCCATGATGGCATATCTGGACGGTAGACACAGTATTGGCCTCATCGCATGGTGTACACAGGACGATGAGCACTGCGGCTCTGAAATTTCTTGACTCCATGACTCTGCCGCATCGAGTATCCATATTCGCTACTGGAATTTCATGACAGCCACAGACGCCGCCTGGGCGGCAATGGAGCAGGAACTGTTTTTTGCCGCGTCCAGTGCTTGCCTTGCAATGGGATCACCTATCTGCCCCAAAGCCCAGGCAGCGGCGGCACGCACCTGGCAGTTTTCATCGTCTTGCAAAGTACCCACGAGGTTACCTACTGCGTCAAGGGCCTTGATTCGGCCCAGAGTCCAAGCTGCCTCACGCCTCACACCTGGGTCGCTGTCGGAGAGAGCCGAAACCAGTACTGATGGATCCGCATCAGGCACAGACCCTAGAGCCTTGGCACAGGTCCTTCTTACCGATTGACTGATGTCAGCACCCAGAGCAGTGGACAAAGCATCCGCGCCCCCAACACGATGCAACCGGCCTATGGACTCTGCAGCTTCCATGCGAACTGTATAGGACGGATCATTGTTCAACGCTGACACGAGCGGAGCCATGCTCTGGGCACTTC
>CAYSLH010000048.1:0-20778 GCA_964431605.1 uncultured Myxococcales bacterium
GCCCTCCCTCAGCTGCCAGGTTTTGTCCAATAGTCTCACTGACACTTTCATTTGGTATTTTTACTGACATTTTCATTCGGCTATCACAATGTATATTTTTGGAGTTGACAAAACCCTGACTCCGCTTATACTTACCGGAACTCGGGACCCGTGTGTCATGTAATAGAGGTCTTGGGTCGGTTTTACCTGAGCGTTGTTTTCTGGAGGGCTAGGTGGAGTTCAGGGTTTCGGACATTACCCAGGCTGGTGTCAGGCTCGACGAGCCGCTGGATATCCAGTGGCTGTCCGGGGTGTTACAAGGAGATTTCCCTACACCATTCAAACCCTTGTCATCTAGCCATGTTACGGGTAGGTTGCGACGTGTGGGTGACCAAGTGGTAGTCGAAGCGTCATGCAAAATTTCACTCCAGGCTCCTTGCTCCAGCTGTCTTGAGAATTTTGATTTGGAGCTTCCAGTGGATTTTTTAGTCAATGTCAGGCCCGCTCCAACCCATGCACGTCAGTTACCCACTGAATTGGAACTTGCATCCGAGGATATGGATGAGGTTTTTTATCATGATGGCATCCTGAATTTGCGGGAGATTTTGAGAGAACAGATAATACTGGCTTTACCCATGTTTCCAAAATGTTCTGAAGATTGCCGGGGGCTATGCCCCGAGTGCGGCGTTAACCTGAACAAGGAGCAATGTGGCTGCCGGGTGGGTAATGTGGACCCGCGTTGGTTGGCCCTGAAATCTTTCAAAACCACGTAGACACCTCGACCCGGGAGACATTACTTTAGCCTTCCTCCCTGGAGTCCAGGTAATGAAGCGGAGAAGCAAATGGCAGTTCCAAAGAAAAGAAAGTCAAAAGCCAGGAGAGACACCAGACGATCCCAGTGGAAGCTTACGGCGGTTCAGCCCATCGACTGCCCACAGTGTACAGAGCCCATGATGCCACACAGGGTTTGTCCCCATTGTGGTTATTACAAGGGCAAGGAGATCGTCCCGGTTTCGTCTTGAGCGCCGGGTCTTCCATGAGCCCTATCGCCGAGTCGCTATCAGCGAGACAGACCTCGTCGCTCAAAACAGTGATGATGTTTCCCGGCCAGGGATCTCAACATGTTGGAATGGGCAAGTCCCTTTGGGAAAATAACACTATCGCGGACGAGGTTTTTTCCAGGGCCGACGAAGTGCTCGGCTGGTCCGTGCGTGAGCTTTGCGCCAATGGTCCTGAAGCTCGTCTGACCCGTACCGAATTTCTTCAACCAGCCATGTTCGTGCTGTCGGTGGCCATTTTCGACTCATACATGGGTGCCGGAGGACAAGAGCCTCTTGCCGCCATGGGACATTCTTTGGGTGAGTATGCAGCGTTGGTGGCAGCGGGCGCTTTGACTTTCGAATCAGCCCTCAGGGTGGTTGCTCAGAGAGGCTCTCTCATGGCCACGGCCGTGCCTGATGGAACGGGCGGTATGGGCGCGGTCATCGGCCTCCATGAATCCGATGTCCAACGTGTCTGTGAACAACTGCTAGACGACCTTCCCAAGGGGATGGTGCTCGAGGTAGCCAACATCAATTGTCCGGGCCAAGTGGTCGTATCAGGGCATGTGGACGCCATAGATGCCGCACGTATACCCATGCGACAGGCCGGAGCCAAGGGATTGATCCCTCTGAAGGTGTCGGCTCCATTCCACTGTGAATTGATGAGACCCGCGGCCCTGGGCCTGAGCGAGGCTCTGTCGGATGTGAAAATATTCGAACCTCGCTTCCCGGTGCTTTCCTGCGTGACGGCCCGACCTCACCAGGGTCCTGACAGCATCAGGAGATTGCTGGTGCAACAGCTTGTAAAACCGGTGCGTTGGACAGGTTGCATCCAATGGGCTCTTGGGCTTGGAGGGGAGACCTTTTTAGAGATGGGGCCGGGGAAGGTCTTGGCAGGATTGCTCAGGCGAATCAAACCTGCCGCCAAAACCATAGGTGTTGCAGACAATGATGGTATCGGTGCCGTGTTTGAGCACCTCGATGGAGAAATCTCATGAATATTGAAGAGCAGGTAAAACAGGCATTGGGTTCTGTGCTCAACCTATCGTCGGATTCCATTCGCCTCGAGGCAAACCTGAAAGACGATCTTGGCGCCACTTCGCTGGACCGCTACACAGTGCTTATGGATTTGGAGGAAACTTTTTCTCTGGACCTGGATGATGTTCCGGAAGAACAGTTGGAGGAAGGAATCCAGACGGTAGGTGATATCGTCAAGTTTATCAAAACCAGGCTAGGGAAAGATGCCTAGAAAGGATCTCCCGATGAACAAGCCCGATTTCCATGGCAAGAAAATATGTATCGGTGCCGATCATGGTGGCTTTCGCCTCAAAGATTATCTTGGGAGTATAATGGAAGGTTGGGGCATGCTGGTTGCGGATATGGGAACCAATTCCGAAGATTCGGTGGACTACCCGGATTATGCGGCAAAAGTCGCCAAGGCGGTCTCTGATGGTGATTTCGAATCGGGCTTGTTGGTATGTGGTACGGGTTTGGGCATGTCCATGATGGCCAACAGGCAAAAAGGTGTCAGGGCGGCGTTGTGTACTTCCGGGTATATGGCTCGCATGGCCCGGGCCCACAACGATGCAAACGTGCTGTGCATGGGCCAGAGAGTCCTGGGCCGTGGCGAGGCGGAAGACATTTTACGCGTCTTTCTTTCCACCGATTTCGAAGCGGGGCGCCATGCCCGCCGAATTGCCAAGTTCGACCAATGATACAGCGTCCTGATTGGAATACCTATTTTATGGAGTTTGCGCGTCTTGCGCAAACCCGCTCAGTGTGCCTGCGCCGAAAGGTTGGTGCAGTCATAGTCAAGGATCGAATGGTGATTTCCACTGGGTACAACGGGGTTCCAAGGGGTGTGCCACATTGTGACGTGGTGGGATGTCTGCGGGACAAGTTGAAGGTACCATCCGGACAGAGACACGAGCTTTGCCGTGGTTTACATGCGGAACAAAACGCCATCATACAGGCTGCCTATCACGGTGTACAGACTCGTGATGCCGAGATGTACTGCACCTTTCGTCCTTGTATCATTTGTGTCAAGATGATCATCAACGCCGGTATAAGGCGGGTTTATTTTCTTGCGGACTATGATGATCCCATGAGTGAGCAAATGGCTTCGGATGGTGGGCTGGAACTGGTGAGAATGACCATGCCGGAAAAGGAAAATGGAGGCCATAGGTGAAGTGCCCGTTTTGCGGAGAGATCGAGAACAAGGTCATAGACTCCAGGTTGAGCAAGGACGGTCACGCCATCAGGAGGAGGCGAGAGTGCGAGGTTTGCTCCCGCCGTTTTACCACATACGAGCGGGTGGAGACTTCCATTCCCATGGTCATAAAAAAAGATGGCAGGAGGGAACAATTCAATCCCGGAAAGCTCAAGCAGGGTATCTTGAGGGCTTGCCAGAAAAGGCCCGTGAGTGTCAATGACGTGGACAGGTTCGTGGAGGATTTGGAACGCAAGCTCTTGGAAAGCGGGGAGAGGGAAATTTCCTGTCAAGACCTGGGTGAGGATGTCATGGCATTTCTTCATGACATGGACGATGTGGCTTACGTTCGTTTCGCGAGCGTTTATAGATCGTTCAAGGATATAAAGGAATTCATGTCAGAACTCCAGGACCTCATACGAGAGGGCCGACATCCCGGCGGTGGAAAAACCGGAGGTACCAGGTGACGGATGGTGTACAAATGGACCGGCGCCTGGTCCGTCGCGCTGAGATTTTCATGACGAGGGCATTGCATCTTGCCCGCCGTGCTCGTGAACGCACATTTCCCAATCCCATGGTTGGAGCAGTGCTTGTACGTGGGGGTAAAGTGGTGGGGGAGGGATACCATCACAAGGCTGGTTTTGCTCACGCGGAAATAGAGGCTTTGCGTCAAGCTGGTTCGAAGGCCAAGGGGTCGGACCTGTTCGTAACCCTCGAACCATGTCATAGGTTCGGGCGTACACCGCCTTGTACCGAGGCCATAAAAAAAGCTGCTGTACGTAGAGTGTTCGTAGGGACCCTGGACCCCAACCCGAAAGAGAGTGGCAAGGGCCTGGCCGTGTTGCGGAAGCATGGTCTGGTGGTATACCAGGGTATACTGGAGTCTCGTTGTCGTGCCTTGAACGAGGTCTATAACGTTTTTATTCGACACAATCGTCCTTTTGTAACCATCAAAGCCGCAATCAGCTTAGATGGGCGCCTGGCTCCTCACTCCCGTAATGCTAGATGGATAAGTTCGAAAGAATCGCGAATACGAGCCCATGCCTTGCGGGCTCGTTCCAATGGGGTCTTGGTCGGAGCTGGGACCGTTTTACAGGATGACCCGTCTTTGGATGTACGGCATTTGCGCGGAAGCAACCCGGCTGTGGTGGTGTTGGATTCTCGCTTGACGATTCCTGTGAAGTCGAAAATTATTACCCTGGACAGGCAAGCTCCGGTGATGGTTTTTTGTTCCACAAGGGCTTCTGCCCAAAAAGTGAGACAATTACGCGGGCTGGGGGTTGACGTGTTCAGGGTGCCGTCGAAAAAAAATATGCTGGATTTGGGCTCGGTGCTTGCAAAGTTGTTGGAGATGGGTGTCTTCAAACTACTGGTGGAGGGTGGTTCAAAGGTTTTTGGTTCTTTTATCGAAAGCCGCATGGCCGACAGGGTTGAGCTGTTTCAGGCTCCTGTGCTTTTGGGCTCGGGTGGCGTGCCTTTTGCCGATTGGTTCGGCCCTGACAAAGTCTCAGAGGCTCCCGTGTTGAATGGTGTCACGAGGAGCAGGATCGGCCCGGATGAAAACATCAAGGGCCATCTGGTATGGCCTTCATGATTCGGGTTGGTGTGCATGTTTACTGGAATAGTCGAAGATATTGGCCGGTTGCTGGACATCAGAAAAAAACCTCTTGGCGCGATCATCAGGGTTCAAACCTCGCTGCCTTTGAGTGATGTCAAGCTTGGCGATTCTATCGCGGTCAACGGAGCGTGCTTGACCGTGGTCGCCAAGGATGCGGGCTGGTTCGAGGCTGATATCAGTCACGAGACCCTGGATGCCACGACCATGAAAGAATTGTCTCCAAGGGCGGATGTCCACCTGGAGAGAGCGCTGGCTCTTGGTGATCGCCTTGGAGGTCATCTCGTGACCGGACATGTGGATGGGGTGGGCAAGGTCGTCGACAGCTCCAGGTCCGGTGATGGAATGGATATTGTCATAGAGGTATCACCTGAAGTGGCGCAACTACTGGTACCCAAAGGATCCGTGGCAGTTGATGGGGTGAGCCTTACCGTGAATTCTCCGAGGGAAAACACGTTCAGGATAACGCTTGTCCCCCACACCCTCGAAAAGACTCTACTCGGGCGATTGACCAACGGTTCTCATGTCAACTTAGAGACTGATATCCTGGGTAAGTACGTGCGGCAGTTTGTGGCTGGAATGGAGCAAACCCATGCTGATTCTGGGCTGGATAAAGAGTTTTTGGCCAAACATGGTTTTTTTGACGAAGGTAGTGGATAGTGGTCTTGAATTATGGTGACTCGTGATATAGCTTGCGTCATACAGGACAACAAGGTTGAAAGGCAACTCGGAAATGAAAATTGAAAACAGCAAGGCAATCGAAAGAGTCGAACGGGCCATGGAGGAGATCCGTGCCGGTAAGATCGTTATACTCGTGGATGACGCTGATCGCGAAAACGAAGGTGATCTTTGCATGGCCGCAGAGAAAGCCACGCCCGAGGCGATCAATTTCATGGCTAAGTTCGGTCGTGGACTCATTTGTCTTGCCATGCCTACCGAGAGGATTCGACAGCTCAAGCTTCCCATGATGGTGGACGAGGATTCCAACGAGTGTACCTTTGGCACAGCCTTCACCGTGAGTATTGAAGCGAGGCATGGGGTGACCACCGGCATATCGGCTCATGATCGCGCCACCACCATACAGACTGCCATGGCTGATGACGCAGGTCCCGAGGATCTGGTCAGACCGGGCCATGTCTTCCCCCTCAGGGCCAGGGACGGGGGAGTGCTCGTGCGTACCGGGCAGACTGAGGGTTCGGTGGATTTGGCCAGGTTAGCGGGATTGAAACCCGCGGGTGTCATATGCGAGATCATGAACGATGATGGCACCATGTCCCGAATGCCGGAGTTGGAGGTTTTTGCAAGGACTCACTCGTTGATGATTTTATCGATAGCCGACATCATCGAGTATCGACTTCATCGGGAGACATTGGTGAGAAGAGTGGTGGAGGCGAAAATACCTTCCCGATACGGTGGTCCGTTCAAGGCTATCGCGTATGAAAACGACGTGGATGATTTTACTCACGTGGCCTTGGTCAAGGGGGATCTGAACAAGGACGAGCCCATACTCGTAAGGGTCCATTCAGAGTGTCTTACAGGGGATGTCTTCGGTTCATTGCGATGTGATTGTGGAAACCAACTCGCAGGTGCGTTGCGATTGATAGATCGTCAAGGTACCGGCGTGTTGTTGTACCTCAGACAGGAAGGCAGAGGCATAGGCCTTGTGAACAAACTCAAGGCATACAACCTCCAGGACGAAGGGCTCGATACGGTGGAAGCAAACCAGAGGTTGGGGTTCAAGCCGGATCTTCGCGACTATGGTATAGGCGCACAGATACTGAGAGATCTGGGTATAAAAAAAATGCGCTTGATGACCAACAACCCGAAGAAGATCATAGGTCTCGAGGGTTATGGACTCAAGGTGGTGGAGAGGGTTCCCATCGAGATTCCACCAAACGAAGTCAATATTGAGTATCTTCGTACAAAGCAAAAGAAGATGGGCCACGTTTTGCACAAGGTGGACGGGGTCAAGAAAAAAGGCAAGTGACCAAGGACGTAAAAAACCGTGGAGGATTATTCCATGCCGAAAATATTCGAAGGCTCATATGATGCCAAGGGTTTGAAGGTTGCGGTGGTCGTAAGCCGCTTTAATAATTTTATCTCCGAACGATTACTGGAAGGTGCCCTGGATGCTTTGATAAGGCATGGAGCTAGAGATGGGGATATTCAGGTTTTCAGGGTGCCTGGGACTTATGAACTTCCAGCCCTGGTCAGGCGATTGGCCGCCGAAGGCAAGCACCAAGTGATCGTTTGTCTCGGTACGCTCATTCGAGGTGGTACGGCTCATTTCGACCTTATTGCGGCCGAGGTCTTCAAGGGTGTGGCCGCGGTCACCATGGAATATCCAGTGGCAGTGGGAATGGGGGTGATTACTGCTGATAACCTGGAACAAGCCATTGAGCGTGGTGGATCGAAAATGGGCAACAAGGGCTTCGATGCCGCGTTGAGCGCGCTTGAAATGGCAAACCTCTATCGCCAGATTTCCGGGAAGAAAGCCCGCTAGTATTTTCCATGGGAACACGTCGCAGAGCCAGAGAGAACGCCCTGAAGGTGTTATACTCCAGGGATGTGGGAAAGCATTCGGCCCAGCAGGCGCTGGAGCTGTTTTGGGAGTGTTTCGAAGAACCGGACGACGGTCGTGAATTTACGGACATGCTGGTCTTGGGCGCGGACGAACACATGGAAGAGTTGGATCAGGCCATTCAGGGTGTATCAACACACTGGAAGATTCCCCGCATGGCATACGTGGATCGTAATATTCTCCGAATGGCCGCATTCGAGCTTTTCCATGTGCAGGAAGTTCCGAAGCGAGTCACTTTGAACGAGGCCATCGAAATAGCAAAGCGTTTCGGCGCAGACGATTCATGGGCTTTCATCAATGGAATTCTGGATAAACTTGCACAAGACGGAGAATGACAGGTGTCAGCTAAGGATAAGGTCCGTAGGTTGAGCCTGGTCCAGGCGTCCTTGCCTGTCTTGGATTCCCTGGAAGCAGATGTCTTCCTGTTGGGATTGTCCAGCGAAAATATACCTCTCAAGGGCATGGCAGGTTGGTGTGATTGGAGGCTCAACGGCAGGCTCTCTGGTCTTTTACGTAATCACACCTTCGAATGTGGGCAGGAAGAAACTCTACTGATGGATTCCAATGGATTTTTCAAAACCATGCGCCTGATTCTGTTCGGAATGGGCGAATCAGATTTCATGGATTCCAGGTCTTTCCGGCAGATGGTGCGACGGATGTTGGTTGTGGCAAAAAAGGCCAAGTTGAATAGAGTTGTCATAGAGCCACCAGGGATGCTCAGTGGTTCTGTTCCTGTGGCAGAAGCCCTGAGGGTAAGCCTGGAAGTAATGCGAAAAGCCCATCCTAAAGCGTGGCTTACGGTTGTATTTGCCGACGGGGAATCTCTGGTTGCTGCGAAAAAAGTAACTAATTCAATCAAAGACATCCAGGTGGTTGATTATCCAGGGGCATAGAAAACACACGGTTGCGGGTGCCATAAGCTAAAAATTATTTTTTCCTGCGTATTGCCAACAGGAGAAACAACCCGAGCAGACCGAGATTTCCGTTGGAGCCACCGGCTGCACATCCCACGTGAGGTTGAGCCTTTTGTCTTGTTGATTCCAGTGGCATTTCACTGGGAGCGAATCCCAGGTCGTGCATCTTTTTCAATGTCTTCGTTCCCGGTTGTGGTTCATACCTGATGCCATCGTCTTTTGGTGCGATGTTTACCTTGAGCACAACTGGTTTGGGGTCCAGCGTGGTGTAGTCTCCAACCGTGCGGGATCGAACCTCTATTGTGTGCTCGGTGCAAAGAGCAAGCCTTGGATCATGCACGGTCAATATCGGACCTTGCTGATACACGCTCCAGGGTCCCTGGTCCAAACGCCAGGAAAACTCCGCCTCAGGTCCCTTGTCAGCGCTTACGTTGAGCGTTACACTTGGATACGAAGGTCCGTTGGGCGCCCAGATGGACATCCTGCTCCTGGTGGGGATATTGACCATTTGTACCTCGGCAAAGGTATCACGTGCAGGTCGGGGCGGCATGTTTGCCATTCGCAGGTTAGCGTACATCCCGATATATTCGTAGAAATCGCTGTTGGGCCTGGGAAGATCTCCTTGCACGGCCGAGATGTCCAGGGCGAATCCTTCAACCGTTGGCATCTCGATGGGTGCAATTGCACCTCCAAGCATGGGTAGAGCCATGCCTACTAGAGTTGGGATGAGATTTTCCAAAACCGAGGGATCTTCTGCTAGCAATTCGTAGTTCGAGGCGTGGACATTTTCTATGAGGATGGAGTTTTCGTCGAATATGGGAACGATCTTGTTGTCAGGCGTAAAGTCCAGCCCCAGCATCAGCGTGATGTCCTGGGATAGAGTAACGACCCTTACCCATCTTTCATTTACCAATACGTAGAAATCCATGGCCAGGTCCGGCATGAAAACGTAAAGAAGTGGTTCATCCATTATCCGGTTTCCATCCGTATCAGTGGTGAACGTACCTGCTCCGATTTCCATGTAAGGCACATGTCCTGGTCGTAGGTCCAGCCGCACCGGAGTGTTCCTTCCTCCAGTGAGGGTATTTAGCGAACCGAGCAGTGCAGAAAGGGTGCCGGACGAGAGCATACCTGAGGTGGCATCTGTGTCTAAGGATAAGCACAGGACTCCACCCAGATAAGCCTTGTACATGAACCAGTCCAGGAATGCGTCTGAAATGCCTATTCCGGCCATGTAGCTGTCAGCAGTACCAGGAACCACATCATTGAAAGGCAACCGTGGGGGTGGTGCGTTGGAAGGGATCTGGTCTGAAGGAGGGTTGGGTGCGCAAGTGGCTCGTTCTGCATCAGCGCCTCCAATGAGTCTCATTTCCACTCCGTCGTTTACAACTACCGGATCCACGTCAGCGGCTTCCCATTGGCCGGCTGCAACAAAGATATCAAGGCTTGCTTGCATTCCGGGAGAGACACCGGCGAGCAGGCTGCCAATGTCTATCGTTCCCACCATACCCAAAGGATTGGTAAGACATGTTCCATCTGATTCGCAGTACCCGTCCGAATTGCACGACGAGCCGGAGGGACAGCCGCCGGAATAAAAATCACAACTAAGGCATGTTGCCTGGGCCATGGCTCCACCCAATGCAGAATCAAGCTGGTTGCTTATTTGCGAGTTGATTAGTCCCGTGATTACACCTTGCAGCAAGTCCATCAGCCAGTCGTACCACCATGAACACTCCAGTGAGTAGTCATTGTTGGAAAGGGAAAAGCCGACTCCTTCTATGTTGAAGGTAAGCAGATGGTCTCTTCCGTCCACGATGAACCTGATATCTGCATGTACGGGTTTGTTCTGCATGTCAATGGGCACGTCACAGTCGAGGCTTCCTGTGATAGTGATGGTTCCCGTCAGGTTGATGACAGCGTCTAAGCCGATTACATCAGGTGGAATGGGCGTAGCATCAGCAGATATGATTTCCGCTGTCAGGGTGCAACCGTTTTCACAAATATGCAGATTGAAGCACGGCCAGTCGAAGGGTGGGGCGCAAAATTCCTGGTCCGACCGGGGGACGTCGAATACCAGGCCCTGTTCTCCCAGGAATGTACTGATGATATCGGTTAGATTGTTTTCTATGAATCCGAAGGCCTGTGGAGTCATGCGAACCTGAACTGCGTCATATACTTTTTCGCTGTCAGGCATTGGTTGTTCGAGTGGGGTCACGCAGCTACAGCTGGTGCCGGAGCATGCCATCGCCAGAAAGAAGGCTGAACCGGCAATAATTAGACGTAGGATACGCTTTCGGTTGTTCGACTTCATTAAAAAACCTCCTGGCTTGATTCATGACGGTTACGCTAGTTATCAGATTAGCACAAGTCATGGATTAATTGACACTACTTATCGTGCAGATATACCATTCCTGGTATGGACTGGATGGATTGGATCAAAGGATTGGCAACCAGGGTGCCCACCGAGGGTGCGTCCTGGAGCCAGGTTCGTTTCATAACCAGAGCGAGAACGCTTTTTTACGCAAGGTTGGCATTTTTGGCCATAGGCTTGAGTATTTTGGCAATTCCCAGATGGGCACACTCTTTCGGTGCCGAGGGAACCACCGCTTTTGTCTGGTATTTTATAATGATCCTGTATTCGGCAGGGTGCTACATGATCGCAGAGAGGGGTTTTGCAGGAAAAGCCGCGACTTTTTTGACATTGTGTATTGACCTGTTGGTGTTGGTTTATATGATTGCTTTTTCAGGAGGACTCAAAAGTCCGGTTCTGCCCACCCAGGTGGTCTACACCATCTTTTTTGCCCTTCTGTTTCCTAACCCCCTGTCCATAATTCCTCCTTTGCTCACACTTCCGGTAGTAGCCAAGATCGATACGGAGATTCCCGGCCGCGTATTGCAACTGGAAGATATCTTTTTACTGGTATGGTACTCAGCAGTAAATTTCATTGTAGTATATGTCATAGTGTATCTGAACGAGCGGGACGAGAGCCAACACGAAGAGATAATCGAATTACAAAAGGACTTGCAGCAAATGGCAGTGGTCGAAGAGCGCAACAGGCTATCTAGGGAGATCCACGACGGGCTTGGCGCTTCGCTTTCATCCTTGATAATTCAATCGGAATACCTGTTCAACCTAGCTACGGATCCGGATATGAAGTTCGAGATCAGGGAACTGAAAGATGTTGCAGAAGAGAGCATAGATGAACTCAGAAGGTCCATATCCATGATGAGAGATGACTTCGACCTGGTTCCGGCTCTAGACGACTATTGCCAGAACTTCAGTCATCGGGCCGGGATACGAGTGGATTACAAGGTCGTTGGAAAGGTTCCGAAGCTCGATGGAGAATTGCAATTGGCGGTGTTTCGTGTTCTGCAGGAATCCTTGACCAATATACGAAAACACGCGAAGGCTTCCGCGGTGAAGGTCGATTTCAGTTGCAATGACGACGTGCTGGTGTTGAGTGTAAAGGATGATGGTGTGGGGTTCGATTATAAAGGGGATCTCCAGGGCCATTATGGATTGGGAAACATGAGTGAGCGTGCCCGAAAATATGGTGGTAGCTTGGAGATATCGAGTTTTTCCGGCCAGGGTTGCCAAATCATGTTCCAGGTCCCACTCTCTCCAGGAAAAACCGAAGGGGAATCTTTTATTCCAAAAATCGATAGAGCAGGGAGGAGTTCATGAAAAAACCCATAAAGGTATTCTTTGTGGAGGATCAACCAAAAATCCTGAAGAACCAAATGAAACTCCTCGGTAGGTTTGACGAGATTGAGATTACAGGCAAGGCCATGTCCGGAGAGGATGCTCTGGATTTATTGGGTGATGCAAAACCTGATGTCATCCTCCTGGACCTTGGGTTACCTGGAATCAGCGGAATAGATGTAACGAAAGAGGTCAAGGAAAAATGGCCTGAGATGGAGATTCTCATCTTCACGATTTTCGAAGAAGAGGACAAGGTCATGGAGGCCATACAGGCAGGCGCTTCAGGCTACCTGCTCAAGGGTATGGAAGCCGAGAAAATAGTTGAGGCCATTGTGGAGGTTGCACAGGGCGGTAGCGTCATACAGCCATCTCTGGCCCGTTCCCTATTGAGACATTTTAGGATTCAGCCCGGACCTGAGACGTCCGGAGCCGATGAAAAACCCCAGGAGGATGTTCCCACCTTGACTCCCAGGGAGATAGAAATTCTGCAGATAATCGCAAAGGGCTTGTCCAATGCTGAGGCGGGCAAGGTTCTCGGTGTATCCAGGGCAACCATAAGGACTCACCTGGAACATATTTATTCCAAGATGTCTGTGTCGAACAGGGTTGAAGCCATAACCGAAGGTATACGTCACGGGATCATAGACGTTTAGTCCTCTGAGGCTACCACGGTCTTCCATCAGCTCTCACACCAGGCGATGCCGTCAAGTTGGTGCCTACCACTTTGAGGTGATCGCGCAAGATTCGGTAAGCATCTCCATCAACGATACGGTTTGCACTGTGGCCAGATGTGACCGATGGCACGAAGGTTTTTTGGAGATCCAGTCCTGTACCCTGCCTGTCGGTACGAAGCAGCACCACAGCGTCTTTTCCCGTTGCCAGCCATTGTGAATCGTTTCCCAATCCGAATACCTCTACAGGGTAGAGTCCACTGGCAGGAGGCTGACCATTGAAAAGCAAAATGGCCTGTCCAGGGGCAAGCTGGAGTTGTCCGAAAAGTGCTGTCGCATATTTTGCGTGAATCGTAAGCCCGCTGAGCTCGAGGGCGTATGCAGAGGTGTTGAGAAGTTCTATGTACTGGTCTCCGAAATTGATTTTCCCGTCAGCGTTGAAATCCCGTTGCGGGCGGATCATGATTTCGTTGACACTCAGATCGTTGCCGACAGGTTTTTCCACAATGTCCGGCGGCCCTTGTTCTCTGTGGATTTCCAGGCGGTAGCTGTAAGAACCAGTATTGTTGAGCGTAACCCTGAGCAACAGTGGCTGCAGGGTTCTTCCTGCAAACCCGGTTATACCTCCCAAGTTATTTCTTCCTGTGTCATCACCCAGGGCGAGGACTTGTCCTTTTTGGTCCATGAGTACAAGCGAGGTATCCGGTGGCATACCTGGTTCATCAGCCCAAGAGCGTATGGAAAGAATTTCACCTGGAGCTACTACCAGGCTGTAATGATCAGCGGGATCGGAGCTTTTAGGGCCAAGGTGGGCGGCGATGAGCAGGTCTCCTTCCGGCAATTCCATCGCATCCAGCAAGGTGTTTGAAGCATCGGTGTCTTCCAGTAGCAGGTTCGCTGGAAGTTGCTGGGACCAAAGTTTGATTTGAAATTTGTACTCATCGTCCCATCCTCCAAACATGTCGTTGATCGTCAGCAATAGTGTGCTGTCGTCTACGGGCGCCCACCATAGCCTTGTCACTCCATCCTGTTCGGGTATTGCCCTGGAAAGAATTTCGAGGTTTTCATCCCTTATGGTTCCAAAAGCGTGTGCTTGTGGATTTGATGCACTTATTTCAGCCAGATAGACTAGCCGTGAATCACCAGGCAATCGCCAGATACCAACAGCTCCAGGTTGTTCCGGCGTCCATGTCCAATTGGCGGGTATTGGTTGAGGCAGTTGTTGGGAAGAAAGATTCACGTACTGGGAATGGAGAGTCAAGTCCATTGGACGCTCGAGAGAAGCAGGTGAACAACGGCCATCTTCCTGATTGCGTCCAGAGATCTGTGCGTAGATTCGTCCAGGCTCCTTCGGGAATATGACATGGGCCCCGCAGGTCGAGTCCGGCCCCGTTTGACACAGGGCCAAAGTACTGGGAGCGGTGTTGTTCGCAGAGCATGTCAGAACCTCCATGGCAGCAGGTGCGCTAGCTGATTGTGTCCATACCTTCAAAAGTGCTGATATAGGTGAGGGTAGTTCAAACAGTACACTCTGGCGACCTGCAAGAATATTGGTCCGTACGGGAAAGGAATCTGGTTCCTTGGATACTTCCACTTCAAGGGAGAGTTCGGCAGGCGCTCCGGCCGCACCAACGGTCTCAACTGCGATGTTGAGGGGATTTTGTCTCATGCACACGCGAATTCGACTTTGCTTCAGACCAGAACAGTCCGTTCTTTGAGAATTTTGTTCGAGTATCATTCCGTTGCTGCTGTCTTGTGCAGAAAGAAGTGATAGTACTGTGTCATGGGAAGTCAGATAGGCAACTAAAAGCCCTGGGTTTTTCGGGGCCAATCGAAACATGGCGATTTTTCCAGGTTCGAGAGTCATGTCTATTTTCTGATCCCTTGGCTCAAGGTCAATTGTGGCTGGAGGTACCGTAGAAGCTCTCAACCTGTAACCATACCTGATCCCGCCCACTGGCGTATCTGGATAGAAGTAGTTTCTATAGTCCAGTACATGGACTCGATATATGCCAGCGGCAGGAATCAATACCTCGAGGTGCGCGCTGGATGTATCCTGGAAATCATCATTCGTTCGCATCAACCGCGCACCACCTGTGGCGTCGTCAGTAAGAATCAGCATGGGATCCGCGTAGGATGTGTCTGGCCATGGTTTTGCATCCAGGGTCAGTATCTGCCCCTCTTCGAGTCGTATCAGCCAGAAATCCGGGTCCGCCTTGGGATTGGGGCCAGGATCCGGACTACCCTCGATACCTTCGACTGTTACGCCTGGAAAAAGCAGATGGGCTGTGGACGGGTCGTCGTTATATGGCTCCGGTTCGAAAATCACCTTACCCTGGCACATGTCGCCTGTGCCGTCTCCATCTGAGTCCCTTTGGGCTGGGTTTTTCAGATCGGGGCAGTTGTCACAAAGGTCTCCGATACCGTCTCCATCTACATCTGTCTGGTCCGAAATGGGCCAGTGTGGGTCCGGTGCCAGGCCGGGACACTTGTCTTGCCAGTCTTGGATACCGTCTTGGTCTTGGTCTATTCCTGGACCAATGCACTGGCCCTGAATGCATTTATACCCACCTGGACAAGACGATGGTCCCTGGCAGTTGGTGGAGTCATTGCATGCGCAGAGCAAAAAAAGAGCCAAAAGTACCAATAGTGCGCCCGGAACATGAACAATCATGGATGATAATCTTTGCATGGTCTAATAAAATACCATGTCTGGGGTCAAGAATCTGCCAAAAGGAGTAATTCCCTTGATGACAGGTTGCGATTGTTCCTGGCTATTCCCTGAATACTACCTGAGTTGACTGAGTATTTTTCTACAGCTTTCAGCGTAATGACCTCTGGGGTCGAGCTTGAGGTACTTGGTGCAATGTTCTTTGGCAGCCTGCTTGGTGTCCTTTGTTTTTACATCCGCATTGGTGGCATAAGTTGCAATAAGTGCATGTGGGGGGGGATAGGATTGATCAAAATTCAGGGCTTTTTGGATTGCTGATGCGAATTCGTTCATGCGGTTTTTCGAGGCATAGATTTTCGCCAACATGGTTGCAGAGACTGCCGCCATTCTTCTTTCGCCTATTGGTCCCAAGCTGTTTACTGCAATCTCCAACTCAGCTTGTGCCTGGTCCTTGTCTGGACTGGGCTTGTTTAGAAACAGTCTCGCAAGTTTCAGGTGGCTGATGGCTTCTGCGTCATCGAACTTACGGGCCTTTTCATAATACTCTTGTGCCTTGGCCCAGTTTTTTTCTCCCATGTAGGCATCGCCGACGAGCAACATGCTCTGGCCACCTTCGGCGTCCATGCGTTGAACCCTGAGAGCCCTCGCCCTGGCAGCCTCGTAGTCTTTCATGGCCAGGTATATTGCCGCTTCTTCCAGAACGAAATCCGGTCTCGTTGAGTCCATCCTCAAGGCACGCTCTATGAGTTGTTTGGCTCGCTTGAGTTTACCATAGTGACGATATTCCCTGGCCGCCAGGAAATGAAACAGGGTGTTTGCCGAATTCTTCTTGAGCATGGTGTCGATTTCAGCCAATGCTGTCTTTCGCTGTTTTCTGTCCCTTGCCTTGAGTACGAGGCCCAGGAACTTTGCTTCCTGTTTTTCTTTGTCGCACGCTTCGCCCTGGAGTTTGTCCGAAAAATCCTTTAGTTTTTTTGCTGCCAGTTGTTCGTATACACCCTCTCGGCCTCTTAGCAAGGAGACGAGCGCGATTCCGAGCACGGACCTGGTATGTTCATTGTCCGCCTGCAAGGCCCGGCTGAAAGCCTGGGTCGCTTCCCTGTATAGGGATCTTCGTATGGCGTATTCGCCCAGACCCACAAGTGCTCTCGTCTCGGATTGGGCGGCACCCTTGAGTAGGTGCTCTTTTGCTTGGGTGAGATCTCCTTTTTTTAACAATACCAGGCCCATGGCAGTGTGAAGAATGGGGGAGCCGGAATTCGTTTTGAGGGCTTCGGTAAGGAGTTTTACCGCTTCGTTTGCTCCGCCTCCACCGTATAGTAATAAGAACGCCTGGGCGGCTGTGTGCATGGTGGATGTCTGCTTCAGCGCCATGGACTCGCGCATGTACTTGTCACCTTCATCGAGGTATTTGCGTTCTGCCCCGAACTCACCTGTTAGCACCGCACCTATGAACGCTCCTCGTGCCAGTGCTTCAGGATGTTCTTTGTCGAGCTTATGAATGTTACGATAGTTTTGGAGTGCGGCCATGTATCCTGCGTAGGTATCCCTGTTGAACCTCGCTCTGCCTTCTTCCAGGTTCTTGTTGATCTCTGCCTGTTTGAGCCCAGCCTGCCATGTGTAAATTATATAGATGATCAGCACAACGGCTAAAACTCCGGCCAGAGACAGGGTGACTTTGATCCCGGTATGCTTAGGTTTTTTCTTGGCGGGATTTGCAAGATCGGCATACTGTTCTATGATTCTTCTTCCATTTTGTGGTCTCGGTTTGGGCTTGGCAACCTTGGGTACCGAGGGTTGAGTCGGACGTTCGGATACTGGCTTACTGCCTCTGACACCAGGCTGAACAGGACTCATGTCCTGTTGAGTGGGGCGTTCATCCATTGGGGCTTGGACTTGTGGTTCGGCAACAGGCTCTGGTTCTGGTTTTGGAGGTTGGTAATCGATGCCTCGTTTGAGCAACTCGTCCCGCGCTTCGTTGTCTTCCGGGCTGGCATCGAGGGTCTTTTTGAGATATGCGATTCCCTCGTCGTTTTTTCCCAACTTAAGGTTGATCTTGCCCAATAATTTAAAGGCTTCCACATTCTGTGGGCTCAGTTCGAGCAAGTTGTTCAGTTCGTCGATGGCTTTTTGGTGTTTGGCCTGGTCTGAATATATCCTTGCCATTATAAGGCGCCCAGTGGGCAACTCGGGATGAGACTTGATTCCCTTTTTGCAGACCACCATGGCTTCGACGAAACGGCCCATTTGGAGGTATGCCTCAGCCAGTGGAATGAATGCCTCTGAATTTGGGTTGGTTGCGAACTCGTATTCGAGTTGGGCCAGATCAGGGCCAGGGCCGGACTCACTTGCCATCGGGGCTCTCCATACACTCGGTGATCATTGTATAATATCCCTCAATTACCCCACCTGGAGCTGGATGCCAAGGTACATAGTTGCGTAACAACAGCAGCATGTACCGATTCTGCCAGAGAAAAACAAGTAACCCAAATTGCTCTAACTGTCAATGAAAAGCAACCGCAAAAAGAACGATTGAAGCAATAGAACTCTTTATTTTGTAAGTTATTATGCTACATCTCGTCCGTTTTTGCGGCGCAGCTTGAAGTACATTCAATAACCGTTTTGTAGAGATGACTATCGGTTACGAACAAACTTGCTGGCCATGGACCCCACAGGCGGGCAATAAAGATAGGCCTGAACAGAAAGTTCGAGACTGAGAGTTTAGAGTCGGTCTTGCTGTCTCGGTTTACAATATGTTGTATTTTCAACTCAAATATGTCATGTTCTAGAGACACAAATATGCTTAGAGTTGCTAACCCTTGAGGCGAATCTTTCCTCTAATTTTGATCTATAATATGACCGACGGGTTGAGCGTGTGAGCGATACTTCCGGAGTTGATACGAAACAGGTTGCAAAGAAGCATGTCGAGCACAATTCGCAAGGCTCTCCAGAGCAAACTGAAGAACGAGATGAGTTTATATCTACACCAGACGATGAATTGAATCTCGATGAAATATCCCAATCGCAAAAATATCTATCCAGCAACCTGACAGTAATAGGTGAGGTGATCGGTACACCCCCGTATATGGCTCCTGAGCAATTTTTGAATTTGGAAGTGGGAGATTACACCGACCAATTCAGTTTTTGTGTTGCACTTTTCGAGGCATTCTATGGTGTAAGACCGTTTTCCGGAAACCGATTGGACCTTCTCAGGGAAAACATAGACTCTGAGAAGATCCTGCCGCCACCGGAGGACAAAGATGTACCTGAGTGGTTGCATGATGTCATCATGAAAGGTCTCAACCCAAGGCCCGAAGATCGCTTTGCATCCATGGCGGACTTGCTGGAGGTTCTTGAAAACGATCCGGATAAGCTACGAACACAGAGGCGTGCAAAACGGCGACGACAGGGGTTGGTTGTGCTGCTTGTCCTATTGGCTGTTTTCGGTCCATTGGCTTACTGGTACTTCCAACGGGTTAGACCAGTTGAAAATTGTAAAGACGTAACGGAAAAGCTTCAAGGCGTATGGAACAAGGGCGTAAAAAAACGTCTGGAGCAAAGTTTTGCAGGCACAGGGTTGCCTTATGCTTCTGACACGGCTTTACGTGTGAGTCAGAACCTGGACCGGTATATGAAAAATTGGACTCGATTACGCAGCGGGGTATGTGAATCGAGATGGTCCAAGGGGACCGAGTCGGACCTGTCATTCCATCAAAAGATGAACTGTTTCGAGTTGCGCTTCAGGGAGTTTGGTTCCTTGGTCAAGAAGTTTCTGGCAGCTAACTCGGAGTTGATACCCAGGGCCGTACAGGCGAGCCTGTCGTTGAGCAGCCTTGGCATCTGTTCCGACGAAATGGCGCTTCGCCACAGCATCCCCTTGCCCGAGGACCAGGACACCCGCGTCAAAGTCCAGGCTGTTCGGATGCAAGTCGCCGAACTAAAGACACTGCTCGCGACTGGGAAACTTGCCGAGGGAGAAAAGCTGGCTAGAAAACTCAAAAAGAATGCTGATGAGTTGTCATATGGACCGTTGCAAGCCGAGACATCATTCATATTGGGAGATTTTCTATCGCGTGTGCGGAAGGTGACACAAGCAGAGAGAGAACTATACGAAAGCGCGAGCATCGCAGCTGAATCCACCTACATCCAGAGCGTGATGCGTTCTATGGTCATGCTGGTTTTCGTGGTAGGTTACCAGGCGGGACGGAGCAAGGATGGACTAATGATTGCTCGCGATGCACAGCTGCTGATCAACTTGGCAGGGGGCGATCGCAAGGAGCTTGCATCTCTTTTTAGCAAGCAAGGTCTTATTCTTTCTGAACTTGGCCGATATGGTGATGCAAGAAAAAAACTCGAGCAAGCTATCACCATTGACGAGGAAACATTTGGCACTCAACACCCGAGTCTTGCAAGAGACCTGGGCAATCTGGGCTTGCTGCTCATGAACCTGGGTGAATTTGAGTTATCCAGAGATTATCTGAAAAGAACGTTGGCCATTTATGAAAAGAGTCTGGGATCCAAACACCCCTATGTGGGATATACTTATGGCAATCTCGGCTTGGTCGAACATGGATTGGAACACTTCGATCAGTCTGAAGCGTATCAAAAAAAAGCCCTCAATCTCTTGGAGGAGCTTTATGGCACGAACCACAGGGATGTAGCTTGGTGTCTGACGAACCTGGCACGGTTGTACCTGGATGAGAAAAATCTTGACCAGGCAAAGTTGAATGTCGAAAAGTCCATAGAGATCATGAAGAATATTCCTGCAGCAAATAAGTCGGATGACGCGGAAAACTTTCATATTCTTGGAGCAATCGAACTGGTGACCGGCAATTATAAAAAGGCAGAACGGGACCTCCAAAAATCATTGGTTGTCACAAAAGAATTATATGGCCCAGAGCATGTTTATGTTGCGAGTATACTCGAAGATCTGGGCAGGTTGTTTTTGAAAACCGCCGATTACTCAAGAGCGTTGAGAGTGCTGAATCGTGCCCTTTCCATTAGGAAAAAAATCAAGGGTCAGGCAAAACGGGAACTGACGGTCAGCATGTACAGGCTGGGGGATGTATATGCTGCAAGAAATGAATACAGCAAGGCAGAAGAACAGTTTGAAAATGTGCTTGGTATTTGCGCAAACATTCAATGCCGTCCTGGCGATTTGCACGGTAGTGAATTCGGCTTAGCAAAAGTCTTGAAGTCCAGGGGAGAAAAAGTCAGAGCGAGTAAATTGGCCAAAAAAGCTCTTGAAGGCTTCAGGAAAAATCCTAAACGCTTCGCTGCTGAATTGATACAGGTTCAACAATGGATGAAGATTTCAAGGTAACGACACAGCATACATCGTATAAAAGTCGAAGAATCAGGTACAACTGCAAACCCTGTAAAGTCCTCCGTCGGT
>CAYSLH010000049.1:0-20617 GCA_964431605.1 uncultured Myxococcales bacterium
TACAGGCTCTCCTGCATACTCCATCAGGCGCACATACCTGCTGAGGCATACAATCGTCATCAGTAATACACTGTACACAACTACCTGGCTCGCCCTGTCTCAGGTCACACAACAATGAGTCAGGACAATCACGTTCACTGAAACATCCCTCGACGCATGAACCTTCGACGCACACGTTTCCAATTTCGCAGTGGGCGTTCATCAGGCATTGCCGGCACGACCATTCATCACTGCAATAGGGTCTTTGGGGGTCCGTACATTGCTCGTCGGTACTACACTCGGGCTGTCCTTCGCAGGTTCCATCGTTGCACGTACCAACATCACAATCGTCATCATTCAAGCACTGCACACATATGCACTGTTCGGAACAAAACGGTGCAAAGGAGTCATTACAATCTTCGTCACTCGCACATTCTGCCTGGCCCACACACCGGCCATCTGTGCAAACCGAACATTTGCCACAATCCGAGTCATCCAGGCATTCTGCGTCAACACATCTTGGAGGATCCTGAGTATCGTCACATAACCAGCCGTCCGAACAATCGGCATCCGACTCACACGCTACATCCTGCACACAAACTCCATCGTTACAAACCTGACCGGATTCGCACTGATCATCGGAAGTACACTTCGGCTTGCATATGTGCTCAGTGCATGTCTCAGCCCGCTTGCAGTCATCGTCATCCCGGCACTGCCAGCATTTTCCCGTCTCTTCGTCGCAAAACGCGCCATTGCAGTCGGCATCACTGTCGCACCCATCCACATCCTCACAAGTACCTTTGGTACAAATTTTTCCAGGTGCGCATTGATCGTCGTTGTCACAATCCCGTGAGAGGCAGACGTTTTGAAAACACTGCTCCGAACTCCCACAGTCTTCATCGATCAGGCATGACCGATCGCCAGGCCTGGAGCTCGTGCATCCATCCAGACCCATCAGGGAAAAAACCAGGCTTAGCTGTAATATGCCGGTAAAAAAACGGATCATGGTCAATACCTCCTTGTCGCAAAATTCAAACAGCGCAACTGAACACAGTATGTATCACGCGAATACTACAACATTCTTACCCGAGGGACGAATGATCTTTTTGTGTATTTGCCGTGTCGCTGACTGGCTTCGGGCCTTGGACATGAAGCGGGATGCTAAAAACAGCTACGAATGTTCCACCCACCTTGTGTACGAATCAAGATCGTCTATATCCTCCAGTGTGGGCAACTTATGATGGGTGAAGCCGCCCTTTTTGAGTTTTTCCAATGTCATGGCCCATACCCTGTTGGTACTCCAGGCAATGCCGGAAAAGAGATCCAGGCCAGGTGCACTTAGACCGACAAGATAGTAGCCACCATCGGCCGCAGGGCCGAATACGGTATCTACCTGCTCCAGCGCATAGAAAGCCTCGTTCAAGATATCCGCTGTCAAATAGGGACAGTCGCTTCCAATCAAGACTACTCGCAGATGACCTTCGCCAAAGACTCTATCAAAGGCTCGGGCCATTCGTACACCAAGGTCCGGTCCATCCTGATCATAAAAACAAAACCCGGCTGGAGGTATCAACGATTCATCCAGGACGTCTCCCGGGGGCAGAAAAAGATATCGACTTGCCTCGATCAGCGAAACCTGAGCAAGGGTCAAGCTCAACATCTTAGAATAAGCTTCAGACGCCAAGACAGGCCCAATGCTATCTGCAAGACGGGTCTTGACCGTCCCGGGCCTGGGCTGCTTGGCAAAAACAATCAAGGCGTTCTCACACACCATGAGGTCCCACTAGTCAGAATCAAAAAATCGGACAGAATTTCCCCATGCATTCCTTATTGGACGATTTCTGTTTGCACACCAGGGAATATTCAGCAATCAGGGTCTTTGGCAACATGTTCTTCGATAAACTTGCCGCCTCTATCAGCACAGCCCATGAATCGCGTTGGCAGCACCTGGCGGCATCGAACTGCGCCACTTTTCCCATGGCGGCATGAACAGCTGTCTGTACGGCCATTCGCTCGTGAGCTTTTATCGGATTCGCACCGAGGATGACACTGAAGGCGATCCCCACCCCCAGAGCAGCGCCACAGGCACCCACAAAACCACAATAACCACCAGGCACCTTCGCCCCTCGGTCGATAGCGATTTCTATATCCCCATCCGAGACGTCTCCACCAAGGGCTCTGTAAGTTGACAGAATGATACCCGGCACCATGGCGTGGTGCTCAGGCCCATGGATCGGGACAGCCGGATGATTTCGAATACGGTCAAGAAGCGCGATCATGTCTTTATCGGGGTTGCTCAGGCAAATCCGACGGATCACTTCCATACCGTCATGGGTATGACAAGAATCACAAACGAAGTGACCTTCTGTGCAAATCGCCTGGGTGGAATACTCTGCGCCACAATAAGAGCACCTCCGCAAGATGCTCTCGCCGTGGTACTCCAGCTCGGCTCCGCACACCATGCATCCACTTCGATATTTAGTCTCTAAGGGAACCAAGGATATAGAGGATATAGAGACTGGTTCGGCAGGACTGCAACAAGAATTACTACTGTTGCTTTGCCCGTCCTCAGGAACAACCGCACACGTACAACACGTACCCATGTCTACGTTCACCACTGACCCTTGTTCATCCAGTATAAGAATCTCGTCACCATGCCCGGCGATTTCGTCGCGGGAAACCTCTTTGACCGACCCTGGAAGCAGTAAAGTGCCGGCATCGGTCAAGACCTTTGCATACGGCCCACGATAAAGAACCCTCACCTTGTCTTCGTCGGCGGTTGGTTTCGTAGCTTCGAACGTCATTGAAAAGAATGATTGGCCACGCACGGTTCGGTACGGAGATCTCTTCACAACTGTTCTTCCCGTAAAACCGCATTCCTCCAGTAAAGCGAAAAGATCCTTTTGGGTCAGGGCACCAGCGATGCATTCACCGCGCAGTTGATCATCGTTGCGAATTCCAGGATCAGGTTCATGCTCGCTGACCACATCAGCGACCACCAGTCTGCCACCGGGTTTCAGAACGCGGAAGACTTCAGAAAAAGTTCGCCGCTTGTTTTTTGAAAGATTGATAACACAATTGGATACGACCACATCAATCGAAGCATCATCGACACTGAGTTCTTCGAGGTATTCCTTGCGGAATTCCAGGTTGCCATATCCGAGGCTTTCCGCAACTTCTTTTCCTCCTCTCCTTGCCATCGAGAGCATTGGTTCGAGCATGTCCACACCGACAACATGTCCATGTTTACCAACTAGTCTCGATGCTATAAAGCACTCGACTCCACCACCGCAGCCCAAGTCCAAGACCGTATCACCAGGCAAGAGCCCTGCATCCAGGATCGGACTTCCACAACCATATCCTCGGAAACGATATTTCTCCGGGATGTGCTCGATGAACTCATCCGGGTAACTCACCGGATTCACTATATCAGCACGTGGCTCCAGTGCGGCCTCGGAGTAAAACTCCTTCACGACGGTGCGACTGTCCTTTCCGGAAACCGAAAGGAGGCAGTTTGAATGCACCATGGAAACCGAACCATGGGCACCACAGCTTTCAAGAATGTCACCCATCTTCAGCCTTAGACGCGGTGGTCCATCAGCACTCTCACAGGAGGCCTCCCGGCTGATAAGCCACTGAAGCAACTTCTCGTACAAGGCATGGTAAGGATCCGGACCGGCAAAATCACCGGAAAAGACATAGCTGTGGTCCGGGTCCCCACCACCTGTGAGGTAACGCCAGACAGAGTCCATGCCAGAGGCAGTCGTAGAGCGAAGCTTTTCCAATACGTGGCTGTTGTGCCAGGATTCAGACAGGCTGTGGTTTATTCCAGTAGCCAGTTGCTCCAGTCCCACGAGTGCGGCAGAAGGGTACATAAACCCATCGGGACCCACCGCGATGGATTCCCAAGCACCGTTGCTCCCATCGTGCTTGGTACCTGGAGGAGCGAATACTTGAGTGCGCAAAGCGTCGAGATTATCGATCCCGATACCATGCTTATCGGCAACTTCCGAGGCCTCTTTCATTAACCGAAAAAGCTCTTCAGGCTCCCCCATCCCGTCCAGATTGCCACGGCCTCGGGCGAAATACCACATGAAGTGAACAGCGTCGGCTCCAAGCGATGCAGCATATTCAACGACCTTCGGCATATCGCGCTGGTTAGGCTTACCAGCGCACATGGATACGGTATAGGGAAGGTGCCTCTTCGCTATCCACTCTAATTCCCGCTCGATCTTTGAAAAAGCGCCTCTACCTCGCAGTGCGTCGTGATTTGCACTCATGCCGTCTAAGCTAATCTGCAAATGAACACGATCGTCGGGCCAACGGGCAAGCTCTTTTTCGAACCGGCTGAGCAACAGGCCATTGGTCAACACGACCACATGTGTCCCTGAAAATTCGAGCAGTCCGTCGATGACCTGTGTTATGTCACCATGTACGAACGGTTCTCCGCCAGTAAGGGCAAATACGTGGCAGCCTAAATCTACCGCCTGCCTGGCCAAGTGCAACAAGCGATGTGCTGAAAGCTCGCTTGTCTTAGCGTTCGAACACGAAAACAGGCAGTGTTTGCAGGCCTGGTTGCAATTGTTGGTCAGGTGAAACCAGACCTCGCTCAATCGGTTGAGGCTCAGGATGTCGGCTCTGCCATCGTATGCATCCGCTCTGTATTCAGGCAGTCGCTCTAAAAAGCCCAGAGCTTCTACATCATCCGGAATAACTCCCGATGACATAATCTTGCGCAACAACCCATCGCCCGCCGAGTTTGGTACAAACCAGTCTGGCTTGTCTGCCTGCAAATAGATGGGAGTTCCTTCGAACTCCACCCTGGTCCATCCTGCTATATTCATGCTCTCGTCTCTCCGTCTCCCGAATCATTTCCCTGTGCCAAACCGCGAGTACCTCCAGGAAGCCTTTTGAGACTGAGCACATCAACAGGACATACGGTGACACAGATTCCGCAAAACACGCAGCTCGTGGTATCGTTCGACAGGGGTTGATTACGCTGTGCAAATGCCCTCACGTCAATTCCCATCTGGCAATACCTGGTGCACTCACCACATGATATACACTCGTCGTTTGGAACTATGGCCAGCTTGCCTCCACCCCATCGGCTCCACAGCTCCATCCACTTGGCAAGGGGGCAGAAAAAACGACACCAAACTCTTCCTCCTGAGAAGGGATAGAGGGTAATGGCTACTATCGACGCCAAACCGATATCCACTATCATCTTGTACCAGTACCTGACTCCCTGGGGAGAGATAAACTCACGGTAGTCGCTGATTATCAGCACACTCGCCAAGAAGGTTACAAGCATGATCAACGTACTCGATGCCTCGAGTTTTCTAATGGCTTTGCCCTTGGGCGCTTTGTGTCGCCATGCATCACCCACCGTCTCTGCCAACCCACCGCATGGGCAAAACCATGAGCAAAACCGTTTTCCGTGGTAAATGGAAAAAATCGGCATGAAGACGGCGAAAGCAGCCAAAGACGCTATTGCCCAAGGCAGGATGGTATCAGAAAAAAGCTTACCGGCCGGGTCCCACAATCCGTAATAACCCAGTGGATATGTAAGCGTAACACCCCAAAGCCGCCAAAACTCCGCATAATCCACCAGGTACCAAAGCACCCATGGGACAGCAAAATAGACAATCCACTGAGCTGCAATAAGAGTTCCGAAGCGTTTTGTTTGGTATGGATCATGCCTGTATCGAGACATGGCCTTGAGACCGAAAAAGGTCATGAGCAAGGAATAGAGCAAGCCGTATATCATGCCAGGCTTTACTCCAGCCTGGTTCAAACCGGAATAAAGCTTTTCAAAAGGCCACAATCCGTTTTTCGTGCCATAGATGAAATACACGAGCAGCAACACCCAGGACAGATGAACGAGACGTAAGCCGAACCACTTGCCCTCCATGCGGACACCGATACGCTTCAAAAAAGCGGTAGGAGGATCTCCACCTATGAGTTCGAAAGCCGCATCAGCCTTCAGCGTTTTGCTACCATCCTTTGTCTCGAGCTGTACTTGTCCGGGCAGAAATTCCACAACTCGACTCTCCCGGATTATATCGACCTTCGATTCTTTTTCTGCCTGCAGTAATAGGTCCCGGTTGACCTTCGAAAGACGTGGGAAATCCCTGCGCCGATGTATCATGACCACATGGTTGTTGTGGCAAAGGGCTAAAACAGCTTCCGCTGCCGAGTTTCCACCTCCGATTACAATCAAATCCCTACCCGTGTATTTTCCCGGGTTGAGCAGCTTGGTATAGACATGGGCCAAATCCTCTCCTGGCACGCCCAGTCTTCTGGGATTTCCCATCCTGCCTATGGCCAAAATCACTCGCCTGCCTTTTATCACCTTGGATTCTGCTGTCTGAACCTCGAAATGGCCATCTGCCAGCTTGACATCATTCACAACTGTACCAAGCTCGATGGTGACATCTGAGACGGTCTGCCCCCAACGCTCCAGCAATTGTTCCTTTGTGGAATCCTCCAACCAAAGTTTACCCAAGGTAGCCAGGCTTGCAGGTTCGGCATAGACATGCTTACCCGCAGGGAAATTCAGGATAGTATCCAGAGGGCGGCTCTTTTCCAACAGTCGATAGCTGTAACCACGTTTGGATGCTTCCATGGCTGCCGAAATACCAGTTGGTCCAGCACCCACGATAATCAGATCGCATAATCCATCAGCGCAATCTGCCCCAGAGGGCTTCATCAGCTTAGAGATGCTCCGAACCACCTCTACTCCTTCGTTTATGCAAGTCTTGAGAAGGGGTGAACCATTTGCAGCTCCCACGATGTGCAAGCCCTTGATACTTCCTTGTAATAACCTGTCGAGCTCGGGTCGTTGTTCGACTCCCTCCGAATACTGAGGGTCTTTTCGCACCAACTCCAGTCTCATACCAATCCTCCCATACTGTCTCGGTTGACTTCGCTCGTCAGGTCCACAAGGTAACGAGTTGTCACCCACAACAGTTTATACTCAATCTAGCCCTGGCATTCAAACGCTTCGTTATGACTGGTTTTCTGGACTGGGTTTCTATACTTGTCATTAAAGTGAATTTGGTTACACTGGCGGCGCAGTTAGTGCAACCGGCATCCATGGACGAACCAAGTGGAGGTATGAGTCGAAGTGAATGTGTTGCTAATCATCATCATGGTCATCTACTGCATCTGCGCAGTGGCCTTGTTTCTTTATGGTCTGAACTGTTACGTGATGATCGGTTTGTTCATGAGATCCAGAAAAAGACAGAAGCATGAGGATGAGGCGATTCTTGCTCATTTCGCCGAGACCAAGAGCGACGCGGATCTTCCGGTGGTCACTACGCAGTTACCTATTTTCAACGAAAAATTTGTAATCGAGAGGCTCTTGAAGGCTGTATGCGCATTTGACTACCCTCGGGGCAAACACGAAATTCAGGTTCTTGACGACTCTACTGACGAGACTGTGGAGATAGTCGCCCGTCTGGTCAACGAGCTCAGGGCACAAGGCCATGACATTCACCATATTCACCGCAAGGACCGTAAGGGCTACAAGGCAGGCGCATTGGCCTATGGGATGAAAATTGCGCGGGGAGAGATGTTTGCCATATTCGACGCTGATTTTGTTCCCCCACCTGATTTTCTTAGAAAAACCGTCCCATTCCTGGTTGAAGACGATAATTGTGGATTTGTGCAAACGCGATGGGGACACAGAAATCGCGACTACTCAATCCTGACCATGGCCCAGTCCATCGGTATCGATGGGCACTTCGTGGTTGAACAGTCGGCTCGTGCATGGAACGGGCTGTTTCTGAATTTCAACGGGACTGCGGGGATCTGGCGTCGAAAGGCAATCGATGAAGCTGGTGGCTGGCAATCAGACACAATCACCGAGGATCTCGATCTATCTTACAGGACGCAGTTGGCCGGCTGGACAGCTCGATTCTTGTTCGACGTGGTGACTCCAGCAGAGATACCGATCAATATCAACGCATTCAAATCGCAGCAGCACCGATGGGCAAAAGGCTCCATTCAAACAGCCATAAAAATTCTCCCAAAGGTGCTGAGTCGTCGCGATATCGGGCTGTTCAAGAAACTACAGGCGGTGTTGCACCTGACACACTATTCCGTACACCCCGTTATAGTGCTCATGACTTTACTGGTGCTACCTCTTTTACTTTGGGGCCACGTAAACTTTCGACCTTTCGTTATCATCCCGCTGCTTTCCATGATGGTTATCTCGATGATGGCACCAAGCACACTGTATGTTTTCTCACAGCGAATGGCTTACCCCGACTGGAAGAGCAAGCTAAAATTCCTACCAACATTAATGATCCTGGGCATGGGCCTTGCGGTAAACAACACACTGGGTGTCATCGAGGCCATATTCAAACGCGATCACGGAGTCTTTGTTCGTACTCCCAAGCTTGGTATCGCTGCAGAGACACATGCAAAGGAGAGGACCGAGCCCGAGGCATTACACGGGTATCGCATTCCTCTAAATGGGATGTTCCTTGCCGAGACCTTCATGGGAATTTGGGCAATAGCCGCTCTTGCGGCTTATCTCTCTCTGTTCAAATTCCTTATCGGCCCAATCTTGCTCTTGCACGCATCGGGTTTTCTCTACGTCGGGTTCGTGTCCATATTGCACAACCGAAACACCAGGCATTCCTAGGAATATGGCATTCTTTCCAGATACGATGACGTAGAGTCGTCAATCATGGGATGCCGTACAAGTAGTTTAAAACCCGGATGACTCGGATCGTTTTCAATCTCTATTCTCAACGATTTTTGCCTAACACCAGTTCCGATATTTTCGCTCTTAAAACATAGCCAAGTATGGTTTTTCCCGCCAGGTACGATCCCTTCAAAGTCCCTGAGACCTTTGATCGACCGGCTCTTCGCGTTCTGGCCGATACTCCCACCTCCGCTACTCGCATTCCCATCTGGGCTGCCTTGACCTGCATCTCGATGGTCCAACCAAAATCCGGATCGTTCATGCCCAATCGCTCCAGAGCTTCTCTTCTTATGGCGCGAAAAGGTCCGAGGTCCGTATAACTGACCCCCCAGAAAAGCTTCACCAGGTTGCAGGTCAATGCGTTTCCAAAATATTGGACTGGTGTCAACGCGCCAGGCTCCTTTTTCCCAAGGACCCTGGAGCCGATGATCAGATCGGCATTTTCCTCGAACATAGAATCCAACAGAACGGGAATCTCGCTCCCGTCATCACTCCCATCCCCGTCCATGAAAACGAATATCTCCGATTTGGATGCCGCCCTGATAGCTCGAAGACAGGCGCTACCATATCCACGACGAGGTTCGGACAAAACCTCGGCCCCACATTCCGAAGCCCGGCTGGCTGTGGCGTCAACTGAACCATTATCAACCACTATCACACGGTCGACAAGCTCACGGTCAATCGAGTTGACGACACCCCCAATAGCCTCCTGCTCATCCAAGGCGGGAATAATCACCACCACGCTCAGTCCTCTATAGGTCATGAGTCCTCCCAGCGCCGAAGAAAACCAAGCCCAGCAAAATCATCCAGCCAACCACAGCCATGGCTGACAGCAAGACATGGAACTTCGCCAATGGTGACAAAATAAGAACTACGCTCCAATGCAGCACGATGAAAAGCGCGGAATTGAGCCGTATGGGAAAATCGTCGAAACGTATGATAATCAACAAGCCGCACAGATTCCAGCCATACAGGGAAATCGTACCGTGGAGCAACAGGAGGAAGGAGTCTATTTCGGCAACCGCGATAACATGGTCCTTTAGGATATACAATACACCAGTGATGGCCGTCAGGAGCAAAAACGACATCCCTGACAGTAAAAATGCCTTTTGCTGCCCGCTCCTGGCTTTTATCAAAAAAAGCGCGAATATGGCCGAGACCGTGACTGTCAAAATCACTGAAGCGGCAATCTCTCCTGCGTACCATCCTGCTATGATAAATACGAAAAACACAATAACACCCAGGTTGACCAACCAAAAGCTCGACTCTCCCAAAAGCTCGGCCAGGTCTTTTTTCCCGTGAGACTCCGGGCTCAAAGACGGGATGAATCGGAACATTATGGACATGGTAATGAGAGAGACCGGAAATGAGTAGCCCAAAAAAAATACATCAACCGTTAGCTTGGGATAGCTCAACCACCGCACATACTCGTTGTTTACTATTACAAGCGAAGCGATGACAATCGCCAAGCTCAAACATAATAAAGCCGCAAGCTCGAACTTCTCAGAGACACTGATCTCCGTTTTGAAAAACCCCCACGGCCAAAACCCGAACAGCCTGACGCGAACGACCTCGACTGCAATCGCCAAGGGCACAGAAACAACCAGCGTCAGGGCGAACCAACCCATGGCGGCAAATAAGGAGTAGAGTATGGAAAAAGAAAAAAAGAATCTTGCCGCAGCCTGTGTTTTTGAGCTTCTGGCACAATGAAACAGTATGAGGCTCCCACCGCTGCACAGGTTGAACAGAAAAACATGCAAGCGATGAAAGGAGATACCAACATCCGGCCAAATATAATCAGCAAAGCCAAAACAAAATGCCAGCATCATAGTCAAAGCCACTATGATTCGTTCTGCACGTCTCACGGAAAAGCTGCTCCTTGTTTTATTCGACAGGCTCTAACAGTTAGCACCAACGGGTCATTTCATCAATCTCACCCTGGTCCATTTGACTTATGGACTTGGAAATACTTTGATAAGCATCTGAATGAACAATGATGAAGCAAATCCATCTTCCACCGATCCGGATCTCAGCATCAAGTTGGATCTTAGAAAAGATCGGTTCTCGCAAAAATTTGCATTAGTACTGACCGCAAGCGCTCTTACCATCGGCACCATTGCTGTTTTGATGGTAAAAAGCTACACAGACTGGATTTGGACGGTTGTCGTGTTTGGTGTAGCAGGTGGAGCATGCCTTGTGTGCTTGTCGTTCATGCACCAGATAAAGACAAAAGAGAAAAGGGGCTGGATCGTAGCGGGATTTAGCCTAGCTGTAGCCATTCGCATCATCTTGATCGCTTTTCCATCCCACGAGCTTTCCGATGACATTTACCGATACCACTGGGATGGAAAGGTGCTGGTCCACGGTATCAACCCATACATGTATTCACCGGATGCGCCACATCTGACAACACTTCGAGATGACGAAATCGACGGGAAGGTCAATCACCCATATAATCTCACCTGCTATCCCCCAGCAGCCCAGTTGCTTTTCGCTCTTGGCTATATCCTTTCACCAAACAGTCTAGTGGGGTTGAACATACTGTTTTTGTTGAGTGAAATCGTAGCCTGGCTGATCCTGCTAAAGCTCCTGGAGCGAAAAAAAAAGCCGGGCCACCTGATTATGCTGGTAGCCTTTATGCCCTTAGGTTTCATTGAATCCTATCTTCCTGGACACATTGATCCTTTGGCACTTCCCTGGCTGGCTGCATTCCTTATGTTTCTGGATCGAAAACAAGCCATTGCAGCAGCCTTGGCTCTGGCCGTGGCAGTGCAGTTCCGCCCTCTATTTATTCTCTTTGCCCCGGTGGCTGCTCTGCAGTTTCCCGTGGGGAAGAGCCTGAAAGCAGTTGCAGCATTCATGATAATGAGCGCCATGTTCTATCTCCCGTTTTTATCTGCAGGGCAACAGCTTTTTTCCTCGACCTGGCTCATGATAAAATATTGGAAATTCAATTCATCAATCAGCTGGCTGATTTCCCTTTTTCTACCAGACGATGCGGTACGGATAGTAGGCGCAGTTTCAGTATCCTCCATCACACTGTTTTCTGCATGGTGGCTTCGAAAAAAACCCGTGGTAGCGATGCAAGCTGCCATCATGGCTTTTGTCGCCTTCAGCCCCACGGTCTTTGCATGGTACCTCATAGGCGCGCTCGTATTGGTCTGCCTTGAGCGCGAAGCTGCCCTGTTGTCTTTACTTGTGCTACTGCCTCTGTCGGAGCTCGTGATGATCCCCTTCACCACGCATGGCTTGTGGCAACTGCCTATCTGGGCAAGGCTCATGCAATATGTTCCATTTTACGCCATACTCGCCTGGGAGATGTCGAAGAGAAAAGGTGTGTTCAACACCGAAGCGCGGAGTACTAATGCTTGATGGCTTTTATCAAAGGAATCATATGTGATAAGTTCCAATGTTGGACAACTACAGATGGAGTCTCGTAATATGCCTCGCTTTGTCTTTATCTCGCTTGTTGGCATGACGTGCTATCAACTGTTGCTTTCAACAGCTTTTGCCAATGACGCACATGACTCTCCACACGGGATCGAACGACCCAAAATCGCGGTGATGGAGCTGATAGCTCCTGGAGTTGCAGCAGAAGTTGGCTTCGACTTCAGCGGATCTTCTGCGACCAAAAACTTCACACAATTCGCAGGCGAGCTGCATGCTGGCGTGATCTATCGACTCTGAAGTGGAATCATGAGCAATAGAACAACCTCATGGCGCGAGCAACTGCGGCGCAGCATTGTCTGCCTTGACGATCTCCCACTGCCAAAGCACAAGATGCGCACCTTGGCGAATGTCGTAAAGAAATACCCCATGAGGATACCGCGGCACCTGGCGGAGATCATCGACTGGAACGATCCTCGCTGCCCTATCAAGCGCCAAGTCTTGCCATCAGAAGCAGAACTCGACGACTTGGGTTGCACAGACCCCCTGGACGAGGAGCGATTCAAAGTGGCGCCTGGCGTCATCCGAAGATTCGACGATCGCCTGCTTGCGCTGGTACACCACACCTGTCCTATCCTGTGCAGGCATTGTAACCGCAAACGGACCTGGCTTACGCCCCTTGTCCCTGCGGGAGCAGAGGAAATAGCCAAGGCTCTATCGAAAAGCAACCATATAAAAGAGGTGATTCTCTCAGGTGGCGAGCCGCTGTTGCTTTCAGACAAGTCCTTAGACTCGCTGCTTTGCGCTGCCAGGTCGAAACCGGGAGTTCAAGTCCTGAGAGTCCATTCCCGCGCGCCCGTATCCTTGCCATCGCGTATTACACCAGCTCTTGTGAGTATGCTAAAAAGCCACGATCCTCTCTGGTTTGTGACTCACTTCAACACCCACAAGGAGTTGTCAGCACAATCACGGCGTGCCTTGGCTGTTCTTCGCTCGGCAGGAATCCCGGTTCTCAACCAGGCTGTGTTACTGCGTGGAGTAAACGACTCCACTCGCGCCTTGGCCGCGCTGGGTCGTGCCCTGGTGTCAGCGGGAGTAAAGCCTTATTACCTTTTTCAGCTGGACATGGCTACAGGCACAACTCACTTCCAGGTACCATTGCGCCGAGGCCTCGAGATCGTATCCAGGCTCCAGAGAAATCACTCAGGTCTCCTGGTCCCGAGATACATGGCGGATCTTCCGGGTCGGGGTGGCAAGGTGGAGCTTTCGCCTGAGGTCATAGTGAAATGGACCGACAAGGGCGCCATCCTGCGTGGCGCCGATGGCAAAAAGGTACTCTACGAAGACAAGTTCAAGCGCAAATAGGGCTTATTTCTTTTGCTCCAGGTTTCCGATGAGGCCTTTGAACATCTCGATGGGAATGGGAAAGACAACCGTGGACGAATTCTCTGAAGATATCTCCACGAGGGTCTGTAGGTATCTCAATTGTAAGGCAGCCGGCTCCTTCTGGATGACCGCTGCTGCTTCAGCCAGTTTTTCAGAAGCCTGGAACTCGCCTGTAGCGTGAATTACCTTTGCCCTACGCTCACGCTCCGCCTCGGCCTGTCGAGCCATGGCTCGCTGCATCTCGCTTGGAAGATCCACGTGCTTGATCTCCACCTTGGAGACCTTGACGCCCCAGGGATCCGTATCAGCATCCAGAATGGTCTGGATCTTCTCGTTCAGCTCTTCTCTCTTGGTGAGTAACTCGTCCATGCTGACCTGTCCCAATACGGACCGGAGAGTGGTCTGTGCGAGCTGAGAAGTATTGTACAGGTAATTGTCGACTTCCAACACGGCCTTATCGGGATTCAATACCCGCATGAACACAACCGCGTTCACCTGCACCGTGACGTTGTCCTTGGTGATGATGTCCTGAGGGGGTACGTCCCTTGCGATGGTACGAAGGTCCACCTTTACCATCTGATCGATGAATGGAATTATAAATCTCAATCCCGGGTCTTTTATGCCTGAATATTTTCCAAGTCTGAAAACCACACCCCGCTGATATTCATAAAGGGTTCTCAAACCCATCAAGAAAAAAAGAACTACTATGCCTGCAACTATTCCAACTGTCGGCAACATGGTTTTCCTCCCTGCTTCAATTGACCTCGATTATTTTATTAACTCTTTTTTACCCTGACTCTCATACCTTCCAGGACCTCTTCAATCACAACGCTATCGCCCTTTTTTATCTCTTCATCGCATACGGCGTTCCAGTACTCACCATGGGAAAAGACCTTTCCTTTCCCACCTACAAAATCAGAGCGGGCCTCGCCGGTCTCTCCTTTCATTCCCTCTGATCCGGTCTTTATTTTGCCCCTCTGGGTTCTTACTACAAAATAACCAACCAGGATGAACAACACAGCGAAAGTCGCTGCAGTACCGATCAAAACAGTCCAGTCTACTTGCATGGCAGGGTCCAGGTAATGAGGTTGTGTGCTCGGATCTATCAACAATATGCCTCCCAATATCATCAAGCCGGCGCCTGCCAGGCCCAACAAGCCGTAACTGACCACATACGCCTCGGCTACCATCAATCCCACACCGACCAGCACCAACACCAGCCCTCCTACGCTGACCGGCAAGATCTTCATAGAGATAGCTGCCAGCAACAACGCCAACGCTCCAACTGCTCCAGGCAATATCATACCTGGGTGGTAAAACTCCATAGCTATTCCACCCAGGCCCAGTAAGACCAAAAGCATCAACAAGTTGGGATTTCCCAGACCGGTCCATACCTTTTGTTTCAGGCTCATTCCCCAGCGATCTATCTTTGCGTTGCTGGTATGAACATGCACACAGTTTTTACCATTCAGCCTGATAAAACGCCCGTCCAACTTGTCCAGCAGGTCCGTAAGATCAGTCGAAATAAAATCAACAATATTGTTTTTCACCGCTTCGTCCGCCGTAGCAACCACCGACTTGCGAACTGCGTTTTCCGCCCAATGGACGTTGCGGCCACGCTCCTTTGCTATGGAGACGATAAACATGGCCGTATCGTTGGTTATTTTTTCCATGTGGATGGCATCCTGGGAAGCCTTTTTCTTGGCCTCCTCTTTGTCTTTTTCCTTGCCTCCCATGTCGGGAACGATGGGCATCTCGATGGGATGGGCCGCGCCCAGGCGGGTCGTTGGAGCCATGACAGCTACATGACCGGCCAGGGTAATAAACGTACCGGCCGATCCAGCCCTGGAGCCTGGAGGGCTTACATAAACCACAATGGGAACAGTGGATGTCAACATACGCTTGACGATATGCTGCGTGTCTTCCACCAGACCACCCGGTGTATCCAGCACCAGAACCAGTAGTCCATAGTTTTCTCTTTCAGCACGATCGATAGAACTTACGATGTATTCTTCCACTCCGCCTGTTATAATCTCATCAGCTATCTCGATTACTGCAACCTTTGAAGAGCCTTGTTTGCACTCGGCTCCGGTTGGGGCATCGTCCCTGACTCTCCACTTTTTTCCATCTTTCTCGCTTCCGGTCGCCAAAGCTTTCGAGTTCTCAAGTTTGGATTTTCCTGCATCTGCTGAGGCCTTTTCGGTAGACCTAGTCAACATCTCAATATTCTGAGCGTCCACTGCCGAAGCAGCCAAGATACAAGCCACAGAAGAAACCATCATGACGAATAAGACACGGTTGAACCTTCGTCCCCATCTTCTAATCTCTCTCATGGTCCAAAGACCTCCTCGGATGCTCCATATCTGCCATAACCTGTCTGACGTCGTCCCATACTGGTCGCTTGGCCGATTCGTTTCTAAGCAAATAAGCAGGGTGATAGGTAGGCATCACTTTAGCACCGGTAAGTGCGTGTGTAAAAAACCTCCCACGCAACTTACCGATGGACATGTGGGTATCCAGCAAAAACCTGCCTGCCGTAGTACCCAAGGCCAATATATGCCTTGGCTTGATTATGGCCAATTGTTCATTGAGAAACCTGCCGCAGGTGGACATCTCTTCGTCGGTTGGTACGCGATTTTTCGGTGGGCGACATTTTACAACGTTACAGATATACACTTGCTCGCGGCTCAAGCCCATAGCTTTGAGAATCTTTTCCAACAACTGCCCCGCTTCACCTACAAACGGTCTCCCGGTACGATCTTCTTCCTGTCCTGGTCCCTCTCCAACCAACACCAAAGAAGCCCTGGGATCTCCCTGGCCAAAAACCACGTTCTTTCTACCGGACGACAAGGGACACCTTGTGCATTGTCCGATACGGGATTGAAGTTCCTGTAGATGCATTGCTGGATCACCCATGGGTCCAGACACTGGGTCGGAATCCATATGGACAGGCTTTTGGGCCATGGGTTTTTCGGCAGCAGCGACGGCTTTGACCCCAAAGCTGCGAAGCAGTCTGATATGTGTCTGCACCTGCCTGACCACCTGCTTGAGCTCATCTCGCCTGTCTGGTTCCAAAACATGACTCCCATTGATTGCAGAACACAGTGTGGTATAGCATCATGGCATGGTTCGGACAAGCACCAATGGCCAATCGGATCTTCAGCCTCAGCCGCTGTTACAATGGGGAAGTAGCAACCCTGTGTCCATGGAGCCGGAGCCGACAGCATGAAAATCTTGCTCATACTCGCTCTTGTATCACTCTTCATGCTCATACCTGAACCGGCATTCGCCTGGGGCCCGGCTGCCCATCTGGACATGGGATTGAGCATCTTGTCGGACCTGGCACTGCTCGCTCCGGCAATGGCGGCGCTGCTGAAGCGATATGCGGACGATTTTCTATACGGATCCTTAGCGGCAGATATAACCATAGGAAAAAATCTCTCACCTTACCAACTACATTGTCACAACTGGCAGGTAGCGTTTAGCGTGCTGGATCTTGCCTACGACGAAAACACCCAGGCTTTTGCCTGGGGCTACCTTTCCCATCTTGCGGCCGATGTGGTAGCACACAACTATTTCGTGCCATACAAGACAGTAGAGCACTACAGCATCAAGGGGGCCGCTCACACCTACTGGGAGATCAGGTTCGACGCTCATGTTCCAAGGGAGGTCTGGGAAGAAGGCCGCAGGCTTTCCACCAAGGCTTTTGCGGCCCATGACAGGCACCTTCGAAAAATACTCACAGGACCCCTGTTCCCCTTTGCCATGAACAAGAGGATATTCAACTCCGTTGTGCAATTTTCACGCATGACACGCTGGAGAAAAATATCAGAAGCCCACACCCGCCGCACGAGGAGAGTACTTACCGAAGAGCAATGGCAGGAGGCAAGGAAAATGTCCCTGGACAGAGTGCTGGATATACTCAACCATGGACACCGGGCAAAATGTATTCAAGCGGACCCAACGGGCCATAGGAACCTTCTCATCGCCAGGGACCTTCGCAACAGGCTCAGGAGATACAAACGCCAAGGCGTACTAATGGATCCCCAAAAAGTTGGAACCCTCTTCAGACCACTCTTCAGGGGTTCCATAGAATCCACACTGGATCTTCCGCCTTTATCTGAGCTTCTTGATCCTAAAAAACCTGAAAAAACCCGTCAGCGCATAAGAGGACTTTTATCACGCCGCATAAGGTCCAAGTCCCAGGCGGAAAGAGAAGTCACAAGACGAAGAAGACGCGCCAGAATGCAAAAGGCCATGAAGTTCATCACATCCAGAAAAATAAAAAAAAGCAAAAAAAGCTAGGCCATACTACCTCAGTACTTTTCCTAGGTCCGCCACAGGCGTAACTGCCCGTAGCCCAGAGCCACGTCGAGCAGCCAAGGGTAGCTAGCCGTAGGCAGGACCGTACCTTGTATCACCTTCGTAGGTCCGCGACAGGCGGAGCTGCCCGTAGCCCAGAGCCACGTCGAGCAGCCAAGGGTAGCTAGCCGCAGGCAGGACCGTACCTTATGTCACCTTCGTAGGTCCGCGACAGGCGTAGCTGCCCGTAGCTTCGAGCCATGTCGAGAAGCCAAGGGTAGCTAGCCGTAGGCAGGACCGTACCTTGTATCACTTGCGTAGGTCCGCGACAGGCGTAGCTGCCCGTAGCCCAGAGCCACGTCCAGATGCCAAGGGTAGCTAGCCGTAGACAGGACCGTACCTCAGCTCAACCACCCGGTCCAAAATCGCACTTGCAGTATCCCGTTTGGACATAAGATCAAGGGAGATCACCGAGTCCTTTTCCACCAGATGGACCTTGTTGGTATCCACTGCAAATCCCGCATCGGGTAAAGATACATCATTGGCCACCACGAGATCCAACCCCTTGGTCTTGAGCTTTTTGCTCGCAGCAGGCACCGGGTCCCCTGTCTCTGCGGCAAAGCCCACCAGAAAGGGCCTTTTTCTTTTACCCTTGTACGCACGACCCAGGCCAGCGAGGATATCTTTTGTTCGAGTCCACGATACGGGCATTTTATCCTTTGTTTTCTTGAGCTTTGTGCCGCTCTTTTTCGATGGCCTGAAATCAGCAACTGCCGCGGCCATTATAATGACGTGGGATCCAATTCTATGCTTATCTACAGCCTTTGCCATCTGGGCGGCCGACTCCACCTTCACAAGCTCAACACCGTATGGAGGCTTAAGACTTACAGGGCCCGAGATGAGCACCACCCTTGCCCCCCTGGCGTATGCCTCCTGGGCCAGGGCGTAGCCCATCTTTCCGCTGGAACGGTTGGACAGGAAACGGATCGGGTCCACAGCCTCCCTGGTGGGGCCGGCTGTGACGAGAATGGTTTTGCCCTGAAGGTCCCGCGGACCCAGAGATCGCTCTGTTTCTGCAAAAATCTCTCCAGGCTGGACCATGCGGCCAGGGCCCGACTCTCCACAGGCCAAGTCCCCCTCGTCCGGGCCCACAATCAAAAACCTCTCGTTAGCACGAAGGGTATCTACGTTTTTCTGTGTCATGGCGTTTTGCCACATTCGTGTGTTCATGGCAGGCGCCATCACCACAGGGCAAGTGGAGGCCAGCACCGTACTGGTAAGCAAGTTGTCTGCCAGGCCATTGGAGATCTTCGCCAGTGTGTTTGCCGTAGCTGGTGCCACTGCGATGCAGTCAGCGTCCCGACCAAGGTCAATGTGGTCCATCCCTGCCGAGGCAAGCCTGCCCCCGTGACCTACTTCCACTGGTCGCCCGGTCAGAGCCTGAAAAGTAAGAGGCCCCACGAGTTCTGCAGCCACATCCGTCATCACCACCTGCACCGTGGCACCAGCCTTGGTAAATAAACGCACCAGCTCACAGGACTTGTAAGCAGCAATGCCTCCACTGACACCTAGTACCACCAGCTTGCCCTTCAAGATACTCATCTGTTCACCTCTCATGCCTTACTTTCGAACCATCAACTTCCAATCCCTATCAAGCTGCAGGAACAACATTGGCATCACGAACTTCTTATCACCATGGACAGAGGGCATGGCCAGATGAAGATGGAACACCGCCATCACCACGTCCTTTCTAAGCTTCCTGCCCTTTTTGAGTACCAGCACGTCCTTGAGCTCCAGCTTGTCCACCTTCATCCCGTGCCTAAACTCCCGCATAAGGCTCTGAAGAAAGGCCATATGTCTATTGCGGTGCTCTGCAGGGTCCAGGGCTCGTTTAGAGATGCTGCGCCATGAGTCAAAACCCACATAGGCATTGGCTGCTTGTTTTATCTTGCCAGCGCGCAAGAGGCCCAGAAGATGCAGCGCTGCCCTCTGTGCGGACACGGGCTCGTTTACCGCAGGAGCCTGCTGCGCCTGTCCGCCCTGCCCAGCCTGCGCGGTCGCAGAAAAAAACATGAACAGCAGCGAGTATCTCGCAAGCATGAACACCTCCAGGCTTTTCAAACACGGGAGCATAACACGGATCTACGGATCTACGCATCACATAATACTTATGAAGATAGCCTTTTCAGGTGCCCTTTTCAGGTGCCTTTTCAGGTGCCCTTTTCAGGTGCCCCTTTTCCCCTTTTCAGGTGCCAGCCACTTGTTAAAAAAATCCCTTTTCAGGTGCCCTTTTCAGGTGCCCTTTTCAGGTGCCCTTTTCAGGTGCCCTTTTCAGGTGCCAGCCACTTGTTAAAAAAATCAGCGTCAAACTCTTTCAAGGATACACGAGGTTAGTCTGTTCATGTTTTCATCGGAAAAAGTTGCGGAAAAAGTCACGATCAGGCGAGTTGTTTATTCAATCTATCCGATCCAAACGCTCACTGGTGCTCAGGAGCACACACCTCGAGCATCATACCTGCTACCAGCTCGTGTTTCTGACGTTTCTTCGTTACTGCTCATACCTTCGTCTTCTGTCATCCAGTCGAAGGCGCGTACGTCATGGGTGTTGGACAAACCATTGGCGGCAAGAAACATCCAGGTGGAAACCTGACGTCTTGCTCTCCTTGCTTGAACCTCTCCACCGCCTGCCTGTACAGGCTTACGAACTTCCCTTTTCAGGTGCCCCTTTTCAGGTGCCAGCCACTTGTTAAAAAACTTGTTAAAAAAATCAGTGTAAACTCTTTCAAGGACACACGAGGTTAGTCTGTTCGTGTTTTCATCGGAAAAAGTTGGAAAAAGTTGCGGAAAAAG
>CAYSLH010000050.1:0-20598 GCA_964431605.1 uncultured Myxococcales bacterium
ACCTGGAGGAAGGTAAACTGGAAAATGCTGCCGAGTTGTACGAGCGTGTTGGAATGCATGGCAAAGCCGCGGAATTGTTTTTCGAAGGTGGTAAAAAGGCAAGAGCCATAGAGTGTCTTACGGCTTTGCTCTCAGGTGCTTCAGCAGGGTTTACCGATGAGGAGTGCGGTCTTTTGGCCCAAGGTGCGTCGGTTCTTTTTGCTGAAAATAAAGTCAGGGAATCAGCCAGAATGTTGGAAGCGGCGGGGCAGCTGCAGGGCGCGGCAAGTCGATTCGAGATTTGTGGCGCCAGGAATGAAGCTGCAAAATGCTATGAAAAACTCGGTAAAATTCGCAAGGCAGCGGATATGACCGACGATCCTCAAACACGTCTGAAGCTTTTCGAGAGGTTGCGGCGGGAAGGACAAAAGATAGACGATCAACAGCTGGCAAAAGCTTTGCACGATGCCGGGAGATACGAGGAGGCGATGGAGTTATTTTTGAAAATGGGTGATTATGAACAAGCCATCAAGACCAGCCTCGACGGTGGAAATGCATCTGACGCCGCGAAGATTTTGTCCGACCAGGGCAAGAGCCTGGATGCCGCCAGACTATTCGTTGAGGCCGGGGACATGGAGTCCGCCAGGGAGCAGTATTTGTTGGCTGGAGACAAGGTGTCCGCAGCCAAGGTGGCAGGCGAAATGGGGCTGTTTCTCGAGGCTGGTGAGGAGTTTTTATCCATAGGAAGATACGAAGATGCAATTGCTAATTTGCAGAAGATCGATGAATCAGATTCAGATTACCGAAAGGCGTCGAGTATTCTTGGAAAGGCATTCGCGGGCCTACAAGACATGGAGATGGCCTCGAGGATGCACAAGAGAGCCATTGCCAACCTGGCGATGAAAAAGGAAAACCTGGAGCTTTTCTACAACATGGCCAGGTTCCTCGAGTCCATTGGAAGAAAAAATACAAATGCCGAGGCGCGAAAAATGTATGGAAGTATCCTCGAGGTCGATTATGGATTCAAGGATGTAAGGGAACGAATGAAAAGTTTGGGTTGAATATTGTTCTATCTGCTGCCGAAATGGGCCTGCATCTTGCGTGCAAAAAAAAGGGGGGGGTTCGCAGCATCGATATTGCAACAATGACAGATATGGGAAATCCTGTATTGGAAATCCAGGTTGACACTGCCCACCTGTGCTCATAGCTTGGGCAGAGGAGAGATTTTTGGTCAAACATCAAGATACCATTCTGGATTTTCTTGCCGAGTATCGTCGCAGCAGGCTAAAGCAGGAGCTACTCGCAGGCTTGTTGGTGGTCGTGTCCGGCGTGTGCTTCATGGTATTTGCCGCAGTCATAATCAGTTTCTTCGATGTGCTGCATGTCTACCTACGGGCTTTATTGTTTGTGCTGGGTGGACTGAGTCTGTGTTTTGTAGGCTACAGGTATGGTATCGGTCCGTGGCGCAGCCTCGCGCCGGGAGGGATTACTCTCGCACGGCAAGTCGAGCATAGGCTGGGCAAGCAGGATCTTCTTTTGGTGAGTGCGGTCGAGTTGATGGATCGTGCAGATCCTGGATTCAGCCACGATTTGATAAACGCACACCTTGCTCAGGTATCAAAAACACTGGAAAAGATCGAGCCTGGAGATCTGCTTGCCAAAGACAGGCTGAAAAGGCCCGCAGCCATGGCGATTGTCGCCTCGAGCATTGTTGTGATTTGTGCATTATTTTGGCCAGTCCCCTTCCGTGTTGGACTGCAAGAATTAGTCCATGGCAAGGCATCTGGGCAAGGGGATGACGCTTTGGAGTTGGAGAGTTGGGTTGGTGATATTACCCTGGAGTATGCCTATCCGGCATATACCATGCTTGCGGATCGAAAAGTGGAGGGATCCGACGGTGCCATACTTGCCCTGCCCGGCACGAGGGTAAAGTTGAGCGCCAAGGCGGATCGCGGAATTTCCAGGGCCTCTTTGAAACTCGGTGATGAGACAGTGCCCATGAAAATTTCAGGAGGAAAGAATCTCACTGCCCAGTTGGTGATAATGAACTCAGGCTCGTTCCGGTTTGACCTGGTGGACCGGCAGGGTGACGTATCGATGAGTCCGAGGGCTTATCCCATCCAGGTGCAGCCGGATCGTATCCCGTCCGTGAGGCTTCTGAAGCCAAAGATGGACATGGTGGTTCGTGAGCGGGATGTGGTGGAACTGGCTTATGATGCGAGGGACGATTTTGGGTTGGAGGAGATCAGGTTGATTTGGACGGTTCCTTCCAGGGCCAAGGGAGTGGTGAAAAAAACCTTAAAGAGGCTTGGGGGCAAAAAATCAGTACGTGGTACGTACTCGTGGGCCTTGGCGCCGTTGTCTCTGGCTCCGGGAGAACAGGTTCAGTTTTACATCGAGGCATTGGACAACGACACGGTGCTTGGACCAAAGGCGGGAAGGTCAGCTACTGTTACATTGAAGGTCTTTTCCGCCATGGACCATCATCGGGACTTGATGAAGGAGGTACAAAAGGTTTGGGAGTACATGCTCCAGGTTCTGGCTGCTCATCTGGAACTGGAACCAGAAGCCATGCCAGAACATGAGACTCTCGAGGATCATGAAAAGTTGGCACAGGGCCTGGAAAAACTCATCGAGAAAATAGGCGCTTCTGTTAAATCCCTGCGAAAAGACGAGATGGCGTGGAGACCGCTGGAATTGGCCTTGGAAAACATGAAGGCGAGATTGACGAATGCCAGTTACCAGACGAAATGGACCATCCAAGCAGTGGGTCTGGATAGTAAAGCGAGCAAGAGAGAACTGCGTTCATTGGCAAGCCTGCGCTCATGGCGAACCGGTATCCTGGAAAAAGATGCGTTGTACTTAGAGGATCTTCTCGACATGGATCGGTTGGAGGATTTGCAACACCTGGCTGAACAATTGTCACAGGATCAAAAACGACTGGCCGATTTGATGGAAAAATACTCCAAGGCTCCGGATGAACAAACACGTCGGGCGATCATGGACGAGATAGCGAGGATCAAGCAACGAATCGCCAGAATATTGGCAAGGCAGAGGGAGGTATTGAAATCCGTAAGGGACGAGTATTTCAATCCGGATGCGTTGAAAAAGCTCATGTCGGATCGACTTTCCGTATCGTCCATTGACCGTATTCAGCAGCTTTTGATGGAGGGCAAGATCGATGAGGCCATGGCCGAGCTGGAAAAGTTGCGCAAACAGATCGCAAACCTTCAGCGGGCTATCAATAAGAGTCAGCAGAAATACGGAAGCGAAAGATACAAGGAACTGGCTCGGTCAATACAGAGGATACAGGGAGAGCTTTCACAGATTGTCCAGCAACAGAAAAAAGTTGCGGATCATACTCAGATCATACGCCAGAAGCTTATGGACAGGCTTGAGAAAAACAACAAAAAGAACAAAAGCGACATCATCAGGAAGGTGCTCGATCGCCTGGCTGAGATGGAAAAGCATGTACAAAACATAGGACCTTCCGGGCTGGAATCCTTTGTCCTCAAACAGAGGGAAGAGGTACTGGAGCAGGCCGACGGACTAAGGAAATTGTTAGGTGCCAAGGCCATAGGACAGGCTCTGGACGCCGCATCAGACCTGCTCAGGTCCACGGAAAGGTTGATGCAGATGGTGTCGTTTTTCGGCTTTTCCGACAATGAGGAAACAGGTAAGAAAAAGCTGCGCTTCAAGCAACTTTCCAAGCAGGCCATGGATGATGCCCAATATATTTATGGCGAGTTGAGAAAACTCATTCCTCCTGCCTCCAGCATGTTGAGTGGGGCACAGGGCAAGCAAGTCAGAAAGTTGCAGCGTCAGCAAAGGCAGCTAGAGCAGAGAGTCGAACAGTTGAAGGAACAGATGAGGCAGCTCAACAACAAGGCTCCATTATTTGGTAAGCCACTGTTCGAGGGGATGCAGCGTTCGAGTGGACTGATGCAACAAGCCACGCAAAAGCTCAATCGTATGGATCCCATGGAGGCTTGGCCCAAACAACGGGATGCACTCGGCGAACTCGAGCAGATCCAACAGCAGATGAAAAAATCGTGCAAGCGAGGAGGCCAGGGCCAAGGCATGCCCTTGCCCATGGGGCGAAGCTCCGGAGGATATGACAATGGTGGGCCGGGTGACATGAGTCGACAACCGGTGGAGATCCCGGGAGAGGATGATTTTCAAGCTCCGGAAAAGTATCGCAAGGAATTGATCGATGGCATGAAGGATCCTGTACCGGAAGAATATAAACCGCAAGTCCAACGATATTATGAGGAGTTGGTCAAGTGATCCTGCGCATCATAGCCCTTGTGTGTCTTTGCCTGGCTGACATGGCCACAGCACAGGGAGCGGATCCTTCTGTCATAGAGACCGGAATAGCTCAAATCGATGAACTACTGAATGCATGGCAACTCAACGAGGCCAGGGCCAAGGCCGAGACGTTGTTGCAGCAATACCCAGAACTTCCAGCGGTAGAGTTGGAAGCAGCCTGGGTGAAATTTCACCTTGGGCAACAGCAAGCAGCCGAGACTCTGGCGTCAAGAGCCGTCGAGGCGCTTGGCCCCAGGCTTCAGATGGATCCAAGGGTGGTGAAGATCCATGCCATGGCTCGTATTACTCGTGGCTTCATCCATAGAACCAGTAGTGATGGAAAGATAGAGATCCAGTTTGCTCCCGGACCTGACGAGATTTTAGTACCGGATCTCACAGATGCCATTGGCAAGACACTCGAGGTAGTAGGCAAGGACTTGGGATATACCCCTCAACATACTATCGTGGCACAGATCCTTCCTGACGCGGCTGCCTTGGCGGATGCTACCGGGTTGACCGAAGAGCAGATCAACACAAGTGGCACCATAGCGGTATGCAAGTTTACGAGGTTGCTCGTGACTTCTCCAAGGATGACACTAAAGGGGTATTCATACCTGGACACGGTCAGTCACGAACTCGTTCACCTGATTATATCGGAAAAAACCAAAAACCACACTCCCATATGGATTCATGAGGCGCTGGCAAAATTTGAAGAGACTCGCTGGAGGGCAAAAGAGCCGCTGTACCGAGCAGGCATGGAGCCTATGCGCCAGAGTAGGTTGGCCAAGGCAGTGGCAAAACGAAAACTCATTACGTTCGAGCAGATGCATCCTTCCATGGCCCTGCTTCCCAGCAGACAGGAGGCGGACCTGGCGTATAGCGAGGTATATACGGTAACGCAGTTTCTATTCGAAAAGAAGGGCTATTCGGGGATACGTAAACTACTCGATCTTCTGTCTCGTGGTGAACAAGATCTCAGGGCCATAGAGATTGTCTACGGTTTGGGTAAGAAAAGGTTTGTAAGTACCTGGCTCCGATGGCTCAGGCGGCAAAAACTGATGATCCTCGATGGGGACGAGATTGTGGACTCCATGGTCGAAGCAGGTAAGGCGTCAAAGGGAGAAAAAAAGCTGGTGAGGGTAAAAAGGCTGGATTTGAGAGACCGTTATCATCTTGGGCAGTTGTTTCGAGCCAGGGGAAAAAACACCGCAGCCTTGGTGGAGTATATGAAGGCTTGGAACAGTATGGGTCCTGGGCATGCGGCAAGGTGGATCATCGGGGATAAGTTGGGCCAGGTTCTGCAGGGAGCAAACAGGCCGAAGGAAGCACTGGAGGTTTTCAAGGACGGACTGAGGGTTTATCCGCAGGATCTTCAAGCCCATATGTTTATCGGTATATTACTCGCAAAGTCCAATCCTTACGAGGCATTTTTACATCTTCGCGAAGCATCGCGCCTGAACCCTTTCGATCCCAGGGTTCGTGGTCTCCTGGCGACCGTTTGTAAGAAGCTCGCCGAGTTGGGTGACCATCGAGAGGATTTTGCCCTTTTGGCCAAGCGTAACAAAAAGGCTTTTGTCATCAGCAGTCGTATGGGAAAGCCCGGCTGGCGGCAAAAAAATAAAATCGATGGCACAGTGGATGCCGGGGCTGCTTCCATCAGGATATTTACCAGTCCATGGGCCAGGGTGTGGCTGGACGGATGGGATACCGGCGTCACCAGTCCCGTGTATAGCCTGCCGGTAGTACCGGGTTTTCACGTTGTGGGGCTTTTTGCCCAATGCCTGAAAGAACCAAGACTGGTGGTGGTGGAGACACATGAGGGCGAAACAGCAATCGTGGACTTGGAGCTTTGTCCAAAACAACTCCAGGGGGCTAAATAGGATTTTTGCTACGAGGCGTGGTTATGGAGTGGCTTTGTCATATTGACAGTGGCAAACAAAGAGGATTGCTCGTTCCGGGTAGATCTTGACAATTGGCCCCCAAAGGGTTTACCCAAGAGTTATGAAAGAAGATAAAAAAATTCGTGTTATAAAGCGTTATGCCAATCGCAAGCTATACGACACAGAGGAAAGCAGATATGTTACCCTCGATGAGATAGCGGCCTTGGTCAAGGACGGAGAAGATGTCCACATTCTGGACAATCGAAGCGGGGACGATCTTACAGAGGTTACCCTGGCGCAAATCCTGTTCGAGGAGCAGAAAAAGCAAAAGACCCGGATGCCATTGTCCGTGCTCAAGGATCTCATCAGTACTAGTGGTGAGAGTATAAGCGAGTTTCTTCAGCGCAAGGTTGCCCATCCAGTACAGAGCTTCAAGGAAGAAGCAGAGCGAAGGGTTGATGAAATACGTAAGTTGGGTGAAAGCACTGTGGAGGATACGGCGAGGCAAGTGAGAGAGTTTTTCACCGCGACCCAGCATTCCCTGGACGAGATCCAGAAGAAGATCGATGACCGCATCCAGGGTGTCTTGTCTGCCATGCCTTCTGTGCGTGGTCAGCTGACAGCCCTGAGACAAAGAATCGACGAGTTGGAAGCACGCATCAAGCCCATCGAGGAAAAAAAAGAAGACGACGAAAAAGATTGAGTCTAAGGGGCGCCCTGAAGGTTGTTTGTACGGGGGAATAATCGAATATCCGTATATTTTATGGGGTCATAGATAGTGTTTATGGTTGTGGAATAATTATGGAAACGGCATTTCTTTCTTGACACTCGAGCATCACCGTCGTAATGGTGCCTCCGTGTCGAGGTTGTCGAACAAACCCCGATCTGAATGGTTATATTCGGAGGTTATTTAGATGCACGAGGTACGTTTTCACGGTCGTGGTGGTCAGGGTGCTGTTACTTCAGCGGAACTCCTGGCTCAAGCGGCCATCGCCGATGGAAACAGCGCTCAGGCTTTTCCCAGCTTTGGACCGGAACGTCGAGGCGCTCCGGTTATCGCTTTCGCACGGGTTTCCAAGGACGTCATCAGGAATAGAACAGCCATCGCAGAACCGAATGTGGTCATTGTACTCGACCCGTCACTTTTGAGACTTGTGAAAGTAGACCAGGGTTTGAAGGATGGCGGCCTGCTGGTGATCAATTCGTCCAAGTCATCGGACGAGGTCCGTAAGGAGTTTGGATTCAAGGCAAGGCTGGTGGTGGTAAACGCCAATCATATCGCCAGGGAGGAAATCGGGCGGGTCATTACCAATACCACCATGCTGGGTGCCATGCTGGCTGCCGAGCCAATGGTCGAACAAGAGACCATCGAGGCAGCCTTGGAAAAGCGCTTTGGCCGTTTGGCCCCAAAGAACATCAGCGCGTTTCGTCGTGCACAGCGTGAAGCTGTGGTATCTGACGCCGTGTGATATGGAGGTTGCTCCGTGAAGTATCAAAACCCTAAACCCAGGTGGTCGGAGCTTGAGGTGGGTACTGCCATCTTGACGCCCGGAAGTGCTAAGGCGACGCATACTGGAGAATGGCGATCCTCTCGACCGATATGGAATGACGAACACTGTGTTCAGTGCGGTGTTTGTGTGATCTTCTGTCCTGAAGGATGTATCGGGTTTCAAACCGATGGATATCCCAAGGCGGATCTGGATTACTGCAAGGGCTGTGGTATTTGCGTCCAGGAATGTCCCACTGGATGTATTGCCATGCAGGATGAGGAGGAGTGATGGAACGGCGAATAGGTATGGAGGCGTCCATCGCTATCGCAGAGGCCGTGGGGCTTTGCGATGCGGATATAGTGTCCGCATATCCAATTACCCCGCAGACTCATATCGTCGAGCACCTGTCCGAATTGGTGGCTGATGGTGAACTGGATGCCCATTTTGTACCGGTGGAGTCAGAGCATTCCGCCATGTCGGTCTGTTGTGGTTCGTCGGCTGCCGGGGCCCGAACCTACACTGCAACGAGTTCCCAGGGCTTGGCGTTGATGCACGAGATTTTGTTTATAGCTCCCGCGTTGCGCCTGCCCATAGTGATGGCAGTTGCAAACAGGAGTTTATCCGGACCCATCAGTATCTGGAATGATCATTCAGATATAATGGCCGAGAGGGACATAGGGTGGGTGCAGATTTTTGCTGAAAACGCACAGGAAGCCCTCGACCTGACTATTTGGTCTTTCAGGCTTGCAGAGGACAAACGGGTATCTTTGCCTACCATTATGAATTTCGACGGGTTTATCCTGTCTCACATGATAGAGCCAGTGCTCATGCCGGACAGGGAACAGGTGCGAGAGTTTTTACCACCCTTCGAGCCGCTCCAAAGATTGGATCCGGATAATCCTATTACCATGGGTCCTGTAGGAATTCCGGATATTTATACCGAGGCCAAGTACGCCCAGCACGAGCTTCTCAAAGACGCATATGGACCAATCGTGGAGACCCTGAGGGAGTTGGAAAAACACTTCGGAAGAAAGTACTTACCAGTTGAGACTTACCTGGCTGACGATGCGGATGTGCTCCTGCTGACCATGGGTGCGCTTGGCGAGACAGCCATGACAGCCGTTGATGAGCGACGGAAAAAGGGTCAGAAGGTGGGCCTGGTGAAACTGCGGCTATTCAGGCCGTTTCCCTACAAGGATTTGATTGAGGCCATTGGAGATAAACCGGTGCTTGGAGTCATGGACAGGGCCGTATCTTTTGGTGGTCCGGTCGGTCCCGTGGCGTCCGAAGTCAAAGCCGCATTATACTCGGCCGGAAAACATCCGGTGGTGCCTGAGTTTATCGTTGGGTTGGGCGGTCGTGACACATCCATTGGTGATTTTCATAGCATCTTCGATGATCTTTTCGATGCGGCGGAAAAGGGTACCGCACCGTCTCCGCGCTTCGTTGGCTTGAGGGAGTAAGACCATGGCAACTACGTTTTCACCCATAAGCGTGTTTGCCGCACGCCTTATGCCGAAGGAACAGAGATTCGTATCCGGGCATAGGGCTTGCCAGGGATGCGCCGAGGCATTGGCGGTTCGCATGGTGCACAGTATTTTAGGAAGAAACACTGTCGTAGCTTCGGCCACTGGTTGCATGGAGATAATATCGTCTTCATATCCGGACACTGCCTGGACCGTACCTTGGCTGCACGTGGCTTTTGAAAACGCTGCGGCCGTTGCATCGGGAGTGGAGGCAGGCCTCAGTATCCTTATGAAAAAGGGAAAAATTCCCAGGCGGAGGATACAGGTGGTGGGAATGGGCGGCGATGGGGGAACCGCTGATATCGGGCTCCAATCCCTCAGTGGCGCCATGGAGCGTGGTCATGACATGATCTATATCTGTTATGACAACGAGGCATACATGAACACAGGTATACAGCGTTCGTCTTCAACTCCATATGGTGCAGCTACCACCACTTCTCCTGCCGGGTCTTTGAGCATAGGACAGCATACCTGGAAGAAGAATATCCCCATGATAATGGCTGCCCACAAGATTCCTTATGTGGCGACCGCTAGTCCCAGCTATCCTTTCGACTTGGCGCAGAAGGTGAAAAAGGCTGCAAAGGTACGGGGGCCGGCTTATTTGCATATTTATGCGTGTTGTCCAACAGGCTGGAGGATGAAGCCGGAGATGGCAGTGCAGATCGGGAGATTGGCTGTGGAGACAGGCGTGTTTCCTCTGTATGAAATAGAACAGGGCGTATTGCGCATAACCCACAAGACTCCGGAGCTTCGACCCCTGAAGGAATACACCAAGCACCAGGGTCGCTTCAGGCATTTGGATGACTCTACCATCGAAGAGATAGAGCGAAGGGTCCTTGAGGAGTACAGGAAGCTTGAGCGCCGTGAAGGCCTGGCGCTTTGACGAGGAGATGGCGCATTATGGATGACACCAAGCTGAATACGATCCTGGATAAACACGATCGCAACCCTGCGGAATTACTCGCTATTCTCATGGACATCCAGGCAGTTGAAAACTACTTGCCCAAAGATGACATGAAACGAGTGGCAAAGGAGCTGGGAATACCTTTTTCCAAGGTTTACTCCATGGCTACGTTTTTCGCCGCTTTCTCTCTGGAGCCGAGGGGTAAGCATATCTGCACGGTCTGCATGGGGACAGCGTGTCACGTTAGAGGTGCGCCTCGTTTGGTGGACCAGGTAGAACGTGATTTCAACGTTGAGGCAGGAGGTACGACCGAGGATATGTTCCTCACCCTCGAGACGGTCAACTGTGTAGGAGCTTGTGCCTTGGGGCCTCTGATGATTGTGGACGGCGAATACCACGGAAACATGGACGCGGGGAAGCTGGACAAGGTCCTGCGTAAGCTAAAGAAGCAGGATGCGAAGGAATAAGATCATGGCCCGAATCAACAGTGTCAGCGAATTGGAAAAATACCGCGATGAACTGGTTGCGAATCGCGACCCTGAACGAAAAGCCATCTCGGTATGTACATCCGGATGTATAGCATACGGTGCCGATAAGTTGGTGGATGCGTTCAGAGCAGGTCTCAAAGAGCGAGGACTGGAAGAAAAGGTGGACGTCAAAACAACCGGTTGCCACGGTTTTTGCGAGCGTGGTCCGCTTGTGGTGATTCACCCTGGAAACCTCTTTTACCAGAGGGTGCAGCTAAAGGATGTGGATGAGATTCTCGACGCAACCATCATCAAAGGTCAGAACATAGATCACCTCATGTTCCATCTGGATGACGGAACAGTGATGGCCTGCGAAAATGATGTTCCATTTTATAAAAACCAAAAGAGGCTCTTGCTCAAGGACAACTCGAGCCTGGATCCATATTCCATAGACGACTATATCGCCCTGGGTGGATATGGCGCATTGGGAAAGGTTCTTGGCGAGATGAAGCCGGACGAGGTTATTTCAGCGGTCAAGGGCAGTGGTCTCAGAGGCCGAGGCGGCGGTGGTTTCCCCACTGGTGTAAAATGGGAGACTTGTAAAAATGCCCCATCTGATGATGGTGTTCGTTACATAATCTGCAATGCCGATGAGGGTGATCCAGGTGCGTTCATGGATCGTGCCTTGTTGGAAGGAAATCCACACGCGGTAATAGAGGGTATGATAATCGGTGCCTTTGCCATAGCTCATCCTGGCAAACCACAGGGGTATGTATATGTACGTAACGAGTATCCCATCGCAGTGGAAAGACTTGGGGTAGCACTTGAGCAGGCCAGGGAAAAGGGTTTGCTTGGCGAGAATATTCTCGGAAGTGGGTTGTCTTTCGATATTCGGATAAACAAGGGTGGTGGCGCGTTTGTTTGTGGTGAATCCACGGCGCTCATGGCATCCATCGAAGGAGACGTGGGGGAACCGAGGGCTAAGCACATACATACCGTAGAGGCAGGGCTGTACGAAAAACCTACGAATCTGAACAACGTGGAATCGTGGGCCAATGTTCCACTCATCCTGGATCGAGGTGTGGAGTGGTTTACGGCCATTGGCACAGGGGATGTGACGGACAATCCCTGGGGCGGTTCCAAGGGAACCAAAATTTTTGCTTTAGTGGGCAAGGTCAATAACACCGGTCTGGTGGAAGTGCCCATGGGAACCACCTTGCGGGAGATCATTTATGATATTGGTGGTGGAATCCAGGGAGGCAAAGAGTTCAAGGCGGTTCAGACTGGTGGCCCGTCGGGTGGTTGTCTACCAGCCGAAAAGTTGGACCTTCCCGTAGACTTTGATGAGTTGACCAAGGTGGGCTCCATGATGGGTTCCGGCGGTATGATCGTCATGGATGAAGATACCTGCATGGTGGATGTGGCCCGATATTTTCTGCATTTTCTCGCTGATGAATCCTGTGGCAAGTGCATCACTTGCCGTGAGGGGCTGGTACAGCTTTGCTCCATCGTGGATCGAATTTGTGCCGGAGAAGGAAAAATAGAAGACCTGGACTTGTTGGACGAATTGAGCGAGACGGTATCTGAGGCGAGCCTGTGCGCCTTGGGTCAGACAGCTCCCAATCCCTTGCGTTCCACCATGAGATACTTCCGGGAGGAATACGAGGAACATATAAAGGAAAACAAGTGTCGCGCAGGTGTGTGCAAATCGTTAATCAAATATAGTATAAACGATAAGTGCACCGGATGCCTGATTTGCAAGAAAAAATGTCCGCAGCAGTGCATCAGCGGAGAGAAAGACAAGCTTCACGTAATCGACCAATCGAACTGCATCAAGTGCGGGGTCTGTAAAGACGTCTGTAAATATGATGCTGTCGACGTGAACTGATCGAGGTATGACCATGAGCCATCCCAAAAAGGGTGATAAGGTCACCTTTAAAATCGAGGGCAGAACCTACAATGGCCGCTATGGCGATAGCCTGCTGGAGCAGTTGAGAATGCATGGCTATGAAGTTCCTTCCCTTTGTTATCACGAAGCGGTGAGTCCCTATGGTTCTTGCCGACTGTGTCTTGTGGAGGTCAAAAAGGGAAGGAAGCAAAAGGTTACCACTTCCTGCAATTATCCCGTCCAGGAAGGCATAGAGGTCTTTGTGGACACGGACAAGGTCAAGCGATACAGGAAGGTAGTCCTGCAGCTTCATTTGGCCAAGAGTCCGAATGCCAAGGCAGTGCGTGAATTGGCCGCAGAGTATGGAGTGATGGAGACGCCGTACGAGGTCCAGCAACAGGACATGGAAAACGATTGTGTCCTTTGTGGATTATGCTCGAGGGTATGTGATGAGATAGTCTCCGCTAGTGCTATCAATTTTACCGGTCGTGGACAGCACAAGCGCATGCAGAGTCCATATGATGAGACAGCAGAGGCATGTATCGGATGTGGAGCCTGTGTATACGTTTGTCCTACCGACTGCATAGGATTACAGGAGAGCGATGGGGTCCGCCACATTCAAAAATGGCACAGAGATCTCCCGTTACAGACTTGTGAAAAATGCGGAAAGCAGTTCTTCCCCACGTTCATGTTGATGGAGTTTTCCAAACGAACCGGCATCAGCAAAGAGCAGCTAACCACCTGTCCTGCCTGCAGAGGTTAACTTTTAATTGTAAAAACCGGCTGCTCTCTGGGAATTGTTGGTCCCTGCTGCGAAAAGGATTACGCAGTGCGGCATTTTCCATCAACTCGCCTTGATTTTGTATCTAGGTATGTTATAAGGTGTTTTCTTGAGGAGAGTTTTGCAACGTACGATGGCATGTTGATTGCTTCCGTTTTGTACACAGGGAGGTGAAGGTTGAACCAAACTCCACACAAAGCCCTGTTCGTACTGCCTAATTTATTTACCATCTCCAGTATATTCTGCGGGCTGTATGCCATCATGCAAGCCATGGGCGATGGCCCGGCAAGGTTCCAACGTGCGGCGGTAGCTATTGTTTTTGCGATTATTTTTGATTCCCTCGATGGTAGAGTCGCCAGGTTGACCAAAACCCAGAGTGATTTCGGGGTTCAACTCGACAGCCTTGCGGACATGATTTCGTTCGGAGTCGCGCCTGGAATTCTTATGTGGCAGTGGGCGCTTTCGTCCTATGGTTGGCTGGGCACGTTTGTGGCCTTTGGATATATCACTTGTGGTGCGCTCAGGCTTGCCAGGTTCAATGTTCTGGCCGCGAACCAGTCAAGTCCCAGTAAGCATTTTGTTGGTCTTCCCATACCCATGGCTGCCGCAGCACTGGTATCACTCGTGATGTTGCACCACCAGGTGGCAGGTGGACTATTACAGGGAAAACCAGAAATAATAGGTATCGTGATTCTATTATCCTTGTTGATGGTAAGCAATGTTCCATATAGAACTTTCAAGAAGCTTCGTGCTACCCCTCGTACGTTCTTATTTCTTGCACTCTTCGTGGCGGGTGTAGTCTTTGCTGCTTTCAGGACTTCTTTCTCGTTTATGTTCGTGGTGGTTGCCAATGGGCTAATTGCCATAGGTATAGCAGAGGGGCTTTTCGATTTTGTGCGTTGGTGTGTTTTGAGGCGTCATGCAGACCAACGAGATTGTGCTGAGGTCGAAATAAAAGAGGAAAACACTTCGATATAGGTTCACGCTGTTTCTATCTCTTTGTCGTCAAATTGCAGAACCATAGAAAATGTTGTCTTGTCGTCGTCCAAGTCAGGTTCGATATGACCATCCAGGATAATGGCCACTTGTCTGGCAAGGGCGAGTCCAAGCCCAAGCCCATCGAAGGAGGTGTTCAGATAGCCCATACTGCTATTCAGGGAGGTTATCAGTTTTTCTTTTCGTTCTTTGGCGACAGCTCCCTGGTTGGTTACCGTGAATTTAACAAGATATGAATTTTTTTGGTGTTGTGACTCGATAGCCATTCCAAGGGTGCAGGTTCCTTTCGATCCGAATCGAATAGAGTTGTCCAGAAATTCCTGGATCGCTCGTCTTATGAGATTCATGTCAGAGAACAACTTGTTAGGGCAAGATTCTAAATTTGTTACCAGCTCTATTCCATTGCGTTTTGCCGCATCAGCTGAATTTGCAGCCAATTCCGAAAGCATATCTCCTGGAGCGAACCAATCATGGCAGGGATGTATCTTACCGGATTCCATGCGTTGCAAAACCAGTAAAGTATCGATCCTGTCCAGCAGTTGCCTTGCACTATCATACACCAGGCGAAGCTGGTGGCGTTGTTCCGGCTCCAGGTTGTTCGCCTCAGCAAGAAGGACGCTGGAAAAACCGATTATACCATTCAAAGGAGTTTTGAGATTGTGGTTCACAGTTGCGGTAAATTCAACCCGCCTTTTTTCCAGTTCCATAAGTCGATTCATTAGGGCTGATTCGGTGTTGTCATCTTTCATGTGAGCTATCCCTCCCTGTTTTTGGTGTGGCGCTTCCTGAAAAGCCACAAGCCCATAATGAAGACCGTGATTAGTGCAAGCGCTAACCACGCGATGGTCGTATAGGTAGAGAAAAATTCGGCAAAACGCTTCCAGTTGGCTCCAATGCTATAGCCGATTCCAAGAATCAATCCGTTCCATGCCAATGCGGATATGGTGGCAAAAATCAGGACCTGCCACAATTTCATCTTTGCAGCGCCTGCAGCAACGAAGAAAAATGCTCTTATTCCTGGTAGAAAGCGGTTGATGACTATATATGCCGGGCCATATTTTTTAAATTTTTTGGATAGCTTTTCAAAAGATTCACGGGTTAATGGAGTCCATTTTTTTGATTCCGTTTGGCTTGGCAGGTGATGAGAACGGTTGCCAAGCCAAAGGCCAATGCCGTAGTCTATGGTTGCACCTACCAGGGAGCCGGCAACCGTAAGCGCCATTGCAAAGGAAAAACTCCATAGCCCTTTGACTACCAGGTAGGTCCCGAACAATGTGATCACATCACCTGGAAATGGCGGGAAGACATATTCGATGAGTGAAGATAGGAACATGACTACTGGCCCAATACCCTGATGGTGAGATTCCACCATATGAAGCATTGTCTGAACCAGTCCAGTTGAATCCATGTTAGAGGTTCCTCTATCAGGACGAAGCACCAAGGCAGCCGCTTCTTTTTATGATGTAATCGGACCTGGAATGCAAAATACCCAGTTCTGCCGCAAGATCCAGAACGGTGAATCGCGAGCGTATTTGCCTTGCGTGAACAACTCCATTGGCCAGGTGTTTTTCGGTCAATCCAAGCTGATGAACATTCGTGGGTGCTTTTGCGGATTCAAGGATCGATCTAATTTTTTTAGAAGGGCGTAGAACGTCGTCCACTTTGTCCCACATGTATGTCCATTGGTTGACCATGAATTCCAGTTCTTTTCTGTATTCCCTCTTGTTCAGGTGTTTTTGTTCAGCCTGGGAGAAGACCTCTTCTGCCATTGGGCCGTGTATCCTATAAATGGTTGAGCGCAGCTCATCCAGGCCTGGCCAGGATTTGACCAAGGAATCCAAGTCCAAAGAGCGAGGGTCCATCTCCTGCAATACTTCGTAGATCGTGGAGGTAACGATTGTCGTAACGCCGACTTGGGCTCCATGCCAACCTTCAACTCGCCCTTGTGATGCTGCTGTCATATCCCAGAAGTGACTGATGAGGTGCTCTCCACCTGATGCAGGGCTGGAAGAGCCTGCAAGCTTCATGGACAGACCACTGACGAGGAGGGCTTCGGTGAGCAGCATGATTCCTTCTGGATCTCTTCGTCCTATTGCCTTGGCCGCATCTGCTGCTTTTTGTTCTGCTTCCAGGACTACTCTTTCAGGCGCTGGGCAGTAATAGTCTCCACGGATGAATCCAGCAAGCCTAAAATCCGAAGTAGCAGTTGGCTTTGACTCCAGGTCGCCCAATCCGGCCGCAATCAAGTCCCCTGGAGCCTTGGTCAGGATTGACGGGTCTGCGATTACCCCCATGGGTCCATGACATTCGATGGTTCGCTTCAGGCCCTTTTCCATGATAGCAGCTATGCCGGAAGTGTATCCGTTCATGGAAGGGGCTGTTGCAACTACAAAATACGGGATGGACTTTTTGTACGATGCGAGCTTGGCAATATCGTTGCAGGTTCCGGAGCCTACTGCCACGGCTAGATCTGCATCCTCCATGGCTGACAGGGCAAATTCCAAATTCTTTTCGTCCGCATGAGGTCTGCCGAAAGCCTGGTCCGGCAACTGACAAAACGATGTCTTGTGACCTGCCGAGTTGAGTAATTCAGCAACGTGATTGCCGGCAATTTGTCTTGTACGGACATCAACGACCAGCACAATTTTTAGATTACTTCCCAGTTCCTTCACCCTGTCGGGAAGATTCTCAATCGCTCCATTATGAAGGTCTGCCCAGCGTGTTTCGATTTTGTGTACCCTTCCACAAGAGCAAGACACGGAGATGGGCAAGAGCTTATGAAGAGAAGAAGGAAGCTTGGCTATGCCGGGTTTGTCAGCGCACACAGAATTTCTCCAGTGGGCCGCGATCCGAGTGCCTGAATATGGGTTTTTCTATACACCTTGGCATTGACTCGGGGCAGTCTGAATCGTCGTTACATTTCTTGTGACAAAGCTTATCACCCTGTGCAGAACACTGGTCAGGATTGTCCTGTCTGCAAAACATCGAATCCCAACAAATAAATCCTTCCTTACAGTTGTTCAGGGTGCTTGTACATTCTCCTTTTGTTTTTTCTCTGGTGTTTTGTACGGTATCATCCTCCACTTGATCGGTTTTACTAAGCTCTTGTGCCACTTCCACGAGTTCGGGATCGTACGAACTTTTTGGAGGCTGGTCCCTTTTGGGGCATCCTGTGATAACAAAAGGCAAGCCAAGCAAAAAGGCGATGGAGAGGATTCGTTTTTTCATGACGTTGTCCCCTGTAAGCCCCGACAGGGGCTATTGGATACCAAATCTTTTTCGCAAAGAGAATGCCAGAGAGTTTTTTTTTAGGCAAGTTCATTCGCTGGATTGTGGCAAAAATGGCCATTGTGATAACGGTCGATATAAGAAAATTCCAAGGTTACAAAAGGTCAGAAGTCTTGACCTGGTTACTAATTACGGGTTACAGATGCCACAGGAGGTGTCTTGAAGGATTCGGTATCGACCATCGTACTTGATGAAAGAGGATGGAGGGATCTATTAGACCAGATGCAGGTTGGCATCTTCGTCCTGGTGGACGAGCATGTTCAATGGGCAAATCGTGCATTGTTGGCGATGTTGGATTACACCATGGACGAAATCTCTTCGAAACCCGCCTGGCATATCGTGCATCCTGAAGAACAGGAGAGGGTCAAGGCTATAGCGCTGGAGCGTGTTGCAGGTATGCGTATGGACGAGGTCTACGAGACTCGCCTGGTGAAACGAGATGGCGATGTTTTGTGGACGGAAATAAGAGCTGTCCCAATTGTGTTCAAGAAAATTCCAGCTATCTTGACTAATGTCGTTGACATCACGCAGCGTAAGCAAGTGGAACAATCCTTGGCGCAAAGCGAAGAGCAGCTCAGGGGCTTTTTACAGAGTGCACCTGTCGGCATCTACAGGATGAGCATCGATGGACGGGTGTTGATAGCCAATCCTTCCATGTTGCGGATGCTGGGACACGATGAGTTATCGGATCCGGTTGCCATGGGCTTACAACGTCAGAGTTTCGATCCTACATTTCCGGACTGTGAGTTCAAGATACGTATTGAAAGGGACCAGGAGGTTATGGGGATAGAATCAGCATGGATAAGGGAAGATGATTCTCTTATTTACATCAGGGAGAGTGCCCGCATAGTGCAGGATAAATCAGGGAATAAATTCTACGATGGAATGGTGGAAGACATTACCAGACAGAAGCTTTCCAGCCAGACCTTGGCTCTTTATGCTGGTAGGCTGGAGGCAAGAAGGGAACTGGACAGGGAAATCTTACAAGCTCAGTCGTCGGTTGATATAGCAAGGGCACTGGTCAGGAGAATCAGAAAACTTGTTCCGTGTATGAGGGCTTCCGTGGTCAGCGTCGATATGGATTCCGGCACTGCGCGAGTGTTGGCCGAGATGACGTCTGTTGATGTCCATGAGACACTCAAGGAAGGTTTCGAGTGTGCCATGGAACAATTGCTCCCCGCACAACTATTGTACAACCCCCATGAACTTTACTACGAACCCGATCTCGCCAAGAAGGAACAGGTACCTAATTCTGCCGAACCCCTCCTGTCGGTAGGTATCAATTCATACCTGGTCGCACCCTTGCTGAGCCAGGGTAGGTTGATCGGAACCTTGAACCTGGCCAGTGAGCATGCGAGGGCTTTTGACTCAGAGCAGCAGTCTATTGTCACCGGATTGGCAAGTCAGTTGGCTATCGCAATGGAACAGACCGCTCTCAGGGAAAGGCTTGGCAGAGAGAGACAACTGCTGAAAACACTCATTGATGGGTTGGCTGAGGGGGTTTTTCTGGCAAGTTCGAATCTCCGTTTGGTTTTGGCTAATCCCGTTGCCTTGAAATACTTGCATGTCATCGAAGGCAAGAGCGCAGTGATGAAAATGGACCTTAGAAATTCGGTGGTCGGTGAAAAAATCATGGATGGGGATTTCGAGTTGGTCACAGACACGGAGCCTCCGAGGGTCTTCGAGATTGTCAGCAGGAGGGTATCAAGTGATTTTTCAAGCGTTGGCCTCCAAGAAAAAGCTGGTGGCTGGGCTGTGATTATCAGGGATGTAACCGACGATCGTCAAAGGCAGATGCTTTTGGGAAGGCGGGAGCGTAGGGCTGCAATCGGTTCTCTGGCAGAGGGAGTGGCCCATGATTTCAATAATCTGATCTCCGCAATATCCGGTAGTGCGTGGATTATCCTCAGAAAGCTGCCCGAGGGAGACTCCCTTCGCTCGACGGCGGAAGATATCAGAGATACATGCGAAAGGGCCACCCATCTTTCACGCCAGTTGGTGAAGTTCAGCCGTGCCAGCTCAGAGGGAAAGAAGGTGCTGAACCTCAACAGTGTCGTTGATGGCATGGGCAAGATGCTCAACCGTCTGGTTGGTTCACCGATTCAGGTCTCCGTGGACCTTGCCACGGATCTTGTACCGGTTTTTGCTGATCCGGTGGGACTGGAGCAGATCCTTGTCAATCTGGTCATCAACGCCCGGGATGCCATGAGAATGGGCGGACGACTCCACATATCCACACGTATGTACGAGGTCGTCCAAGGAGATGAATCCTGGATGGAAGAGACCCAAGAAGGACAGTACGTGATGTTGGCGGTAGAGGATTCAGGCGATGGTATGGATGAAAAAACAATGGCGCGAATGTTCGAACCCTTTTTTACCACCAAGCTCGATGACGGTGGGTCCGGATTGGGGTTGAGCAACGTAAAGGCAATCGTGTCGCGGGACAAAGGAAGGATACGGGTGAGTTCGTCTCCTGGGAAAGGCACAAAAATCGAAATCATTTATCCGATATACAGCTCTTGATGCTGCATGATTTTAATTGACAGTTGGTCGAGTTAGCCCTAGTGTGTCGAAGCTTTGTGAATGGGGATCAGAAAGGGATATAAAGTCCATTTTGACTATTTGCTTTTGAAAGGAGAACAAAATGAAGAGACTTTTGAGTGCATGTTTAATGTTATCCGTGGCCATGGCTTTCACCGCATGTGGTGGTGATGATGACAATGGAAGTGAAAAGGGAAAGATCGGTCAGGCATGCCTGGATGACGGCACCTGCACCGAAGGAGAATGTGTGTCCAATTTATGTACCGATTGCACGGCTGGCGCCAAGGATTGCGTCTGTGGTGAAAACGATGCATGCGATGGTGAGTTGACCTGTGACAATGGTATCTGCAAAGAGGCCGCTGGCGACTGCTGTCCGGGACAGGATCTTTTCATTACGGTAGACGGCGCGGTGGTGGACCTGGCTACGCAGCAAGGAGTTCAGGCTGATGTAGCGGCCTTGGCTCCTTTGACCGCACTCAGTGGTGATATCAACAGCCATGTTGCAGAGGCGTCTGCGGCTGCTTCAGGCGTGTTTCATTTCGATTGTTTC
>CAYSLH010000051.1:0-20326 GCA_964431605.1 uncultured Myxococcales bacterium
TCCACAAGCTCATAGAGCTGCTAGGCAGGGGCTGGAGTTTCGTCAACGCCATGGAAGAAGCCTACGACCAGGGAATTTTCAAAATCGAATCAGATTGGCACGCAGATTTGAAGTTACGCTTTACCTGGATACCGGTCATTACAGGTACTGCCACGTTGTGGGTTATTGCCACATTTGCGCTGGTTGCGGCGTGGATACGAAAGAAAAAAGCCAGATCTCTCGCCCTGTCGATGATGGACGACGAGGATGAACCAGACGATGGACCTCCTCCTGCCCTGACAGCCGATAGTCCATAGTCATGATCAACATCATCTAACTGCGAAATAGCACCTGCTCTCTTTTGAACCACCAGGATGCAAACCACAGCAACAGCCCGGCCACCACGGCCGTGGATAAGAATATGAGAGCCATGTGCGACCAGTGTTGGTCCAGGTTGCCGGTGAATATCTCCTTCAGTGCAAGCGAGACGTTTACGATGGGAATGGATGCGGTGACCCAGTCCAGCTTCACGCCGGGTAAAATGGATACCAGTGCCGGTAGGATGATGACCATCTGAAGTGGACTCGCATAGGCCTGTCCTTCCTTGAAGCTTTTGGCAAAGATGGAAAGTGCCAGCAAAAGCGCTGCAAAAATGCATGAGATAGGCACGATCATGACCAGGGCAATGATCGCCTCTGTGGCGGAAAAGGAGAATGCTTCCCCGGACAGCACTGAGAGATCCGACAAGAACCCCGCCTGGAGCGATACCGCCAGGCTGATGGTTGCGAGTAATGATGACACAAGCGCAGCTGTAAGCACCACCCCGAACTTGCCAAGCACCAGTGCTGACCTGCTTACAGGTGCCACGAGCAACGTCTCCAATGTACCGCGTTCCTTTTCCCCTGCTCCCAAATCGATAGCCGGGTAAAGTGCTCCCAAAAATGAAAAGATCAGGATCATGTATGGCAAAAACTGCGACATGAGTTTTACGAGTATTCCGGGTCCGGGCAATTGTTCGGGTTTTATTTCGATGGGGGACGCAAAGCCCTCAGGGAGTCCGTGAGCTTTTATTCTTGCAATGGCGATCTGTTTGTCCATGGAACGAAATATTCTCTTGAGCCCCTTGAGCGCCATGGTCGAACGGTCCGAAGCCTCCAGGTAGCGAATGGTGATTCGAGCTGTGTCCTCGTTTCCGATTTTCTCCCTGTAATCGGCAGGGATTTCCACCGCTGCTGCCAGTTCGTCCGTACGCACAGCCTCCAGAAGGATTTTCTTATAATTAGGATCGCCAGGCGTAATCCGTGGATGACCGGGAATCCGGGTGACGATTCGGAAGTTGGGAGGAAAAGCCTGGGTCGCGATGTTGGATGGAGTTGGATTGAAATCTTTGATATTTACCGCGTTCATTACCTTCTTGGTGAGTTCCTCCGGATCGATTCCCTTTTTTTTCAGAAGTCGCATGAAAGCCTCTGGTCCTTTTCCTTTTACCAATGCGAGTTCTTTTTCTCCCAGTCCGTATTGCTCCAGTATTCCGGCCAGCTTGCTTCCCGCATGCTTCGGATCGGAACGCTTTTTCAATTGTTCCACAAGCTTGGGGGCGTTGTTTGCACCCAGCACCAGGACATCCACCTTTTCCTTGGCGAGCTTCTCCAGAAAATGAGTCATGGCGCCGCCCGTGATCCACATGAGTACAGGAATGGACAGGGTTGGTATGACCAACATAAACAGCAGGGTCCTTCTATCACGCATGACATCCAGGAGTTCTTTCTTGAACACGATCCATGCCCAGTTCATGAGTTTGCCTCCACTAAGGAGACGAAAGCGTCTTCCACTCTGGCGGAATCCGCCTGTGATTTGAGGTCTTGGAGGCTTTCACAAGCCAGGAGCTTTCCATTGTGGATGACTCCCACCCTGTCGCAGAGCTTATCCACCTCGTCCATGATGTGTGTGGAGAAGATAACGCATTTTTTTTCCGTTCGGCACTGTCGTACGAAGTCCACAATGGTGCGGGAGGTAAGCACATCGAGTCCCGCGGTTGGTTCGTCGAATATCATCACCTTGGGATCATGGAGCACCGTTCTTACGATGGAGACTTTTTGCTTCATTCCAGTAGAGAGCTTATCGCACCTGGTGTGGGCAAACTCGTTCATTTGGAACAGGTCGAACAGTTGCTCGATGCGCTCATTTATTCTCTTTTGCGACATTCCATTGAGCCTGCCGAAATAGGTGACCATCTCCCTAGCTGTGAGTCGTCCGTAAAGACTTGTTGCGGTGGACATGAATCCAATGCTGCGACGCACCTCTGTTCCGTGTTTGGTTACAGAAAATCCGCACACACTGGCGTCACCAGCCGTGGGCTTGAGCATGGTAGAAAGCATCCTGAGGGTAGTGGTCTTACCTGCGCCATTTACCCCCAGCAGCCCGAAAACTTCACCTGGGTGTGCTTCGAAAGTTACGCCATCTACCGCCTTGACCTCTCCCCTCTTGCGATCCTTGAATATTTTGGTGAGCCCTGTGGCTGAGATACCCGGCTCGAAACAAGAAATTTCGTTATCCATTTTTTCTCCCATGGCGCGTGGAAAGACGCAAACACGGTTCTTGTGTAACCCGCTGTAAACATATCCGGTACAACCACGATGGGTAAAGACAAAACAAGAGGTTTTGGGATTCAGCACTAACTTTTTAATGGCGTGCAATTACTGGTAAACAAATGAAATAACTCAGGCGGATTTGGCCTCTGCGCTTTGCAGGAAGGCAAGCACCTTCGATGCCGCTGCTGAACCCTGGGCCACCGTGTCTGGTATGTCCTTGGGGCCAGAGCATCCACCTGCTATAAACACCCCATTTTGGCTGGTTGACACAGGTGCAAATTTTTCGCTCTGTTCCACGAAAAATCCATCCTCGTTTCGCCCCAGCCCTACCATCTTGGCAACATCCCCTGAATCAGCCCTGGACTCGAACGCAGGAGTAAGCACCACCATGTCCACTGGGACTCTGACCATGTCTCCCATGAGAGTATCTTCAGCGATCACCACGAGCTGCTCGTCGGAGAGTTCTTCCGGTATCATTTCAGGAGCTACCAGATTCTTGAAGTGTTCACCACTCCAAACCTGTGCGGCCTTTCCCCTGATGAACTTTACTCCCTCGTGCTGGAGGCGTTTGTAGAATTCCTCGTATCCCTTTCCAAAGCATCTCATGTCTATGTAGAAATTGAAAACCTGGCATCCTTGTACTTTTTCCTTTATGAGGTGTGCATATTTCAGCGCATACATGCAGCATACACGTGAGCAGTAACGATGATAGTTTTCATCTCTACTTCCCGTGCAATGAACTATTGCAACGGATCTTGGCACACGGCCATCCTTTGTTTGTATTGTTCCACTGGTGGGGCCTGCCGCGTTGTTCAATCTTTCGAACTCCAATGCGGAGTATACTTCCGGGTATTTTCCATATCCCAGTTGCGGAATGAGGGCCGGATCCATGGCCTGGAACCCGGTGGTGACCACGATGGCCTCCACGTTGTATTTTTCTAGGCGATCCTTTTGTTCGAAATCAATGGCACCAGGCTCACAAACCTTGACACAAACACCGCAACGTCTTTTGCCTCCCGGTTTTTTGGGCGGCTTGAACCACGCGCAGCGACCATGGTCGATAACAGGTTTGTTGGGCACAGCCTGAGGGAAAGGCATATAAATAGCCTTTCTCTTACCAAGACCCTGGTCGAATTCACTCAAAGTCCTGTATGGACATTTTTCCATGCACAGACCGCAACCAGTGCATTTGTCATGGTCCACGAATGCCGCTTTTCTGCGAACCGTCACCTCGTATGAACCTTGCTCCCCATCGATATTTTCCACCTCGGAGTAGGTCATCAGGTTGATATTCGGATGGGAGCCCACCGTGGTCATTTTGGGTGTCAAAATACAAGCGGAACAATCCAGTGTCGGGAAGGTCTTGTCGAACATGGCCATGTGTCCGCCGATGGTAGGCTCTCGTTCAACAAGGTGAACGGTGATCCCTGTCTCAGCTAAATCGAGGGATGTTTGAATTCCAGCGATTCCTCCACCGATTACCAAAACAGCATGGTCGTTGGCGTTTTTGTCAGCCATGGCGACTCCTTTCCGTCAACCCAGGGCCTCGGCCACCAACTCGGTCAGGTCACGGATTTCTATCTCGTCTTCCTTGTTGAGATTCAACCTGCTGTCTTCCAACATGCTTATGCAGTATGGACAGGATGTTGCAAGGACCTTGGCACCAACCGATTGCGCCTCGGGAATCCTCAGGTCGCTGAATCGTTTACCGAACTCGGTCTCCATCCACATCCGTCCTCCGCCACCGCCACAGCAAAGAGACGACTCTCTGATCCTGTGCATCTCGACAAATTTAACTCCAGGCAGGGCATTTATCACATCTCGAGGTTCATCGAAGATGTTATTGTGCCTGCCCAAATAGCAAGGATCGTGATAGGTCAATGTGGTCTCGATGGGCTTTTTGAGTTCCAGCTTCCCGTCCTTGAGAAGCTGTGCCAGTAGCTGTGACATGTGGGTCACTTCTATGGATACATCGAACTCCGGATATTCGTTTTTAAAGGTATGATAGCAGTGAGGAGAAAGGGCCAGCACTTTTCTCACGCCTTTTTCCTTGAAGATGTTTCCATTGCTCTCCACCAGGGATCCAAAAAGTTCTTCGTCCCCGATTTTGCGCATGGACTCACCACAACAACTCTCTTCGCTACCTAGCACACCTGCCTTGATCCCAGCCGCCTTGAGAATTTTTGCGGTTGCCTCAACCAGTTTTCTGGACCTGGGATCGTAAGATGGCATGCAGCAGGAAAACAAAAGGTACTCGTGCTTGTCTTTGTCAAAAGGCTCAAAACCAAGATCAGCAGCCCATTTGTTCCTGTCTTGCCTTTTTCCGTTCCAGGGATTGCCGTCGGACTTCACGCTGCCCAAAGCACCTCTCAGGCTCTGTGGAATCAGCCCTGTCTCTCCGATCATCATCCTGATGGATCTTATTAGATCCAATATGTTCACTCCCCTAGGACACCTTACCTCACACGTCCTGCAGGTAGTGCATTTCCAAAGATCCTCCCCTTCGTATCCCTCCAGACCCAGCTGCGCCAAGTGAATCAGCTTACGGATATTCAATGGATCCACGTATCCCCAGGGGCAAGACCCGGTACATGTGGCACATTGATAACACAGATTCAAGTCCGTGCCGCCACTTTCTTCAATGGCGTCGGCTACCTCGATGAACGGTGTGACAACTTCCATCGTCCCAAATCTCCTTGCCATAGGTTGCGCATGGAGCAAGTTCAAGATTATCCATGCGTTTTTATTACATTATGGCCTGCAGGGCCATTCCCATCAGGCGAAGCTCAATTTACTGGGAAGGGGGTGGGGTAGTCAACCATTTTTATCAGCTTCCTGATTTGCCAGGTTGTTTTCGGTGCGAAGTAGCTCAAAAAATCCGCCTCGTTATAAGAGGGAAGTCATGTTGTTATCGCCTATGTCGTCCACCGCCGGAAGATGAGTGGAATGACGATCGGGATGAAGAGTGGGATGATGAGCGAGATGACGAAGACCTTGGGTGAAACGAACTTCTGGACCTCGATGGAGACGACCTCGAACCCGAAGGTTTGTAGGATTTGGTCGAGGACTTGGCCGGTGTATATACCTTGGGTGTGGATGAATAAGAGTGGGTAGTCCTCCTCATGACCGGAACTCTTTTCATGGAAGGAGTTCGCGTGACCGATGGAGTTTTCGTCATGGTGGGGGAGGGCTTATGGTTGCCTGGCGCATGGGTCTTGTGTACGACAGGGGAAGGATAATTGTACGCCGGGTGGTTGGTTCCGTATGGGCCCGGGCGCGGTCTTTTGGGCTTGATGGTAGCTCCGGGTTTTGCCTCAGGATACTTGTGTCCGGTAAAAGGGCTGAAGTTGTTTCGATCTCCGGAGACTGCTTGTGCTCTTTTTGGACTGTGTGTCCTGTTGGGGATGATGCCCAGGTCCACCGAGCGACCGGGCGTAGTGCCAACTGTCCTGGTATGAATTCGCTTCCCGCTTGGTGTAAGAACACGGGGCCTGAAGACTCTTAAGGTATTTCCAGAGAGCCCAAGCTTTGTCACATTGGGTCGAACACCGGTCAACTTCCTCAAATTGCGCGGTGCGGTATTTTCCAAGTGTCTGACAATAATTTTCTTATGCATTACCTTTTGAGCTATTTGATGTGACGGTCCTCTGACACAAACACCGCTTGCTCCATCACGACAACGCCTGGGGAAATAAGTATGCCTGAAAACGTCTTTGGAACGACTACGAGGCACATAATGGTGATTGGGGTATGGATCGCAAAAGTGATCCCAGTCCACGAAGGTCCAGTACGAGTAAAAAACTGGATAGTAAGCCCAACCGTACCATGGATCATAGCCTGCCAGAAGAGGAGACCATCCCACATAGGCCCCGGAGTATCGCCACATAACCCAGGCAGGCGCCCATGTCTGACCAGGCACCCAGACCCATCCCATCTGTTCGATCAGTGCCCATCGTCCATAGTGAAACGTGGCCCAGCCCCAAGGGTAGTATGAAGACCAGGTCCAGCCATAGTCAGTATATGCCCATTGACCATAAGTATAGGGTCTCCATTGTGCCGCAACTCCTGCAGGCTTCCAGACCCAACCATATTCAGGTGTCCAGATCCAGTCTCCATAAGGAGCGAGCTGCTCGAAAAAGTAGTCCTGATCCACTTCCGGTTCGTCTCCCGGCCCCTGACCTTCATCGACCCATTGTTCATCCTGATAGGTATCACCCTCGAACCATTCCCCGTCCTCGGATTGGTCCTCGGATTGCGCACGCAGTGGAGATGCAAACACCAACAACGAGCCGACACAAAGAAAAACCGTGAGAATTTGCTTTGTGAATATCATGGCAGACCTCCCGTGTTGCCCATTTGTTTTTGATTGAAGCAATAACCGTGCCGCATCTTGTGACGATGGATTTCTTTTTTATTACGATATGATAGGATAAAAAAACAAGCTTTGGATCAATAAGCAAGATTCCAAAACGGAATAAACTCCGATTCCATATTAGCACTTTCGCGTCTACGCATCGTACTTCTTCAGTTTTCGCCAGAGGGTATTATAACCTATACCCAACTGTGATGCCGTCGCTTTTTTGTTTCCATCGTTGTGTCGTAATACTTCGAGGATGTAAGCTCTTTCGACCTCGGCCAAGGTCATATGCCGGCTCAAAGCGTCTTTAATTATGGGAGCATCCTGTTCTTGCTCGGTCAGTTGAAAATCATCCAATCTCAATTCGGTATCCCTGGAGCGAATGACCGCGCGTTCAACCGCGTTTTCGAGTTCACGAACATTTCCAGGCCATGAGTAGCCAAGGAGGAATTGTTCTGCATCAGGCGATATCCTCGTGATGGGCTTATCTTCCTTGTCCGCGAATTTGGCAAGGAAAAACCGGGCCAGGGGAAGTATGTCGTCCTTTCGATCTTTCAACGCGGGAACCCTGATGGAGATCACGTTCAAGCGATGGTATAAGTCCTCGCGGAAAGAGCCGTTTTTTATACATCTGAGTAAGTCCTGGTTGGTTGACGCTATTATTCTCACATCCACTTTCGTCACCTTGCTCGAACCAAGTGGGACTACCTCGCCTTCCTGCAAGGTTCGTAAGAGCATCTTTTGCATTTCCAGGCTCATGTCACCCACTTCATCCAGGAGCAGGGTTCCTCCATCTGCCGTAACAAAAAGACCCTTCCTGACACCGGTGGCGCCCGTGAATGCCCCCTTTACATGGCCGAATAGTTCGCTGGCAAGTAAATTGTCATCGAATGCAGCGCAATTTACCTTTACGAATTCTCTATCCCTACGTGGACTGTTGCGGTGTATGGCCTCTGCCACCAATTCCTTACCTGTTCCATTGTCTCCCAGGATTAGTACCGTCGCGGTGGATTCCGCCACCCGCACGATTTCCTGTTGTACCTGTTTCATCTCCTCGCTAACCGCTACCATGTTGGCGAACGAGGCTCGTTCGATCTCCTTTTGCAGTTGGGCCAGTTCCTGTTCCAACTTGCGCTGCTTGGCTTTTTGAGCCTCGATTAGTTGTCTCTGTGCGTTCTTCAGTTCCCTGTTGCGGACTTCGAGTTGCTTTATGGTTTCTTTCAGGCTTTTAGTCATATCGGAAAATGACTGGGCCAGATCCCCTATCTCGTCTGTTCCTGACACGGGAACATGCGTATCCAGTCGGCCGGAACCAATTTTCCTTGCCGCCTCGCTCAATGCTCTAACAGGCCGCATGATCCCTCTCGAAATGAATATGGCCAGCACAAAGAGAATGGCTACGGCTGTCAGCAGCGGCCAGAATATGGATCGCCTCATCTGGGTAATCTTTTGACCAATACGGGAGTTCATCTGCCTGAGTAACTCGATGAACTTGTCGACTCTCGTACCCAGCATTACCCCACCGAAGATGCCGTAGCGAGCATAGGGACCCGTATGGTAGAATATAGGACTGTATACCCTGGTCCTCAGCACTCCTGCTAAGTTGTTCGTAGTGGCAATTCCTGTATGGCCTTTTCGAGTCTCGAGAACAACCGCGTGGTAGCCTTGGCCCATTTTCCAATCCAGATACTGGAGGTTCACCGCTCGTTGGCCTACCAATGATTGGACGGCAGTGGTCTTTTCCGTCAATGCTGGAACGGGTTTTCCCGTGTGGTCTACTCCGCGGATGTTCCACAGTTTTGGATGGGTGATGATCCAGCCTTGATCGTCGAACAGGTAGGTGTAGTCAGCATCTCGGTAGCCGGCAAAAACAGTGGCTTTTTTTTCCATGGCCTTTATGTGTTGGGTAAACTGCATCAGGTGCATATGATCCAACGCAAGACTCACGACCCCTATCAATTTGCCATTCTCATCCGTAACGCTTTTGGCAAATCTGATCACTCCGTCGTAACGCTGACCTTCCACCACATCCTCGGGCGCAATTTTTTTTATCAGTTCGCGCAGCTCCAGTTCCCTGGCCTGTAGTTGTTCAGATGTAATGTGTCCAGGGTCTTCCACCAGTATCCTGGATTTTTCACCGATCTCCTTGTAGACGAGCATGTGCCCCTCGCCTTCATGGAAGTCACCTACGTATTTTACCGCTCCCGCCGCCCTGAGCATCTCATACAGCAGATAGCGATAGATGCGTTTTTTCTCTGCCGAGGTATTCTTCAGACCTTGTATGATCTTGTCTATCCCCAGTTGTTGGACCCTGTTGACATGAAAACCATTCAAGTGCGATACGTAGATGGTGCCCGGCTTTTTGAATGCCTCGTTGAAATACTTCTCACATTTATAGGTGGTATTTTCAGGTTTGCTCACATCTCTAAGCTTCTCTTCGGGCATGGGGCTGCCGCGCACCACGAGTATTTTTTCTTTACCACTGGAGTCGATGAAGCTAAGTTCTTTGTATTTTGGAGCATCCACTACCTGATCGAGCATTCGTTCATTGGTGCCATCACGAATCCATACCTTTAGTTTGTGGTTATCTGCGAATTTGACATAGGCTTTTTGGCTACGAGGCGTTCTTGCCAACTCATCCAAGTCTTTTTCGCATGAATGCAGCAGGTTACTGACCGAATCCGCCACGTCCGCAGCCGTCATTTCGTAAGTCCTGGCTGTATGGTCCGCCAGTTCCCGTAATTTTTGCAACTGGGCTTGGATGAACCACTCCACTCCTGACATGGGCAACACGGACAGAGCAACAAAGGCCAGGAGCAATTTCCATAATAGCGAGGATTTTTTCCTGGCTCGTTTTGGGCTTGTTGTGTCCTTTGCTTTTTCCATCTGAAGGTTCTCTTGTCCTTCATTGAGTCGATTTGTCGATTGGAAGCTTGATGGTAAAAGTTGTTCCCTGTCCAGGTGTTGATTGTAGGGAAATTTCACCTCGGTGATGTTCCACAATCCTCGAGACTATACTTAGCCCCAGTCCTATACCCTTACCTGGAGATTTTGTGGTGTAGAACGGTTCGAAGATGTGCTCCGCATCCTTTTGAGCAATCCCGGTCCCAGTGTCGGAGATGACCAATAGGATCCAGTTCCCATCAACCCGAGTCGATAGGCTTAGTTCACCACCTCCCTCCATGGCGTGACAAGCGTTGGTAACCAGATTGATGATGAGCTGAAGGAGCTGGGTGCGATTGGCCGACAGCATGGGTAACTCGTCATTGAGTTCGGAGTGGACAAGAACTTCGTGTTTACTGATGGTGTGTTCACAAAAGCTCAACCCTTGAGCCACCAATTCGTTCAAGTGGAGCAGTTCAGGTTCTTCTGATGAAGGACGACCATACGAGACCAGGTCCCTGGTAAGTTTTTGGATGCGAGCCGCACCTTCCTGTATCTTTTCCATCTTGGAGATATCGGCTGAATCTGCATGCTCCGTTTTCATTTTTTTTACAAGATACTCTGCATAAACGGAAATCGAAGTCAGGGGATTATTCAGTTCATGAACGACACCAGCCGCTAATTTTCCCAAGGAAGCCATTTTTTCGGCTTCTATGACCTGGACCTCTAAATCTCGTACCTCGGTCATGTCTTGACCGACCAGGATGAGACTGTCGACTTCTCCCGCCCTGTCTTTCAGTGTTGAAAGATGAAACACAATCTGGACCATCTCTCCGGCTCGATTTCTCATGCGGGTCTCAACGCCGGTTATGGATCCCTTTGAGCTAAAGCATGCTGAAATATACTCGGCCAATCGCTCTTGTTCGTCGGCAAGAACCCACATGAACAGGTCTGTGCCAAGGGTCTGATCCTTTGGAAAACCAAGGAGATTTTCCATGGCGGCATTGAACACCAGGATTTGCCGGTTTATGTCGGTTACGATGATCAGGGCGTTGGCTTGTTCCAGGATATCTGCGAGATAATCCTTTAGGTAAGCAGTCTCTTCCAGCAATCGTTGGTTACGAAGTCCCATTGCCAATTGGTTCGCAAGGGATATCAGCAAGACCTCATCGTCATCTCCAAGCGGAGCTTCTGAATGGGCCTCGAGATGGATAATTCCGAACAACTGCTCGTCAGCCACGAGTGGCACCAGTATCGAATGAGTGGAATTTTCAAAAAGACTGGGAGGTGAGTCAAAGGTTTGTACTGTCGCAAATTGCGAGATACTTTCCGGAAGCGATGTCTTAGTCATGGAGCTTCGGGTCAGGTGAAGAGTTCCGACTGCTCCGGGGCGGATAGGACCCCTGTAATCTAACAATGTCGGTGTATTTGTTTTGGGGTCGGAGAGTTGAACCAGGTAGTACGCATCCGCAAACAGGGTCTGGAGTGCTTCTACTATTATACTCAGCACCTTGTCCTGGCTCGTTTGGAGTCCGATTCCCTTGCCCAGGTTCATAAAAACCTTTTGGATTTTCCTGGCGTGCTTGAGTTGAGCCAACGCGTTTCTCAGACGTTCATTGGCTTCAGCAATGGGGTCGTAGCTTCGATCGACCATTCTAGCTACTCCGGCTCTGACGATTTGTCCAGATCGACAATTCGTTGCCCCCCAACGTATGATTTGGTTTCATATTTGGTAATCCGTCCGATTTTTCTCACTATGTCGGCCATGCGTTCGGCCTCTGAGATAATGGTCTCTATTATTCTCGCAATAGTATGGTCATCACCTATTTTGCGCTTTGCCATTTCCGCATATCCTAACACCGAAGTCAGAGGTTGGTTTAGTTCATGGGCCGTAGCACCTGCCAACTCGGCTATTACCGCCTGCTGTTCTGTATGCATGAGCTTTTCCTGCGCCTGGCTCAGCTTTCGTTCGATTCTGAGACGATCGCGTAGATCTGTAAATATTCCCGCTGTTGCAACTTCTTTGCCCATCTCGGTAACCGACCAGGCAGTGATCAATACCGGTATTACTTCACCACTTTTAGATAGAATTTCCTTCCGGGTCGAGGTCAATCTTCCTACTCCTCCGTTACGATCTTCACGCAGCATTTGCATTACCTCGTGTGCTACTCCCGGAGGATAGAAACTGGTGATATTCATTTTTCCTATGACCTCTTCGGCTGCGTATCCTGTAAGACGCTCCGCACCTTTGTTGAACAGCATCATGGAACCATTTACATCCGCTGCCATGATGGCATCCACCGAGGAATCGATCATAGCTTCTATGAATTGTTTTGTCTGGCGAAGCTCATTTGCGATGTCGACATTTCTAAGGGCAAGAGCCACAGAACCAGCAACCGATGAAGCGAAAAACATGTCTTTTTCGGAAAGCTCACGATCAAAACGGGTCGAGCGCATGAACAAAACCCCTTCGATTTTTTCATCGCTCAAAATCGGAAAAAGCGCAATGGAGCCAATACCCTTGGATTCGAATATCGGCAGGATCTCATGCAGTGTTGGATGCTCCTCGACTCTGTTGACTACCAGTGGGCGGTGTGTGGTAATGACTTCATGTATCTCGGGATATTTTGAAAGGTTCAGTGTTATACCATGGACGGATGCATCTTCGCTGCTAGCCAAAACCTCGGCAGTGCCTGCCTGAGGAGAGAGCTTCATGACCGCACACCTATCTACCCTCAAGACCTCTGCAGTCTTTACCGCCACTAAGTGTAATAATTCCGACAAATCCAGAGACGACGCCAACAAGCGTGTCAAGCTGATCAAGGATTCATGATCATCCTTGCTCCACTCCGTTGAAGCCTGAGACTTCGCTTTTCTTATGCGTGCTCTCAACCTGATATCCAGTTTTCGCTCGTCAAAAGGCTTGACAAGGTAATCATCAGCACCAGCATTGAACGCCTCTTCAAATCGTTCATGATCCGAATTGATCGTGAGGATGAGGACAGGAATATGAGTTGTCAAAGAGTCTGATTTTATAGCCCTGCAAACCCTGAGTCCATCCATGTCGGGAAGGGAAAGGTCCAGCAAAACCGCGTCGGGTTGCTGCGCCCCTAATCGTTGGAGAGCCGTTTTACCGTCCGAGGCTGAGATTACCTCGTATGAATTGGCATCAAGGCATGCTTCGATGTATTCACAGGTGTCAGGATTATCATCCACCACCAGCACCAGCATCCTTTTGTTTTGTATGTCTGAAGTCACGAAACAGGATGCTATCACAGGCATTGATGGGCGAGCAAGAAGACTATCATCCCGGTTTTTCACTCCCCGCTTCCAATCATGATATGGATGAGCCAAGATTTGAATCTCTTGACGCTATGAGTCAAGCTGGGTATTGTTTTGGCCGAATCATTATATATTTGCAGGAGCGAACTTCAGGAGGAGTCATGAAGCGTATTGGTGTTATGTTGATGTTGTCAACCATGGCAGCGTTTGTTGGGTGGGGATGCTCGGACGAGTGTACTGCGACAGCCGAGATTTGTGACAACCTGGATAATGATTGCAATGGGTTGGTGGATGACGGACTGCAACGGGTATGCAATACCGATTGCGGCAGCGGAGTGGAGGTGTGTGAGGCAGGAGCCTGGGTCAAGTGCAGTGCGCCGAAACCGGGGGTAGAGGTCTGCAACGGCAAGGATGATGATTGTGATGGGTGCTTCGATGAAAAGCCTGGTGATGACTGTGCTCCACTGGAGCAACCTTGCTCTACGGATTGCGGTTCAGGTACGGAGTATTGCTATATGGGAGGTTGGCAAGACTGCACGGCCCAACAGCCTACGGACGAGACATGCAACGGCCTCGATGATGACTGTGATGGACAAACGGACGAAGGACTGGACACAGATGCGGACAATGATGGTCATTATTCTCTGGAATCATGCTCCATCCCAAATGATGATTGCGATGATTCCGATGAGAACAAGTATCCGGGACATGTTGAAGACTGCGATGGTCAGGATAATGATTGTGATCAAATGATCGACGAAGGTTGCAGTTGCACTCCACCCGACACACAGCCTTGCGGTTCAGACGTTGGGGTTTGCACTGTGGGACATCATGATTGCAAGCAGGATGGAACCTGGGGACCGTGCCTGGATGAAAACAACAACGAAGTGGTTCTCCCTGGTGCACAAGAAGAAGCTTGCGATGGCGAAGACAATGATTGTGATGGAGACACGGACGAGGGTAACCCACAAGGTGGAGGCGAATGCGGCACGGATGAGGGAATTTGCAGTAAAGGGGTACAGGTTTGCCAGGGTGGACATTTGGTATGCCAAGGTGGAGTAGAGCCAAGTGATGAAGTTTGCAACGATCCGGCAGCGGGAGCCCTTGACGACGATTGTGATGGATTGACTGATGAAGGTCTGGATGCAGACAGTTGGGAGTCCAACGACACTTGCTCCATGGCTAGGGCCATCACTCCGCTGGATGATGATCAGAACAACATCCTGGTGGTAACAAAGACACTTTATCGATTCGAAAACGACCAGTTCCAAGCAGACGTCGACTGGTACTGCGCAAACGCAGTGGAAGCATCCAACTCTTTTTGTGTACCCGGAGACCCCCAGTGCATGTTGCTGACCTTGCGCCTGGACCTTCCTCCCGGTGCGGATTATACCAGGTGGCAGGCCTGTCTGTACGATCACGGTGCCTCCGCCGATTCGGGCAGTTGCACGGAAAACTGCGGTTCCGAACTGGCTGTCTTGTGTACAGATCCTGAAACAGACTGGAATGGATCTTTTTACCAGATGACCGTACAATGGCCGGGAGCCTGTTTGGCCTCAGACAGCAGGTTCTTGGCAGTTGTGGTATCTTCGGTAGCAGATAGCGACATTATCTCCAATTGCCAACCATATGTATTGACCCTAGGGGTAGACAAACTCAACGAAGAATGTCCCCAGTGAGACGGATTTTCATTCAGTGCCGATCGAAACCCTTTGGCTCTAACCCTGTAGAATGGTCAATTTCAGCCTCGTGCGTACAGTGAAGAATTCTTCGCTGACAGCAAAACGTATCAACTCCCTCATCACAGGGTGAGGGCTCAACAGTGCAACTATCTGTTCGGTGGAGTCCAGCCTCTTGTCCTTCAGTTCCGGTATTTCCTGAGCGAGGTGCATCACTGCATTGGCCAAGTCCCCACACAGAGCCAGGCCGACTCTGTTGGCGGAATGCTCCGCACCGAGCAGGTAAGACTCGTAATCAGGCATCCTGGCAAGCTCCGTCGAGTGATTTTTCAAAAGTTCTTCCAGTGCTTTTCTGGTTTTTCTCGGTAGGGCCTTGTTGACCTTCTTCGGGAGGTCAGGGGGTAGCTCGGATGGATAGGTTGCAATGGGTGAAGATGGGAAATAGGGTAAAACCGCTGCGGCCATGAGTTTGGCCAACTCCTTGGTTCCAATCGTGGCAGCAAGAAAGCTTCCATCCATGACCTTCTTCAGCGCTCGACCCAGGGCGAATCTTTGGGTCTTATCCTGGGATCTTTTCAAAAGGCCGTCACCTACGATCATGGCCGTGGGCGAGGTGTTCACCAGATGCACCTTGTGGCCAGGTTGTGTGGAATGATAGACGTCGAAAGAGATGCCACCAAGGTTGGCTGCCAACCTGTCAGATAGTTTTCGCAAGGGATCGTCCGGTCTGGCCTTGTCTGCTTTTCCTACACCAAACTGCGCCAGGTTCGGTTGATAGAGCTTGGTCAGGTTGGATCCTATCAAATTCAAAATTTTTCGTACGATGCCCTTTTCGTCTGGGTGGATCAACAACCGTTCGAGTTCATCTTCAGCAAGCTGCTCCGTGGATTCTGTTGCTGCCTTGTTGGCGTTTTCGCCATAGAAAAATTCTTCGTTCTGATCCGCTGCCCTGAGAAAATGGAGTACGGAACTTACGCAAAACACTTTGTCGTAGGATCTCTGTTCTTCGAAAATTCTGCGCAGCTCGTGGTGTGACTCCAGGCGGAACGGGTTGAGGCTGAGAAGTTTGCGATGCTCGTCCACCGCATTGGCATAATACAGGCCGGTAGAGCCATAAAGCGACGCCAGCGCCAAGTGTGCCTCGACATCGTTGGGAGAGATACTGACGGCTTTTTTATATTCGATAATCGCCTTGTCGAGATTGTTCAGTTGCTCGGAGTATATGGCTCCCATCTTCATATGCAGTGGTTTTGCCTCGCCTGCGTTCTCGGGCGGCAACATCTGAATGAAAGATTGGTATGTATCGACCAACTCCGGCCATTTCTCCAGGCGTTGGTATAACTCACCGAGCTTTTGAACTATCTGTGCATTTTCCGGCTGAATTTTTTGTAGCTCCTGATAGGCTTGCATGGCACCGTCCGGATCTCCCAGGCCATTCTCGATCATTTCTGCCTTTTCCAGCAGGTAATCCATGCGATTGTCGGGATCTACTTCCGACAGGTTTTGAAGTACTCCGATAGCCTCTGACCACTGTTGTCGAGCAGTGTAGATCATCCTGAGTCGCGTCAGAGCGTCTATGTTTCCTGGTTGTAGTTCGATGGCCTTGCTAAGATGCTCGACCGCCTTGTCCAGATTCGGTTTTTTCTCCTGGTGGATGATTCCCAGGCGTTGATGAGCGATGGCAAGTTGCTCTGGATCGTTTGACAACTCGACTATTCTGCTGCTTAGTTGTGCGGATTCATCCCAGGCCTCTGACTGGAATGTAATATCAGCCAACGAAGATAACGCCTGGATATGGGATGGATTTATTTTTAGCACTTCCCTGTAACTATTTGCTGCGTCGGTCATGGAGTTCAGATGTTGGTTGAGTAAAAGTCCCAGTTTCATGTGTAGTTCGATGAGCAGTCGACTGTCATCAACTACTCCCATGCGATTCCTATATAGTACCGAAAGCCTTTCCCAATCCTGTTGCTCCGTCAGAAGAGATTCCAATTGTCCAAACGCCTGGGTCTCTTTGGGATCCCGCTCCAGTACTTTGAAAAAACAATCGATGGCTTTAGCTGGATCCGAAAATTTATCCCTATACAGTTGAGCAGCCTGCAACAGGGTGTAAATAGCCTGGCCCGGGTCTCTTGTAACTTGTCCCTCTCTCTCCAAAAGTCCAATCTCTCCCTGTGGGTTGTCTGTCTCATGGTATAGGCTTTTGAGGGCTTTGATTGCGGGAAGGTAATCAGGATTTATGCGAAGGGCTTCGCTGTAATAATGTATCGCCACTTTGGGTTCGCCCAGGTGATTATGTGCAATGTCAGCAATACGCATGCACAGGTCCAGGGCGGCATCAGGCGACGAACACTGAGACAATTGCCTTTCGTAAAGAATCCTGAGTCCATCCCATGTGCCAAATTTTTGGTACAACCCATCAAGGGCTTGCGTGGCCTCAGGGTGTCTGGGATCCAGTTCCAGGATGTGCAGATAGTTTTCAGCCGCGTTTTGAGGAGGCTGCAACCTGTTGAACTTTATATCAGCAATTTGTCCATGGAGGGCAATCTTCAATTGGACATCCGTGGTCTTCTGGGCCATGGATTCATAAATTCTTGTCAGTGCCGAATAATTTCTTTGCGCGAGGTAGATCCTCTCCAGCGCCTCCATGGATGGTAGGTGGTCAGGTTCTATGGACAGAATCTTTTCATATGTTTCTGCTGCTTGAACCAGGTCATTGACCTCGTCCGCATGTATCTCCGCTATACGGAAGAGGATCTGTACCTGCCTTGTTGGATTGGTGGTTGCTTTGAGCTTGCGATCGTAGACGGTCAGCAATTCTCTCCACGCTCTGCGGTTGGTGTACAGACGAATTAGAGCGCTTATGCTAGGGGTGTGATTGTCCATAAACTGGAGAATTTGCTGGAGTGTCTCGATGGCTTTTTCCGGCCGTTGTAATTGTACCTCCCATATCTCCGCCACTCGGAACAATGAAATGGCTTTCTGGTTGGGATCTTCAATGGCAGCCGCTTCCTTTTCCAGTATATCCAACAAGTTTACCCAATCACGTTGGTTGGAATAGATTCGACCAAGAGCTTTGAGCGCAGGGAAGTTACCGGGCTGTATGGACAGAACCTGTCCATAGGCATCTATGGCATCATCCAATCGGACCAATTTTTCCTCGTACAGTTCTCCGATCTTGTACAAAAGGCTTATCTTTTGTGATTCGTTGCTGGAGATCTCCATCTCTTGTCTGTACATTTCTATGAGTTCATCCCAGAGGCCCTTTATGAAATACAATCTGCCCAGATTTTGCAAAGCGGGCAAGTATGCTGGAGAAAGGGTCAGAACCTGTTTGTAAGTCTCTATTGCCTTGTCCTTATCGTTGAGCTTCTCTTCGTATATCTCTCCACTTCTGTGCAGTAGTGAAATCACCTGTTTCTGGTCATTGACCATCTGTGATTCCATTTCATTTATGCGTATGAGTTCCTCCCACTTATCTGCCTTTACGTAGAGTTTTCCAAGGGTCCTTATGGCAGGAAGGTAATTGGGAGCACGGTCGAGGATACGCTGATAAGTAGAGATGGCCTTGTCAACGTTGTTGAGTTTTTCTTCCCATAGAGAACCAATCTTGTCCAAGAGGAAAACACACTGGTCGTGGTCCGAAGTCACCGAAAGCTCATTTTCATACATTCCGATCAGCGACTCCCATCGATTGTATTTTGAGTAGAGCCTTCCCAGAGCTTTTAGAGCCGGGAGATATCCTGGGTTGAGTTCTATGCACTGCTCGAATTTTTTGATGGCGTCTTCATCCCGGCTAAGACGCTCTTCGAGTATTTCTGCAAGCTTGTAAAGTTTTATGGATCGCTGTTTAGGATCTTGTGTCTCGCGGATCTCAATTTCGTACATCTGCACAAGGTCGTCCCACTGGCCCTTTCGATAGAAAAGTTTGCCGAGCGCCTGGAGGGCAGGCAGGTAATTTGGATTGAGATCGACAACCTTGCGGTAGCATGGAATGGCCTTATCTTCGTTGAAGAGTTTCTCTTCCCAGATGTTCCCGAGTTTGAAATAAAGCGATACCAACTCCTGCCGATCCGCTATTATCTGTACCTGCCTTTCGTATACATCCACAAGTTGTTGCCATTGCATAAGGCTTTCAAAAAGCTGAGCCATCTCGTTGAGTATCATATGATCGTTTGGACTCAATCCAAGGGCACGATCGAGGGATTCGAGCGCGTGCTCGGCATCACCTAATTGCTCGCGAAATATTCGAGCCGCCTGGTAGTATAGGTTGGAGACAGTAGCTGGTTCAGAGTTGAGCTGGGCCTCTGTGTACAAGGTCTGAATGAGTTCTTTCCACTGTTTGTTCTTTTCATGGATGGTGCGCATGGAGCGCAAAGCTATCCTGTTTTCCGGCTCGAGTTGCAACACCCTTTCGTATAGTAATTGCGCTTGATCGTTGTCATCGAAATGCAATTGAAGCAACCTGGCGGAAGATAAGAGTAACTCCACAGTGGTCTCAGGTGCCGTGGTGAGAGACAAAAGCTTTGCACGGATCTCAAGTACCCATCGCCAATCGGAGATAGTGATGGCCAGGCGTTCCATCTGTTTGAGAAGTTCAACGTTGTTAGGGGCAAATTGTAAAGCCATCTCGTATGTTGCCCGAGCCTCTTGCTGTTTTCCAAGTTTTTCTTCAAGAATCAGGCCCTTGGTATGCAACAGGTGGGCCTTGAGAGAGGCGTCATCGGTGGCCTCGAGTTCCGAGTCGATTATCTGTAGCGACACGTTCCAATTTCCCACTTGTGAGGCGAGTTTTCGAGCGGAACGAATGTTGGGAATCAATCCGGGCTGAAGTTGAAAAGCATGGTTGTATGATTGCCAGGCATTCCGGGGCTGAGCCAATTTTTCTTCCCAGATTCGTCCGGATTCATAATGCAGACAGGCAGCAGCAGGAACTTCACCCATGGCTTCCAACTCCCTGTTATACTCAGCAAGTAACGCCTGCCATGCCGGAGCACGTTGCGGATCAAAGGGAGCGGGTTGAGAACCAGGGCCTCCTGCCATTGGTAATGACTCTGAGTAAGGGTCTGTTCCCTCTACCAGGTTTACCTTGAACGAAGAGATTTGTTCACCAGCGATGGGTTCACTTTTGGGAGTAGATTCTTCGGGTTGTGCTTCGGGTTGTGCTTCGGGTTGTGCTTCGGGTTGTGCTTCGGGTTGCGATTCAGGCTGTATTTCGGGCTGCGATTCAGGCTGTGCTTCCGGCTGTGCTTTTGATAAAGGTTCTACTCCAGCTTGCCCAGGTTCTGAGTCAAAGAATGCATCTTCAACTGAGGCAGTCTGATGTTCGTGAATTTGGTCTTCTGCCAGCATATCCTGATTTCGAGGAGTTTTTTCATCGGCACCCATGGAGACGCCCTCCGTAATGCCCGAGCATATGAGTAAGTGGGGGTATGACACTAAATTATATAATGATATTGCATACCACACGGGACAAGATGCGTCCAGTGCGTTCTTTTGAGGGACGGAGGCACAAAAGGTGTCCGAAATTCGTACACGAGTGACCGAAATCTGTA
>CAYSLH010000052.1:0-19939 GCA_964431605.1 uncultured Myxococcales bacterium
ATGGTTTTTCCCCCGTCGAACAACCTGGCCCTGTTGGGCAAGGAAAGATCCGCGCTCGGGCTTTCCAGCCTGAAACCACCGCCTGAAATGGTGGAGATAAGAGTATCAGGGGGTAAGGCGACCCTAGACCTGTCCCTGACCAGCGTCCTGAACACAGTACCCATATCTCCGGACTTTGAATTCATCACGGTAGAACCGGACCACCAAATCTCTCCCGCGTCAGACCAGATAATGCTCAAGGGCGGCACACCAGAGATGATGATCGAATCCGCTTTGGGCAAAGTCTGATATGCGAAACGTCTCCAAACACCTTTGTTCAAAATATCCAGGTATCCGGGATATGCCACTACCACCTGCCCTTTGGGACCAACAGCCACACAATGCGACTCATGCCATGGCCAGTAATCTTTTGTTCTGGCAACAACGTCGAACCTACCATGCTCAAACCACATAAGCCCTTGGGAGGTAGCGAGATACATCCTGTTACCAGCGCCCATGACCATATCGAAAACCCCAACCAGCCCCGGAGTTGGGCCGACTCCCCGTTTCATTTTTCCCTGGTAGTGAATAAAGGGCTGGAAATAGGCTTTCCATGAACCGTTTCGATATCTATACAGTGGCGCAACTCCATTTGGCATGCGTTCAAACCACGAGGAATCAGGCAAGGGTGCAGCCCACAAGGCACCATGATTGTCCAACACGATAGCGCCTAACATTTTCCTTGGCGCTCCTTTGCCAGCGATGTATTTCAGCTTCCTACCCTTGAGCTCCAACACACCTTTGACAGACGCGGCGTAAATTTTCTTTCCTTTCGCAGCAACCCGGAAGATAGGGTTTGGATATGGGACACACCTATACCTGTTACCATGCCCCAGGGCTAATCCCTTGGATGTTCCAACCAGCAATTTCTTTCCCAGGATCACCACGTCATAGACATCATCAGAACACAGCCCCTGCTCTGTGCCCACGTCATGCCACTGCATTCCATCGAACTTCATCAAGCCATACCTGGTACCAGCCCATATCGTGCCGCCGGCACCCTTTACCAGGCGCCTTACAATAGTTGTCTCCAGTGGGTTTTTGTGTTCATAGTATACCACGGGGTTTGGTGGGGCCATGGACTTGTTTGCAGGTGGATTCAAACCTGGTGTGTAAGGGATAAACTCAAAAGAAGACGACTTAGGCTCAGGCCTTTGAGCAGGACATATCTTTTTCCCGGAAACCAACAGCAACATCTGCCTGGCCTGATCAGCCACCTGCCAACCGGGATCTCGAAGAGCTTTTTTAAGAAAAGTTCTCGCCCTTTTTGCGAACATCAAACCCGCACGACGCACCGCCAGAACCCTGGCTGAAATGTCACCATTTTTATAAAGCTCCTTGTAAAATGGCAGGGCATCTATGGGTAAACGCTCAAGCTCACGTGCCACCTTGTTTCTTTCCACCCAGGAGCCCTTACCCAAACGTCTCGAAAGAAGCTTTGCCTGCACCTCGACCGGGATACGAGCCAGAACTCTTTTTGCCACATGGGGTCCGCGCCCAGCCCTTTTCCATGAGGAAATCTCTTGTACCATATACAATGTCTCGGTAAGACCTGTGTTAATCATGGCATCGAAGATCTGTTCGAACGGAAACCTGGGGCAACCGCCAATATCCTTATACGGCCTGATTTCATCGAGGATTCGCCGGGCAGTAGCCAATATCTCCGGCTTGCTCTTGTGAACCATCAACAGAAACATCAGACCATACATTCTCTCCACCGAATCTTTGGACTCAGAAAGGCTCGATAAAAATCTCAATCCCCTTGGATTACCGAGTTTGGCAAGGGCGAATGAAATGGCAGCCTGGTTTACGTACCTGTGAGATGCAGCATAGTCTCTAACTTGATCGAAAGCCTGGATGAGATCACTTGTAACACTCTTATCCCCCAGCAGACCAAGGGATATGGCGGCCCAATACCGGACGCGAAAATCTTTTTTGCTGACAGCCTCGCGAAGAACATCAACCGCCCTTGTGTCACCCATGAGTCCCAGGGCCTGATACACCCCCGGCACCACCGTCGCATTGCCCAATCCCCTCTTTGCTGCTGCGATCAATTCATCGAGCAACCCAATCCTCTTGTGCCTTCCCGCTTCCAAGGCTATCTCATCGTACCAAGGCATATAGGCTCGAGATACTTTTGAAAGCTTTTCCTTCAGGTACTTGGTCATACGCGCTCCTGGGGTCTTTCCAAGTACCCGCGCCACTTTGTTTATCAACGGGGTATTGGAGTCACCGTGTATCTTGTCCCATTCAATCAACAATTCAGCTGTTGCCTGGTTTGGGTATTTATCGAGAAAAGAAGCTGCTTTCTCTTTGGTGTATCTTCCGACTTTCGGGTCCACGATCAGCGAGGCCATTGCCATCGACACCTTTTTGTCTGAGGCAAACCTTTCCAGTCCTTCAATTGCTTGTTGTCGCAATCGGTGCCTGACAGATGGATCCAGGCTCTTGGGATCCTTCAACACTTTCAGCAAAAAATCCTTCGCAGCTGGATTTCCCGTAGCGGCCAATGCGGACAAGAGTCCGTGCTTGTTTTTTTGGGTTTTTGCCATGGAGATTAATTGCTCGAAAGCAAAACGACCCAGCATATCCACCTTGGCGGAAGGAGAACCCGAATAGTGGCATTGGTTGTAGAGTGACCTGTATGGTTGTGCATGAAGCGCACCTGCCTGACACAAAAGAAAAATTGTCGCACTCACAAACAGGATTACTCTCTTCATGTGGCACCTCTAAATGTTACCGAAATTCACCTTCATAAAGCTCATCATAATATACGGAACAAATCCCAAAACTGAAACTTACCCCCAAACAACCAAGTTTGTTTTCGCTATTTACACCGAAAAACAGTCATGGGGATACTTGGTACAAGGGATGGAAACTCGCATAGGCATCGACACCGATATATCTATTCGGCTATAATTCCGTGCCGACGATCTTTGTAATTTACCACGATAAAACCTTAACCCAACCGAGGAGATCATGAGCCTGGTAACCATAGAACCCCATGAACATGCAAATATCATCCGGATACAAAACGGGCTGACCAATGCCCTGTGCGAGGATTTGGTGGCCGAGTTGGAAAAAGCCCTGGCAAACGTTGGCGACCAACATAAAGGACTGGTGTTGGCAGGAGGTGAGAAATTTTTCAGCATAGGCCTCGACCTTCCGCAAGTACTGAACTACGACCGACCTGCCATGCAGGCTTTCTGGCGAAGGTTCGAACAATTGCAGTTGGACCTGTTGACCATGTCGGTGCCAACCGCCTGCGCCATCAGGGGCCATGCTACAGCCGGCGGCATGATCCTTTCGTTGACCACTGACGTGAGGATCATGGCAGAAGGAAAAACCCTGGCCGGATTGAACGAGCTGCACATCGGCATCATGGTCCCATATTTGACGCATCTCATGCTCGAACATCGTATCGGAACGACCAATGCCATAAAGCTGGAAGTGTCTGGTGAATTCATGACACCGGACAAGGCTGTGTCGTTGGGTTATGCGGATGAAGTGCTCCCAAAAGACCAGGTGGAACAACGAGCACTGGAAATAGTGAGCAAAATGGCTCGTATTCCCAGCAAGGCGTTCGTGGGCTCAAAGGATAACGCCACCAGGTTCATACAGGAAAGGTTCAACGCACTGAGAGATGATAAAGAAAGAATACTGCTGGATTCATGGTTCGATCCAGGAACTCAGCAACTGCTCCGCGAGGCGGCAAAGAAGTTCTGAACCTCTTTACAAAAACTCCATCCCTGACCGATCGCCGACGACAGTCTTGACGACCATTTATTTTACCTAATCTTGTGAATCCATTTCCTGCAGATTGAACTCGTTTAGATTGAACCGGTAGATACCGTATCTTCCAGCAGGGATCACCATGTGGTCCCCTTCAATTACCATGCTCTGGGGCCAACCGAAGGTGGAGAAAAATGCCTGGGCAAAAGGACTGGATGCGTCGTCGAGGTTGACTACCAGTATACCACCGGGAACCTGGTACATGGCTCGTCCGACTTTGGCGTCTTTGAGCCACGCCCAATTGTCGATCTCGACCTGGCTCAATAACTGAAGATCATCGCCTCGAGCATCGAAAACACTCAAGGTCTCCAGCACCTTACTCCAGTCCATATCCTGGGCTTGCTGCGCGTACCATGCCAACCTGTGAGAGACCAGCAAATGACCAGCACCATCGGGCAGGACCTGGTTGACCATCCGGTCATGAAAACCAACCCTTGCCAATAGAGTGGCTATGCCATTTTCCACATGGAGTTTATTTACGGCTGACTCCAGTTTGTCATCGTTCCACACGTAATCCCTTGTAAACACTGTATGCCCGTGGTCCTGTACTGCGATGAGATCCCCGGGAACATTGACCCCTGCGTGAACCACAGGAACGGATGGATTGGAAAGATCTACCCTGCTGAAGTAATACCTTGCATAATCACGGGAGTCACCAGGTGCATCGAACGCAATACTGTATGACACATACAGGTCGGTTCCATCAGCCAGAATACTCGCTGCCTGATTCTCCCTCGGAGTATCTATCCTGGCAAGCAGGTCCGGCGAATGGGGATCCGAAAGATCCAACACGTCCAGGCTGAATCGAGGCCAGTAATTTCTCCTCTCCTGGTCATAACAGGTTGTGGTGGTCTGAACGTCGTCCGGGTCTATATCGGAACACTGCCACTCGTGCCACTTGTAGTCATCCGTGACGCACCTCTTTATGCTGCCGGTACACTCCTGCGGTCCCTCATCCCTGCTCGTACAATTGATGCTTCCGGTGAACATGACACAAGACGTGCTGCCATCATCATTCTGCCAGCATTCATCGGATGTATCGGCGGGATATGTGTTACACACATGATCGACCCCGACAAGCTCACTCTCGTATTTCGTAGAGGGAAAGACCAGCGTCTGTCCAACGGCCTTGGCTCCCTGGGTGCCATAACCATAGTAACCCCAACCACAATCGAAACATTCATCGATCCCAGGTCCGTACCACCACCAGTCATAGTATGGCGATAGCCTGTCGGTGGTCATGGTGCTCGTTTGAACAGGGTTGCGAGGGTCGGTCAAATCAAAAACCTGTATTGTGGTATCATAACCATACTCATCATCGGATCGCCTCACCCACTTCATGCTCACTGCTACGGCAAGGGAACCTACCTTGTATACCTGCGCGTCCGACTGCAGTTCCACCACCGCCACTGGTTCAGCCGTATCGGGATCGTCATCCAAATCCACGATTTGCAACTGGTTCCCCGGAAGTGAGCTTCCGGAACCCCACCACCAATAATAATAGTCCCTGTTGTACTTGAGCCTCGCGCCATAATGGCCGTATACCAAAAAATCCATGTAGTTGGGTGCCAGTTCGACCCGCCCCAATTCACTGGGAGAATCAGGGTCGGTACTGTCGAAAAGACTGAGCGATTCCTCGCTCAGGTTGGCCGTCAGGCCTTCATCTGGCTGAAACGAACGGCGAACCCATGTTCCGTGCTCCATTATGCCCCGTCTCGTCAGACTGGAATCCGAGAATGTAAATATCTGCACAGCCGCTATGTAAGTATCTCTCTGGGAATCCCAGCCGGAAAAAGGCAACAGGACCATCCCTGTCTCCGTCCCTCCTGCTGAGTTTTTCACCGAAACTGCGTTTTGCAATACGGAAAACGCTCGGTCATCCCATCGCGCCTCGCTCCAGGAATTTTCGGCATTCACCTGTGCCCTTGCAACCAATGGCTCGGGATTGTTCAAATCTGTAATGTCGTAAAGGCTCACAGACATGGTCTGGCCTGCTTCGTCGTTCATACCTATTCCTACAAGACGCGTATCATCCAAGACAGGTTTGAAAAAATCATTCCAACCGCTCACTTCGAACTCGCTTCGGGCCTCTATATGCCCTTGGTCATCGATATAGAAGGTGTAGAACGGATCCACCCTCTGGTACGTTACGAAAAACGCCTTATTGCCAAGAAACAGCGTGGCAAACAAGCTCTCTTGCTCTGCGAACACCTGGTGGTCCACCTCGACCGGATTTTGAATATCCCGCACATTCCACGTCTGGAGATGATTGTAATTGCTACCGGACCAGCCACCGGCCGATGCCACCCTGAGCACGCCTTTATACAAGTCCATTTTGGTCTTGTTATCCACAATTCCTGCCGTGGCTACCCGCGCGCCTTGAACCATGAAGCCATCGGGATCCGAAATATCTATAATGGACACGACTGAGTGATAGTCCTCGGCTGTCCAATCATAGCCTGCCACCAACAAAGCCTGGGGCGTTGCCTGGATGTCAGCCACATATCCACCCAGGTCTATGGTGGAGCGGCGCAACAATTGCCCGTTTGCATTCACAGCAAAGGATCTCACCACTGTCATGGTCTCATCCTGTGACCAATCGTTGGCAGCAACGAATAGTGCCTGCTTTGCTCCACCTCTAGTCAACCTGGAAACGAGGATCTGACCTGGCACCCGCGCAGAGTCACGAATTACGGGGTTCTGAGGATCAGCAATATCCACTGTCACCACGAGCCCACCGGAATAGGAGTCCACGTTCACATCGTGACGATTTCCCCAATATCCCTGGTAATTATTCAGAAGCACCACCGCCCAGGTTCCCACTACGTACATCTCCACCGGGAAACCGGAAATTCGTGCCCTGCCTATCACCTCCGGCTTGCTCACATCACTGAAATCTATAACCTGTAACCCTCGGTACGAATTGAGGTTTAGTATCAAGTTACCACCCAACACCCGGTATATGTCTCCCTCTTCCACGGTCCTTCCTTCATTGGCACCACTGTCAGATGGAGTACCATCATTACCATCCTCCGCTGCACCAAATTCGTTATCCCTCGAGTTGTTGCCTCCAGTACCATCAGCGGAAACAAACTCCGTATCTCCCTTTTGTGGATCGATCTTTATTCCTTCGACTCTAGTACAGTCTGACAACCAAAACAGTACAAAGATGCTGATTCCAGTGACCAGATATCCACTCCTGGTAATATTCATCATCAAATCCCTCCATGGTATTGAGTCCACAAAGGCATAAAGCAATTCCAATGCCAATTTTCAATTTTCACCAACTAATTGATATCAAGAATTTTTCCTTATTATGATTCCTGAAATAATTACAGATTTCCGTGATCACTTTCACATACTATCAGGAATCTGATGCCTCGATGGAATTGCGGGAAACAAAAATGGGCCCTCAAGGTTCCCAGGTGTCGGGGGGGATGGGGACGCACCCAGGTACTCAAGAAGGCCCTAATCAATCAGTAAATTAAAAGAACAACTCAAATCCGAAAATGCAACCCGCATCTATAAAAATTTCCAAAAAGTCCTTCTGAGAATTCGCTTTTCCGCTTCAACGAATATCCCGACAGTCCTGATTTTTTCTGGCCTGATTCTTTCCCTGGCTTTCCTTATCCATTTCAGGCCTTATCTTTTCAGGGCCGCATCAGTTTAATAATAAACCAGCATTGAATTTTGTCAACTGTTTTATTGCGCCATCCAATGCTGCCTGGTTCACAACGAATTACTAAATACTCAAAAAAATATTTTGGAGTTTTGACGAGAAATGACATAGCATGGCTGTTAGGAATCTAAACACCTCGCAACCTCCACGAGTTACGAGATGTCTGGTCTATAGGCGGAAAACTGCCTTGCAGTTCGAATCCGTGAGTGAAGTGATGAACTTGGGTTGAACTAGGACAATGAGTGAAGATTTCTCCACACTTAGCGTGCTCGAGACTCTGGCAGAATCGGCTGACCTGCCCCAGCGCAAAATAGCTGCCCGTACCGGGTTGAACCTTGCGAAGGTCAACTTTGTCATCAAGAAGCTGACAACCCGTGGCTGGATCAAGCTCAAGCGGGTGAAGGACAATCCCCACAAACTGCGCTACCTGTATTTACTGACCCCAGAGGGAATTGCCGCCAAGAGCCGTCTTGCTTACAAGTTTGTCCAAAGAGCGCTTGCTCAATATACTGATGTGCAACTAAAGATTGAACAATCACTGATGACCATGGCAGAAAATGGTGTTGGTCGAATCGTGTTATGGGGCTCGAACGAAATTACCGATCTTTGCCTACAGATACTTTCAACCAAACCCAATGGTCTCAGTGTGGTTGCGGTGGTTGACCCTGGCGGCAAAAATTCAAAAGCCATTGTTCCATCACAACTAGGTAAGATAGAAGCTGACGCAGTGTTGATTTGTGATCCTGACACATCGGAGCTGAGCGATGATCTTCCGGTACACTGGCTGGTCTAGTATTGTTTTGTTCGTCGTCCTGCTGATGCTTGCTGAGCCCCTTTCAGCATCGGCATTCATGAGGATCTCCGTTCTACCGGTACCTGGTAACAAGATGGAACAGGAGCCAAGCAGGAAAATCAGTGCGCTCGTTCGCGAGGTTCTGAGTTCTTTCGACGATGTGCAACTTCGCGAGTTGAAATCCATGGACCAGGGACTGAAATCCAGGGTGGAGAAAATAATCAATAGGTGTGGCTCACAATCCGATTGCCAGGAACATATCGCCAGGCTGCTAAACGCACAGGTGCTGGTGCTGGTTCGTGCAAAGTCCATCGGAGATGGAGTAGTGGCAAATCTTCACCTGAAAGACATGGGTAGCGGATACGACCTGCTGAAGGTATCGAGGACCATGACGGGATCCAATGAACACAAAAAAAACGTGCTCAATGAAATAATTACCGGTGTATTGTTTCCTGAAAAATTGATCGGCCGTATAGAACTAAAAATAGAGCCGGTTGGCGCTGATATCTATCTCGACGGGCAGTTGAAAGTATCTGGCAGTCCTGGATCCGTAAACCTGGAATCGGTAAGAGCTGGTAGACATACCTTGTCCATAAAGCATGAGGGTTATCGTGATTTCATAGCCATCATACAGGTCCCCTTCAATGGCGTCTCTCAACTCAACGCAAGAATGCAAAAAATCCCAGCGAGTAAAAATTAAAGTCATTTCCAAATCCCATGATTCCCAAAGGACCATGACATGACTCCGAAAGAAAAGCGCAAAGACAAGCCCCGCAAGGCCCGCACAACAAAAAAGGCCCAACACAGACCAGCCTTTCTCATAGGTGTTGCCGGGGGCACGGGCTCGGGAAAGACTACTTTGACAAGGAATATCCTGGACGCCATCGGTGAAGGAATGACCGTAATACAGCACGACTGGTACTACAGAGATCGCTCGGATGTGGATCCGGAACAACGGGATAGGATAAATTTCGACCACCCCAAGGCTCTGGAGACCGGGCTCTTGGTTCGTCATCTCAAAGCATTGCAACGGGGCAACAAGGTCCATGCTCCATTGTACAATTTTGTAACCCACACTCGCATGCAGGGAGGCAGGACAATATATCCCACCCCGGTCATAATCGTCGAGGGGATCCTTATTTTTGCCGATACCAAGCTTGCCGACCTGTTCGATTTAAAAATTTTTGTTCAGACCGAAAGCGACTTACGACTGTTACGCAGGCTTCAGCGTGACATGAAGGAACGTGGGCGATCTTTTGAAAACGCGGTAAATCAATATCTCGATACAGTACGTCCCATGCACGAGATGTTCGTGGAACCATCGAAGCAGGCTGCGGACATTATTGTTCCTGCCTCTTCTCCGAACCAAAAAGCCATAAAGATGATCGTTGATATGATCAAGCGTCGCATGGATAAACATTCCAACAGACAGGATTAGACCATGGTCACATTTTCCATGGATAGTCGTGCATGAACACGACCAACGATCGGAGAGAATCAAATGCCTATCGATAAAAACGCAAAAATTTTCCTGGCGGGACACAAGGGGTTGGTAGGTTCAGCTATCCTCCGACAACTCGAAAAGCAGGGCTACTCCAATCTTGTGCTCCGTACCCATGCAGAACTGGATTTATGCGATCAACAGGCCGTGGATAAACTATTCGAAAGCGAAAGACCTGAATATGTTTTCCTGGCCGCAGCCAAGGTTGGCGGAATCAGGGCCAACGACACTTTTCCAGCTGATTTCGTACGCATAAACCTTCAAATTCAGACCAACGTCATGGATGCCGCCTTTCGCTACGAAGCTGCCAAGTTGTTGTTCCTTGGATCGTCCTGTATCTATCCAAAGCTGTGTCCCCAACCCATGAAAGAAGAGCACCTTCTTACGGGAGCTTTAGAACCCACCAACGATGCTTATGCGATTGCCAAAATTGCAGGTATCATTACCTGCAAGAGCTACAATCGACAGTACGGAACAAACTTTGTGGCAGCTATGCCTACAAACCTTTACGGACCAAGGGACAACTTCGACTTAGAGACATCCCACGTATTGCCTGCCATCATAAGGCGCTTGCACGAAGCAAAGCTGTTGGACTCAGACTCTGTCACCCTCTGGGGCACAGGCAGTCCATACAGGGAATTTTTATACATCGAGGACATGGCAGAAGCCATGGTCTTTTTGATGAACAACTTTGACGCCGATCCCCAAAACCCGGAGCAAGTATTCGTAAACGTGGGAGTTGGAAGAGATCTGACCATAAAGGAACTAGCGAAAAAAATTCAAAAGGTAGTGGGATTTCAGGGAAACATCCTTTGGGATGATCGCATGCCGGACGGCACTCCAAGAAAACTTCTCGATGTATCCAGACTTTCCCATATGGGCTGGAAGGCCGGGACTTCCCTGGAAGACGGACTCAGAAAGACCTATGATTGGTACCTGAGCCAATTTTGATCCACGAGCATAAAAAATCGGTTGTCATGGTACGTAAGATCCTTGGTCTTCTGAAATCCCAGCCTCCTTCCGGCGAATTTATACGTTCAGATTACCGAACTTGGATTTTCGTGGTCGAAATCTTTATCCTGGCTTTTTTGATCATGGGTTTCGTGGAGTTCGTCAAGGTAGACTTGGTGGGCCATGACGCATACTTTCATACCGGATACGCCAAGGTATTGGCCGAACATGGCCCCATGGATACCTTCCGATGGAACCAGGCGAGTGTGCTGAAAAACCGTTATGTTGACAAGGAGTTTTTATTCCATGTGCTGCTGATTCCATTCTTGGGTAACGAGATGCGCACAGGACCAAAATTGCTGACAGTGATCTTGGCTGCCGCCTTGTTTGCCTTGTTGGCCTGGGTTGCAACAAGACACAGAGCACCTTGGCCATGGCTCTGGCCTTCTGTGGCCTTGGCGTCCGGTGGCTATTTCCTTTTCAGGCTCAACCTCACCAGGCCACACATGCTATCCATATTGTTGACCGTTTGGGCTTCGCACCTGATTTCACGACGTCACTATCTGGGCATATTTATCATATCTGTCGCATATCCTCTGGCCTATACCGCAGCGCACATGTTACCCATGTTGGCAGGTGTATACCTGTTCTCGGCTTTCGTCATGGGAGACAAGATTCCGTGGAAGATAATCTGGGTCGTGCTCGCCGGCACAATCTTGGGATTCCTACTGCATCCAAACAGGGCAAACATACTATATCTGTGGTGGGTGCAGAACGTCTGGGGTCTGCTCAATGGTCTTAGCATGGGAGGAGATATCGGCGCTGAATTGGGTTCCCGATTGAGTAGATACATGTTGCAGGAACACTGGATCCTGGCCGGATTTGGAATCACTGTGTTATCAGGATTCATGTTGAATCGAATCAAAGTTCGCACATCCACCGTGTTTTTCTTTTTTACCTCCTGCGGGTTTGGTGTTCTATATCTGAGCTTCATGAGATTCGTAAACTACTGGGTGGTTTTTTTCGTCTTGTTCCTGGCTTGTGCATCTCGGGATATGCTGAACGCACCGGAGCAGGAAAAAGGATTCGCGTTCTCATGGATCAAAAGCCACAGATGGTGGCGGGCTGTCATTTCAGGAATTGCCATTTCAGCACTACTCTTCCAGGCTGTCTACGGCGTACTCGAAAGCCGCCTTTACGTAGCCAACAACAAGACGCCTAAACTGAAGCAGGAAGCAAAGTTCATATCAAAAAATGTTCCAGGCGGGGATACGGTGTTTACCTGCGAGTGGGACTCGTTTCCGTTTTTATTTCACTATGCACCTGGACCCAATTACCTGGTGGGCATGGATCCCACATTCATGCAAGTCCAGGATCCTCAGCTATACGAACAATGGACCAGGATGTGTTCGAATAAAGCAAAGGAGTTGGACCCATACCAACTGATAACCAATAGATTTCAGGCATCATGGGCGTTGGTGGAAAAGCGGCCTGACAACATGGAATTTTTGAATGTTCTGGAAAAAGACGACCGGTTCCACCGAATCTATGAAGGAAAAGACGGCGTGTTGTTTCACTTGTAGCGAATCGATGGTAGGCTATTTTCCTGCCACCACCGGTACCAAGCTCGTATATGCATCGTACTTATCCTGGATTTTACTCACATAGGTGACAGGTTCAGAGCCACGACAGTAACCGTTTCTCGCCTTGTTATAATAGCGTGGTTTTTCCAACAGAAGCATGGCCCGCTCCACGTTACCGAACCAAACACCGGGATCGAGACTCTTGGATTTTGCAAGGCGTATGGCGTCCTGCACATGACCCAGCCCGGCGTTATAGGAGGCAAGATCGAAACGAATCCTCTGCCTGAAAGGAAGTGCCTTGTCGAATCTCTTCAGAAGCTGCACCAGGTAAGAGACACCGGCTCGAATATTTTGCTCCGGGTCGAAAGGATCCTTGAGGCCCAGCTGTTTGGCCGTTTGGGGCATCACCTGCATCAAGCCCTGCGCTCCGACCCAGCTCGTCGCCTTTGGGTCGAATCTGGACTCCTGGTACATCTGCGCAATAATCAAACGCCAATCCAATCCGAATTCCCTTGCTATCTTTTTCACCAAATCATCGTAGGGAGAGATGGAACCGGATTCTGACAGAGCCTGTGTTCGAACTTGAGTCATACGCTTATCCCGGCTGAAGTACTTATGCAACAGGCCCTGGAACCTTGGACCGGAGCAGTCCTTGAGGACAAACCGGTTCAGTCTCTGGAGGAGCTTGTCCGAATCTTTTCTTACGGCAAAAACCAATGGTCGTGCTTTCGACAGCACAAGCGTCCCCTGCACATCGTCTGTGTATGTCAGCTCCACCTTCAACAGGGCGGAGTTTGCAACTGTGAGAGGAATCTGCCCATGTCCAACCTGGTCGATGAGATCTTCTGTCTCGTCGCCTTCTGGGGCCGCGTAGAGACGAAGACCGGGAATGGTTTTCGTCAACTGTGAGACCGTTGCGTAATACTGAGAAGAACGCCTGACAAAAATTGTCCGATCCCTGAGTTCTTCCAGGCTCGTGATAGGTTTTTCCGATGCAGGCTGAACCAACACCTGGTCTGAGTGATCCACAGGAAGGGAGTATCCGCATTTGTCGAAAAGTGGATTATCCAGGGTGGGTGTCACAAAGGCCACGTCCGCCCGGTTGTCTACGAGAAGGTTCAGTAACTTTCCAGGGGTATCGGGAATTACTATTTCCAGGCGTACTCCCAGTCTCATGGAAAGCAACTCGGCAAGCTCGAACTGGAAGCCTACCTGTTGTCCGCGATATATGAAATACGAAACAGAATTATTCAAAAGAGCGACTCTGATTACCCTGCGTTTTTTTATCTCATCGAGATCTCCACCGAATTTTTCTCTGAGATGTGGAGTCATGGCGTATTGTGAAAGAAAGTCATTTATCACTTCGACCAGGCCGTGTTCTTCTTTCCTGAAAGCAAGGGACACTGGTATTCGTCCAAGGGTTTTTACAGCAACGACATCATCCCTGTATGCCAGGTAATCCTGAAGGTCTCGGGAGAGTACCACCGTGACCATTTTTTTTCCTTGGTTGCTGCCCAGGGTATATAGCAAGTCGTCCGGTTCAGAAGCATCGGCCGGTTCGATTACATGTAGAGCCCTGCCTGAACGCCGGTTTAGCGTCTTTAGTAGTTTGTCATCCAACCATGAAGAACGCAGGAGCTTGTATCGTCTGAGAAAGCGATATTTTTTCAAATGCCTTGAATTTTTCCTGCTGGCGACCAACAGCAGTTTTTCATACTTCACCGGCTGAGAGAACAAAATACCGTCCTGTGGCTCGGAAGAAGCAAGAGGCGTTACGACCAAGTCGGCCTGGCTGTGCAACAAGGCATCGAAAAGCTCTTTTTTACTGTGCTTTGGTATAAACTCGATCTGTACTCCGAGGCTCTCTCCCAGAGCCTCGGCCCTTTGCCTGTCTACCTGGATAGAGCTTCCTTGCCTGGGTAAGGCGGCTTCGTCATGTTGAAGGACCAGCGCTCTGAGTACCCCTGCTTTCTGTATGGCCCGAACACCATGTCTTGGTGCCTGCTTTGCCCCATCCAATATGACACCGGCGTCTCGATCTTTTTTCGACGAACTGCAGGAGGCTGAGACAACCACCAGGCAAATCGCTAGCAAACAAAAATGAAGTACTTGAAGAGGACGAATGGCGATGTTGGAATTCATCCACTCTATGTTGTCTTAATGTGGCAATATAGTCCAGCATGTCACGGAATTCCAACTTCGCCCTGGATAGTATGAGCGAATTTTTCAGTTCTCGTTCATTGTCCTCACCCGGCAGCATTGATCATTGTCATCATCACTGTCATTATCATCTATACTTTCTGGATTCATTGCGCTTGATTCATTGCGCTATAGAGATTGTGAGAAACCACAATTTAACACACGTGAATTTGCACAAGATCAGGAGATGGAACTTTGCTAAAAAATTCTTTCGCAGCAATTTGTATTATTACCTCTCTGACGGCCTGCGGGTCCAATGAACAACCGTATCAGTCCCTGCCATGCATTGATTCATCGAGAGCGTTTGCAATCCCTTCCCCTGCATGGGGCAACGCAGAGCATTTTGCACCTCCTCCTGGAGACAAGGCATATGAACTGGTACAGAAGATAAGACCCACATGGGCAAAGCAACTTCACCTGGCAGGGGGATGGTCACATATGCCAACAGTGATAATCCCTCTGTCTCAGAAAGCCGAGTCAGTGGACCCATCAAAAATCGCCTGGTTCGGCTCGAGCCAGGACGGAAACTTGAAGAAGATTGAAGTTATTCAAACCGTCGAACTCATGGACGAGGGAAGGTCTTTGGTGTTAAAGCTCAAATCACCTCTGTACCCACAAGTGCAACGAGTGGTGGTAGCAGTCCTGGAAGGTGCAGTAACCGGCGCCAACGCCATGGCTGTTTGCGGTCCTGATGCAAAGGCCTATGACGACTACTTCGTGGCCCTCGATGAGCTTCCCTCCCAGGTACATGCTCAACTGGCCCTGCCTTTCACTCTTTCCAATGAGTATCTTGCCCTTGGGGCCTTGTTCGACAGGCTCAACGAAAGTCCGGTTTTTCAGCTGGAATCCATGGAGGCCAAACCCCTGGATGAACTGGGAGCCAAGGAGCCTGGCCCGGAGGTAGCCGAATCCATGCAACCCATAGGTGCCAGGGGTATTCTTTCCATCCCTGACTATCGTGGTGAAGACGGACTCATGACCCTGTCGGCTGATGGGGCGCCTGCAGAAAAAGGCACTACGAAACCCGGCATAGTGGTGACCCTTCCTGCACAGGGTCAACCTCCCTATCCCGTGTTACTCTTTCAACATGGAGGAACGGGAGACAAGGCCGATTTTCTAGCCTGGGCGGACGAATTGGCAAACGCCGGGTTTGCCATCGTGTCCATCGACCTGCCATTTCATGGAGACAGGGCCGGCCCCCAGGGCGGCACAGACATGGATATACTGGATTTCCAAAATCTCCTGGCCACCAGGGACAACCTTCGTCAGGCCGCAGCGGATCACATGGCCGTATTGACCGGCATTGATGAACTCAACGACTCACTACAACCTATATTCAATACTCCCGTTACGCTTGACAAAAACAAGATTTTTTACATGGGAATATCACTCGGTGCACTTACCGGCAGCTTGACCTTTTCTTGCTCCAGAAATCTTTCGGCAGCCGCATTGTTCGTAGGTGCCGCCAATTTTGGAGAGCTTGTCAGATATGGTGTCTTTTCCATGTTCATCGGTGACGTGCTGCGCTCAGCTCCAATAGAGGTCGAGGTCCTGCTTGCACTGGCCGAGGTACTCATGGATGGAGGCGATCCTGGCACCTATGCCATAAGAGCGGAAGATCGCTCACAAGCCCCCAGACCCATCTTGTTGTTCCAGGCCGTAGACGAAGCGATCATCGATGTTCCCGTATCGGATTTCTGGGGTCTTTGTTTCGGTGCGGATCTAGCATCACCCTTTGATCACAAAGTTCAAGGCATGGACGAAATTGCCCTACCTGGAGGAAAAAATTTCTCATGGGCCGATGGAGAGCAAAAGGCCACCAGGTTATTGATACAAAACCCCATGGTAGATTTCGATCCTTCGGCCCGTCACGGTGCTCTGATCAAAACCGGTTACTCTCAACAACAGGCGGTAAGCTGCTTTTCGTCTTTTCTTTCCACCGGTCACTGCGAAGTCATTGATTCCGGATACATGGATCACTAAAAGTAGGAATCAAGTCAGCCAAATACTATGACAGGTAGTCCCTGATGGCCTGGGCTAACCTTGGAACACCCTCTCGTATCTGCTCTAACGTCGGAAACGAAAAATTCAATCTCATGGTGTTTGCACCGCTCGAGTCACAGTAAAAGGCTGACCCGATTACGTAGGCCACCTTACGTGGTATGGCGTATTTCTCTAGCATCTCCAGACTATCCATGCCCTGTTTCAGCATTACCCATAAAAACAGTCCGCCTTCAGGCCTGGTCCAACGAATGCCCTCCGGCATATGTTCGTCCAAAAGTTTGAGCATCAGCTCACCCTTTTCTTTGTATTCTTTCTTGATGGATTCCACCTGGGGACCCAACCTGCCTTCAGCCATGTATTGAGCCATCACGGCTTGGTTGAAAGGCGGGGTACATAGATCCGTAGATTGCTTTGCGATTACTATCTTTTCAGCAAGGGCGGGTGGGGCTATGAGCCACGCCAACCTGAAGCCAGGACAAAACAGCTTCGAAAAGGTGTTCAAGGTAATGACCCTGCCATCATCATCCATACTATACAGAGGTTTTGGACTTTCTCCTGAAAACCTAAGTTGCCTATATGGGGTATCTTCAAGCACGAGAGTGTCGAACTGCCTGGCTAGTTCCAACAGTCTCTCTCTACGCTGATTATCCATGGTTACGCCTGATGGGTTCTGAAAATCCGGAACCACGTATATGAACTTGGGCCTGATCCCCTCATGAGAAAGTTCCCTAAGTTTTTCCTCCAGCAGATCCATTCTCATTCCGCCATCGTCCTGAAGCACACCTTCAATCCTAGCCTGACTTGCCCGAAAAGTCTGGAGTCCCCCCAGATAGGAAGGCAGTTCCACCACAACCGTATCGCCCGGGTTCAGCAGCACTCGACAAGTGAGATCCAGGCCCTGCTGGGAGCCATTGGTAATGACCAGCTCTTCGATGGTTGTGTCTATGCCGTCTGTTGCCACCCATTTTTTTATTTCCTGCCTGAGATTTATATCTCCCTCCGTCAGCCCGTACTGCAGCGCAGACGCGCCCTGGTCCTTCAATACCTTAGCCACAATGTCCGTCAGGACTTCCACCGGGAAAGTGTCCGGTGCGGGCAACCCGCCTGCAAAAGAGATAATCTCAGGTTGTTGTGTCAACTTGAGGATTTCTCGGATTACAGATCTGGTGGCGGTTTGTGCCTGTTTTGAAAACATCGAGGAATAATCCATTATGATACCTCTCGAGTATGCCAAGTATAACCTCCCATATCACGGGAGGCTCCTGATTGGTGACCAACCGTAAAGTACTTGGCCGTTGTCTGCTTTGCAACCCCCAAGTTGACATCATTGCCAGAGCAAAGTGGCCGACTTGCGAAAAATCCTGCAATGCAGCTAATATTATACCTGATGATTCCGATATTTCTTGATTTGATGGATGTTCGATGTGCCTGCCAGTTGAACCTATGAGGTGGACCATGAAAAAAAGATATTTTTGGACCTTGTTATTGATGTCGGCCGCAACGATGTTGTTCGCTGACTGTGGACGAACGTCTCCTTCTTTCTGCAATAGCGATGCTGACTGCCCAGACGGCTTGTCGTGTATAGACGCGGGAGGGGGCATGATGCGCTGCTCCATTTCCGGCTGTGCCACTGACCAGGACTGTCCCGGCGAGGAGATATGCGTATCGGGTAATTGCCAGCCATCAGGCGGGCCATGCACCCTGGATTCTGATTGTCAGAGTGGTTGGGTTTGTGTAGACGGAGGTTGTGTTCCCAACAATACCTGTTTGGATGATTCCGACTGCCCTTCCGGATATGCTTGCGAAGATTCAAAATGCGTAGTGGTTCCTGACAATTGCTCAACAGATCAAGATTGCCCTGGGGAGTTTATCTGCGAAGATGAGCATTGTGTTACACCATACTGCGTAAACAACCACTGCCCTGACGGTTATGAATGTGTGGACGGACGATGCCAGATTGCTCCAGAGTGCCGCTCAGACGAAGATTGTGCCAAAGGCTTCAATTGCGTGGACGGAAAATGCCAATACCAGCCATGGTGTGAGACGGATGAAGATTGTCGCAGTGACGAGGTGTGTGTAGATGGTCAATGTCTCGCCACCAATCCTGAATGCTTCGTAGATTGCGACTGCAGGCAGGGATGGTCCTGTATTAACGGCTGGTGCATCCAAGCCCATGACAACGTCTATTGCTGCGACAAAGCAGCTTGCCCCGTGGGGCAACGATGTGTGGATTACAACGGCCAGCCAGGTACCTGTTCCGAGTGCTTTGCTGATGTAGATTGCCCTGATCTATACTTGTGCCTGGATGAACACTGCGTCTACCAGGGTGAATGTTCTTCGTCTGATGACTGTCCTCCCAACTACCAATGCATCGACGCCAGGTGCGAGTATCATCCAAGTTGCTGGTCTGATTTCGATTGTCCTGGTGGTTGGAAATGCATAGATGGTAACTGTGTTGAACAGACTGAATGTGTATCGGATTCGGATTGCGACCCTGGATTTATCTGCCGGGAAAACAGATGCACATGGATTGGCCAATGCCATGATACCCAAGATTGCCCTCCCGGGTATGTATGCCAGGACAATCGATGCGTATTCAGTGGCGAGTGCCGCTCCGACCAGGACTGCCCGGAAGGTTATTCATGCGTCTACTGGAGATGTGTGCAGGGATGCACTCCGGACACATGCGAGCAGGGGACGTGGTGTAATCAATACACCGGTCAATGCGAACCAGGTTGCGATACCGACTCTGACTGTGAAAGCATGCTCACTCCCCATTGTTTATTGTCTGAACACACGTGCGTTCAGTGCACCACCGACAGCCATTGCCCGGACGGCGATCGGTGTATTACTTACACCTGTATCAACGACCCACAATGTGTAAACGATGCTGATTGCCCAGATCAGTTCTCATGTGAAAATGGCACTTGCGTATACACCCCCGATTGTCAAACAGCCGAAGACTGTCCCGGCCCTGAATATACTTGTGAAAACGGACGATGTGTATTCCACGACCCGTGCGAAGGCGTCTCTTGCCAGGCGGGATATCACTGCGAAGGCGGCAACTGTATCATGGACCCGTGCCAGAACGATTCGGATTGTCCACCTGGGCAGTATTGCGTTGGTAACATCTGCCAAGGCCAGCAGTGCAACACATCCGATGACTGCCCCCCTGGCCAGTGGTGCATAATGAACTACTGCATCCAGGCATGCATGTCCGACAACGACTGTCCTGATGGTTATGTTTGTGACGACAACAACACTTGCGTCTATGACCCATGCGCCCAAGTCAATTGTCCCGAAGGAACCATTTGCCAGGATGGTCAGTGCATTATCGAACCTGAATGTTCTACGGACGATGATTGCGATCAGGGCTATACCTGCCAGGATGGAAGTTG
>CAYSLH010000053.1:0-19844 GCA_964431605.1 uncultured Myxococcales bacterium
CTTGCCTCCATCTGCCACCACCAGATCAGGTCCCTCCTCCGTACCATCCACTACCGGTCTGAATCGCCTGCTGAGTACCTCACGCATCATGTCCACGTCAGAATCAGGTGCGGCAAACCTGATTCTATATCTTCGGTACTCGGAAGGGACCGGCTCGCCATCGATCATCACTGCCATGGCTCCCACACTCGACTTCCCAAGAGAGGTCGACATATCGTAACACTCTATACGCTTGGGTATTCTGGAAAGGCCCAGTCTTGATTGCAGTCTTATGAGCCTGTCATTCAGAATCGATGAGGTCGCCAGTCTTACCTTGAACGCCTCCGTGGCACCCTCGCACGCCATCCTGACCATGTCCGCCTTTACACCCTGTAGTGGGACGATTATTTTGACTCGATGTCCGGATCTTTCAGACAACAAGCCGGATAGGGGCTTGAGATCTTCAGACGCCCCTGCTGCCCTGGGTAGCAATAACAACGAGGGCAGATACGCTCCAGGTGAGTAATGTTGAGTCAAAAACTGCCTCAATAGATCATCGTCCGGAGACTCGATGCCGTCAAACCCCATCTGTGCTGCTCCATGCCATCTTCCCGAACGCACCTGGAGCAGTTGCAACATACCGCTGGACCCCTCCCTGTATAGACCGATGGCATCTGCATCCTGGAGCGATTGCAACAAAATCTTGCCGCTAAAAACCGTGGACTGAACCGCTCTAATCTTGTCCCTGTATAAAGCAGCCACCTCGTACTGCATTGTACTGGATGCCTGTTCCATATGTGATTGCAACTCATCGAGCAAAGGCTTGGCTTTGCCGCGAAGCAGTTCCAATGCGCCGGTGACTTGTTGCAGGTATTGTTCCTCACCCACTTTGCCGGTACACGGACCAAGACAACGATGGATTTGGTATAGCAGACAAGGACGCTGCCTCTTTTTGAAAACACTGTTGGAACACGTTCTAAGACCGAAGACCTGTTGAATGACTCTCATGGTCTTTCTGGCGGCCCTTGCCGAAGTATATGGACCGAACCATTTGCCGGGATTTTTTTCTTCTCCCGTCGGGCGACTCCTGACGAGGCACAACCTTGGATAGGGTTTGTCACCACTGACCAAAATAGATAAAAAGCTCTTGTCATCACGGAGATCTATATTGTACCTGGGTTGATATCTTATTATCAGTTCCCGTTCGAGCACTAGCGCGTCTTTTTCCGTTGGCGTAACCACGAACTCCAGGTCATATAGAAGTTTATCCAGCAACCTGACAAAAGGGCGCGCATCACCACCCAGCCTGAAGTAACTCCTCACCCTTGCTCTCAGGTCCTTCGCCTTGCCAACGTACAGGATCCCGCCATGAGCACCCTTCATGACATAAACACCGGGCCTGCGAGGCAAACGCGAAAGCACGCCTTGCAGACGTGACCCCCTTAGCACAGAAGGTGTCGCAGTGATCTTTTCTTCCTCCGTCTTCATTTCCACGGCACCTGCGCTCCGTCGAGAAGGTGAAGACGCTTGAGAGCCAGGACTTTATCCCTGAGCTTTGCGGCACGTTCAAACTCCAGGGCTCTGGCTGCCTGTAGCATCTGCTTTTCGAGACGAGCGATCTGCTGTAATGGATCACCCGCATCATAAGATGCCTGATGGTCAGCCACTCCATCAGCCTCATCGAGCATCCCTCCACGAGTTACTGACTTTTCTATAGAGGCAGGCACCACTCCGTGCTGCTGGTTGTAGCTGCGCTGGATACTTCTTCTTCTGTTGGTCTCGCCAATGGCTTTGTCCATGGCGTCAGTTATTTTATCCGCGTACAGGAGCACTCTGCCCTGGTCATTTCTGGCAGCCCTTCCGATGGTCTGAACCAGCGATGTCTCTGACCTCAAAAAGCCTTCCCGGTCAGCGTCCAGTATTGCCACCAGTGCCACCTCCGGGATATCCAGCCCTTCCCTGAGCAGGTTGATCCCCACCAGGACATTGAACTTTCCAAGTCGCAAATCCCTGACAATGGCCAACCTCTCCAGTGTCTGGATGTCAGAGTGCATGTACCTAACCTTGACTCCTTGTTCAGAAAGATAGTCCGTCAGGTCCTCCGCCATTCTTTTGGTCAGAGTGGTAACCATGACTCGAAATCCTCTGGCGACCGTCTCCTTGATTTCCCCGAAGAGATCGTCGATCTGCGTTTTTGCAGGTCTGACTTCCACCTCCGGGTCCAACAATCCAGTGGGTCTTATTATCTGCTCCACCACCACTCCGCCTGCCAAATCCACTTCCAGCCGCGCCGGGGTGGCGGAAACATAAATGCGTTGCCCCACCCGCGCATCGAATTCCTCGTATGTAAGTGGCCTGTTGTCCAGGGCAGATGGAAGTCTGAAACCATAATCCACCAAGGTCTGCTTACGAGACCTGTCACCACGTACCATACCGCGGAGTTGGGGCAGGGTTTGATGGCTCTCGTCGATGATCACCATGGCGTCATGAGGTAAAAAATCTATCAGGGTCGGGGGAGGCTCACCCGAGCGACGCCCGGATAAATGACGACTGTAGTTTTCAATTCCAGCGCAGTATCCCATCTGTTCCATCATCTCCAGGTCATACATGGTCCGCTGCTCGAGCCTTTGTGCTTCAACAAGCTTTCCCTCGGCCCTCAACACCCCCAGTCTCTCCCTTAGTTCCTCCCGTATGGTTGTGACAGCACGTTCCAGAGTCCGTCCTGGCGTGACATAGTGGCTTCCCGGATAAATGTCTATGCTCTCTATCTGTTCGATCTTCTTTCCCCTCAAAGGATCGAACCATTCGATGGACTCCACCTCGTCACCGAAAAAGCACAACCGTAGGGCTCGCTCGTTCTCATAGATGGGAAACACATCCACCACGTCGCCTCTAACCCGGAAAGTTCCCCTATGAAAATCCACATCGTTCCTGCTGTACTGAATCTCTACGAGACGCCTCAGGAGCCTGTCCCTTCCTGCATCCTGACCGACTCTTACATCTACCTTCATCTCCCCGTAGTTTTCCGCAGCCCCAAGGCCAAAGATACAGGATACAGAAGCCACTATGATCACGTCACGCCTCGTGACCAGATGGTGCGTGGCCACGTGCCTCATCCTGTCGATCTCGTCATTTATGCTGGCGTCTTTTTCAATAAACGTGTCCGACTGGGCGACATAGGCTTCAGGTTGATAATAGTCGTAATAAGACACGAAAAAGGCCACGGCATTGTTAGGGAAAAACTGCTGGAACTCGTTGTACAATTGACCCGCAAGCGTCTTGTTGTGAGCGATGATCAGGGCCGGCCGCTGCACCTGCTGTATGACGTTGGCGATGGTGAAGGTTTTTCCAGACCCGGTTACTCCCAGTAAAACCTGGTGTCTGTCATCACGCAAAAGACCTTGCACCAATTCTTCGATGGCTCGAGGTTGATCGCCAGCCGGCTCGAAATCAGCCTTTAGTTCAAAGCCGGTCTGCATGGCAGGATCAACTCTTCATCTTCCAGGTCGTACCCTGGGGAGAATCCATCAACTCAACACCCATGGCGTGTAACTCATCCCTAAGCCTGTCAGCTTCGGCCCAATCCTTGGAAGCACGGGCTGCATCACGCGCTGCCACCAGTTTATCTATATGCTCAGGGGAGACTCCTTTTGAATCCAGAGCCTTTGATCTCAAAGAGGTAAGGGCCTGTGCCGGGTCTTGTTCCAGGATACCAAGGACCTGCGACATCACTGACACAGAATCCCGGAGTCTCTGCACAGTCGAGGTAACCATTGCAGCGGGATGTCCGTCCTTGTTGTCCATTACCTCATTTGAGATCCTCATGGCATCGGCCAGGACTCCAAGGGCCGCCGCAGTGTTGAAGTCATCATCCATGGCTTGAGAAAACCTCGAGTCCAACTCCTCAACCTCTTGTGCCTTGAGCAACTCCCCTCCCCCGGTGATTCCAACATCGAGATGCTCATCCAGCCTCTGCCTGGTCTGGTATAGATATTCCAGGCGCCTCATGGCTTCTTCCAGCGCAGGAAACCTCACTGCGGCAGAAGCGGAGGCATCATCCATGGATACATTACATGCCGGGCAGGTGCGGTCTTCCACTTCCTGCCTCTTGAGTTCAGCTCCGCAGGCAGGACAGGAAAAATCCACCTCGAAATTCAAAGGACTTCGGTAATGGGTCCCCAACAAAAAGTAACGCAACGCCTCGGGAGATACCTTTTCCGTCATCTCGCGAATCGTGAAGAAGTTTCCGAGGGATTTCGACATCTTCTCCTTGTCGATATTGACGAACCCATTATGGAAAAAAGCGTTTACAAAAGTTTTTCCAGTGGCTGCCTCGCTTTGTGCAATCTCGTTCTCATGATGAGGGAAAACCAGGTCCTTACCTCCACCGTGCAAATCAAACGTATCACCCAGGTATTTGGTGCTCATGGTCGAACACTCGATATGCCAACCAGGTCGGCCCTTTCCCCATGGACTGTCCCATGCAGGCTCTCCTGGTTTGGCAGCCTTCCATAAAGCAAAATCAGCAGGGCTCTTCTTTCGATCGTCCACGTCTACTCTCGCTCCGCTTAGCAACTCTCTCATGTTGGCGCCGGACAGCCGCCCGTACATTTTGAAAGACGGAACATCAAAATACACATCTCCTTCAACTTCGTAAGCATGTCCTTTGTCGATGAGAGTCTTGACCATCTCGATGATGTCTCCGATATGGTCTGTAACCCTCGGCTCGATCTGCGGTCTCTTGATACCAAGGGCATCCATATCCACGTGGAATTCCCTGATGAACCTGTCGGACAACTCCCGCGGGTCCACTGCCAGCTCATTGGACCTGGCGATTATCTTGTCGTCCACGTCGGTAAAATTTCGTACATAAGTAACGTCAAGCCCAACGTGAGTAAGGTACCTGTATATAACATCAGCAGTAACGTAGGCCCGTGCGTGGCCGACGTGGCACATGTCGTATACAGTGACGCCACATACATACATACCCAACTTTCCGGGAGTGATGGGCTTTAGGGGTTCTTTGCGATTCGTCAGGGTGTTGAAAATACGCACGTTCATCTCTTGTCTCCTTGACTGGATGACTTTTTTTGTCTCCTGGCACGCACCAGCAACCAAAAATTTACTCCCACCAGGGCCAACATCAAACCCAGCGCCGCAGGATAGTACCACGCCTGGCCAGGAAGGGTAGCATCTTCCAGCACATACATCGGCCCGCTGCCAGGGGCCGATGGAAAATGATCCCTATAATACTTCAAGACCGCATCGTATCGACTGCTCAGTGCTAAATCAACGACCCTTCCCTTGAAAACCCCCTCCTCCGCTCCCTGGCATTGTGCCTGACCACTGACAGGTGTCTGAACAATGATCCTGGAGCCCATCTCGGAACCCAAAAAATACAGAAATCGATAGTTGGTAAAAAACACCTCGGCCCGTATGCACATGTCGCGTGCGATACCACTTATCTCGATAAAGGTATTGTCCTCCAGTCTGTCGAGTTTCAGCTCTTCAGCCCGGCCTAAATCTTCGGGCACGGAGGAAGTAAAAAAATAGACTAGTTCTGCTCGAAGCATCCAGGCTAACGCGCAAAAAAACACCACGAACACAGCGAGCATAAACAGGCCTCGCCTCTGTCTGGACCTGGCCTTGCTGGCTGCCTTATCGCCTATGCCCATGGGATCGGAATCCGGGTTGGTCTCAAAAAATGCCAGTTCGTCCAGTCCTTCGTCCTCGTTTAGTTCTTCTTCGCTCAATCCCTGTCCTCCAACTTGCATATTGGTGCTGAGACCAAAACCGCCACTGCATAAGCAGCTATGGCACCTTTAGAACCGGTAATGCCCATGCCTTCTTCCGTGGTGGCCTTGACATTCACTGCGCCTGGCTCCATCTCCAGGAGAGCTTCGACCCTGGATGCCATGGCCGGCAAATAGGAAGCCAGCCTTGGTGCCTGTGCCACAATGGTCACGTCGGCCGACGAGACGATCCAACCTGCGTTTGCAACAGTATCCCGCACTATTTCAAGCAAATTACCGCTGTTCGCCCCCTTCCACCTGTCATCGGTATCAGGAAACATTCTTCCTATGTCACCCAGGGATGCAGCGCCCAAAATGGCATCGGCCAGGGCATGCAGAGCCACGTCCCCGTCCGAATGACCCAACAGCCCCTTGTCATACGGCACGGAAATTCCACCAAGCGCAAGGTCGCGCCCCTTCACCAAGCGATGGACATCATATCCATGGCCAACCCTGGGAGGGGTCAAACCAAGGCTGGCAATATCCCTCGGCAGAGTCACCTTTTTATTGCCAGGATCCCCATCCACCACTGTAACCCTCACTCCAAAAGCCTCCACAAGCGAAGCATCATCTGTAAATAGCGACGACTGGTCGTGGGAATCCAGCCATGCATATGCATCCAGCAACAGCGACTTTCTAAACCCTTGCGGTGTCTGTATGAGACGAAGCTCCTCCCTTTGTAAGGTTCGAGATACCCGTCCCTGCTCATCCACTGTCTTGACAGTATCCGAAGGGATAAGACCTGGGACACAAGCACCCGAATCCAAGGCGCCATCGAGCACCCGTTGAACCATGTCGTTGCAAATTACAGGTCTGGCTCCATCGTGAACGAGTACGAACTCGCATTCATCCGGCACCAGGGCCAGGGCGGCACGTACCGAGTCCGTACGACTAGCCCCACCTTCACAAACCCGCACGCAAGACTCATCCCGTAACTCTGCCGGCAGTGCCCAGGCAAGGTCCAACATCTCTCCTGGCAGGGCCAGCGCGATCCCGTTCACCATCGGACATTTCCACAGGGCACGAAGGGTCCTATGCAACAAAGGAACACCTGCGATTGGCACAAACTGCTTAGGCATACCGGAGCCGAATCTCTTTCCCCTTCCGGCAGCTGGCACCACGGCCCATGTTACGGGCCGAAAAATCTTTCCTTCCTTGGTATCCACACTTCCTCCAGGTGATTTTGGTGGTGCCTCCGATTCTGGATTACTACCACGTAATTCATCGATGCCCAAGAGGGAAAATATACCTGGAACCGAGGTGAGAATATGACAGCCGATAAACAAAAAACAAGTCCATGCATGCGGGTTGACATGATTACCCATAAAGACGTACAAAAGTACCTATGCACATGATGCTATTAGCGATTATCACTTTGACGGAAATCATCAATCCCACCTTGGCCGATTCGGTATCTGTGCTTGCGGCCAACGACACCCCTTCTTCGTCTGAAGCCAAGCAGGAAGATCTTGGCATACAACTATACTATGATGGTCGATATGCCAAGGCACTGACCATATTGAAAAAAGCAGTGGATTCGAAAAAGCTTACAAAGACACGAACCATCGGCGCCCTGCAATACATGGCTTATTGCGAAATAGCACTTGGCGACAAACAACAGGCGATTAAGACATTTCGAAGGCTTCTCATTCTCAAACCGGAATTCAGGCTTCCTGCAGGTACCGCACCCAAGATCGCCAGCCTCTTCAAACAAGTCAAAGCGTCCATGCCAAAGCATGAACAACGCGCCTTGGATCGCCCGGTCATATCCCATGTACCACCCAAAGTGGCTGTTGCCGGCAAGAGCCTGATTCTCAGAGCCCAGGCGAAGAAAATGCCTCAGGGAGGCCAGTTGCTGTTGAGGTACCGGTATGGAGACATGGGTCAGTACAACAGAATACAGATGGAAGCAGGACCTCATAAGACATTTATATCCACCATTCCTCCAGCCCTCGGCAACAACGCTGGCAGCCTGGAATATTTCATTTACATGATAGACGCCGAAGACAACAAGGTCGCAGTTGCTGGTGACAAAAACCACCCATTTAGGATTCCCTTGACTCCTGCTCGAAAAAAGCCAAAAAAAGTTGAGAGTTCCGGGATTTCTTACCACTGGTGGCTTTGGCCCGTAGTGGGTGTGGTCCTGGTAGGCACGGGGCTCGTGGTTGGACTGACTCTGGCAAATGACAACACGCCGACCGGTTCGGCTCATGTTCATTTCACTTTGGGAGATTGACCCCATGCGCTCAGAAAATCCATGGTACAAAAACGGCAAAAGACTTTCTTCGCTGCTGCCGTGTATGGCCATGGGCTTGATACCCCTATTGATATCATCATGTGGACCGGCGCGACCCGGAACCGAAATGGGTGTCACTTATGCAACCATACAGGTTCCCAGAGCCCTGTCTGATGAACTGGCGACTGTGAAGGTCTATGTTTTTCGGGTCCAGGACAACAAACCTACGAGCACTGAACTTATCTCTGAATATCCTCCCGGCTCGGGAAAATACGACGCATACAAAGAATACAATGCCACGAAATCCGTGACAATAGCCTTCCAGACAGACCAGGAAGCGACAATTGACGGAATACCGGACAGGGGTCCTGTCTGGTTGTTTTATGCGCGTGGCATGGACTCCAATCCCCTCCTTATTGCCCAGGGAGTCATGCCGGCCCCCATCCGTGTCTCGTCCGATTCCAATGAGCCCACGGATGTATTGATAAGGTTGGATCCCACCATACAGTGAGAGAGACGTGTTTGGGCAATTCATCCCAGTGTTGGTATCGATGGTTCTGTTTTGTGGCATCAACACAGGTTGTGCCAGAAGAGAACCGCAAGGGCCACCTACTGTGATACTAACGGACAATTATGGAAAAAGCGTTCCGGTAAAGGTCGAGATCGCCAGCAGACCAAGTCAGCAGAGACGAGGGTTGATGTTTCGCCAACACCTGGACCCGGATGCCGGAATGCTGTTTGTATACCGCGCAGATGGCCCGAGATATTTCTGGATGAAAAATACTTACCTTTCGCTGGATATGTTGTTCATAGGCAGCAACTTGCGCATCGTGGGGATCATCGAGAAGGCTGAACCACTGACCGAGACAAAAAGAAGCGTGGACCTGCCATCAAGATTCATCCTGGAAGTAAACGGTGGCTTTGTGCGAAAACACGGCGTTAGCGTAGGAAGCAGGGTGCGCTTTGAAAACATTCCTGGGATATGAGCCATTATGAATGCCGGAGACAATCCAATCCAACCAGAGTTTGATTACGACAACGCTGTGACCAAACGATCGGTATTGATAAAGGTTGCAGTGATCGTCGGTGTAATCTATGCCGTTATCTGCTTGCTTGAATGTGCACGTCAATCCTGGTGGTCGACACCGAAGTTGGCTGCTGACGAATTCATAGAAGCGCTGCAAAAAAACGATCCCACCGGCATCTACATGCTTTCTGACATGCTCAACGCCCACCTGACAGGCATGATGGTAAAAAGCAATGTCTCCACCGATACGCAAAAGCACATGCTTGCCAAGGACTTCAACCAGTGGAAAGACGAGTTCAACGAAGGTTCGAGGGCACATGACACTCTGTCGAGGGAGCGCAAGCTGGTCAATTCAAACATGGAATATAGCTCCATATCCTGCTCTGATTTCAAAGCAGAGGTACAGACTGGAGAGACCAGGAGTCTCGAATCTTACAATGACGTTCCTGGTCAGACATACCACATTTGCTATCGATTCACCTATCCATCAGCACGACTCGCCCCCACAGTAAGCCTGCTCGACAATATCCGAACAGCTCGAAAGCGTCGCATCAAGTCCGTCGCGGTCAGGGTGGAGGTCTCACGCAGGCCTGATGTAACGGCCCCTCGTTCCTGGATACTTAGCTGGAAATGGCTGGATACAATCGCACCGGCATTTCCCCTGAGATACCTCTTTTCGAATTCACGGCCGGAAGAAATATGGATGGCCCGTATTAGTTTCCAGATCGATAAGACAAAAATAGACACCTACTGATGGTCGCCTCGCGCATCCGCCCCGAGAAGTTTACGATAGAGTTTGTCACCCAAAGACTTTCGCATCATCTCTTCCACCACATGATGAAACTCTTCGCGCTGAGATTCCTCTGAATAAATGTATCGAATACCCATTCCCATTTCCTTGACTTCGGGCCTGGCAATATTGCCCTCCTCGTTCAGCCAAACCACCTCACCCTGAATCTCGAATGGTTCGACGCGACCCGGTATGAACAACCTGAAAAGAAATTCCGTTCCAATGGGTAAAGGACGATCTGTCTTTATAAAGGTTCCCCCCTTCGAAATATTCTTGGTGTAGTCGGCGAAAAAGGTGTTGAGCTTCTTATACTCCACCTTGAGTTCGATGGGAGCCCGGATGTGTTCTCTTCGTTCATCACCCGTTTGCTCGGTCATAGTTCATTCCTCGAGGTCAAAGCTTTACTCAGTTCGCAATATCCAGATCGATTCCGCGATCACAGCATGGTAGACCAGGGTATTTTTCCCGTCAAATAGTTAATGAATCCACCATCCTCGCCATGGTAAACAAAAGACCATGCATCTGCCCCTGAAACTTGCACGGCTGCCTTTTGTAAAAAACGTTCCCCTCGGACCCGCGTTATGGATAAGTGCCGGCGCGCAATTGTTCTTGGCCATTTTGCTTGCATACACACCCCTGTTCAACTTGCTGGGATATGAATTCTGTGTAGCCATGAGCTTGCTCGTGTCAGTACTTTCCGGGCCGTTGGGGATTTCCGCGGTAAGGCATGCCAGGGCGGACAGTTCGTGGCTTTCGATCTGGTTTACAGCTTTACTGGCAGGCTGGGCTACGTCCATACCGGCTTTCATTGTCATTTCACTCAATGCCTTACGCATACAAAACTGTAACTACGCACAAGGGGTTGTCCTCTTTATCCTTCTGCCCCTATCCACTTTCGTGATTTGCTCTGGATGGGCGGTGGCCATTGGTATCATGTTTCGCCGCCGTTTTATTGCCGGGGCTGTCTTTGCGGCTTTGTGGCTTGCCGTGGCAGGATTCAATATATGGGAGGTCTGGTCCGGTCCACAGGTGCTGTCTTATAACCAACTTGCAGGTTGGATCGCAGGGCCCATCTATGACGACGTCATACAGCCTGGCTTACCCCTGCTCATGTCCAGGACTATGGGTCTTGCATCATCACTTGCCTTGTTGCTCCTGTCATCCTGGATAGACTCCAGGGCAATGTTGAAAATAAACCACCAAAAAATCTGGGCCGCCTTGATGTTCATTGCAGCCATGTTGAGCGTCTACGGTCTATGGGCATACTCGGGAGAGCTTGGATTCGGCAGGCAAAGCTCGACCCTGGATCGTCTCTTACCAGCTACGACACGAACGAAACACTTCATTATTCATCACTCTGCCAACTTGGATGCAGCGGAACGAGATATGCTCGCTTTGGAACACGAGTTTTGTCTACATCAGATCAAACAACTCCTGGGCGACTATCGCATACCACCTATCGATTCATGGGTTTTTTCCGACTTTTCTCAAAAGCGAAAGATCCTGGGTGCCGGTTGGACCCAGTACACAAAACCTTGGCAACCAGCCATATACATAAACGGCGCATCAGTCCCCCACTCCACGTTGAAACACGAGTTGGTCCACGCATATGCGTCGGCGTTTGGCTCAGGACCACTCGCTGTATCTGCAACCCATGGTATATTTATCAATCCCGGACTCACGGAAGGACTGGCCGTTGCAGTAGATTGGCCACACTCCGGCAGGTTTGCGCCACACACATGGAGTGCGGCACTGAAAAAAATCGGAAAGCTCCCTGCCATAAAAAATCTTTTCGACCCCATAGGATTTTGGACTGCTTCATCGAGCCGTTCTTATACAGTAGCTGGATCTTTTGTAAGGTTTTTACTCGACACCTATGGTGCTGAAACACTGGAACGTGCATATTCTGCGGGGACTCTGGACGGAGTTTATCCGGTGCCGACAGCAAAACTTATCGAAAAATGGGAACGGTTCCTGGATGGAATAAACTTGCCACCATGGGTTGAGGAACTGGCCAGGTCGAGGTTCTCCGGCAAGAGCGTTTTTTACAGAACATGCGCACACGAAATCGCAGCCCTTCGAGCCAAAGCTGAAAAATATGCATACAACAAGCAGTTCGAAAAGGCTCGAAAAACGTTCAGGGAAATACTCAGCCATGTTCCAACCGACTTTTCTTCCAGGCGAGCCTTAATGGCGATTGACATGAAGGAGCACAAAACGGACGAGGCCTTGGCAATTGCCGAGCAACTCATTTCTCAAAAGAATCTTTCGTCGGCACAAAGAACCGGCATGTTGAGTATGATGAGCGACTTCATGCGCAGGTCGGGCAAATTGAAAAGAGCGGTCGAATTACAAACCGAGGTTCTCCATGCCCATCTCAGTGACGGCTCGGACCGCACAGCCGTTGTAAAGATTCAGGCCATGAGCCACCCCAAAACATCCAAGGCCATATTCGAACTGTTGGATGCGGGTAAGTCGTCCGCCCTCGTCCTTTTGGACCTGAGAGAAACAGTCATAAAAGAACCACTTTGGTCAGATGCCTGGTACCTTTTGGGCAGGCAATTGTACAACAGAAAAAAATACAGTCGTGCATTCGGCTATCTTTGGCATGCTGGAATATTGGGGCTCGAACATCCATCCCTTGCCGCTGAAAACCTGCGTCTACTGGCTACGAGCCTTTATTACCTCATGTTCGATTCTAAAGATGATGCCAGGGCGACGGCCTTTGATGAAAAGGCCCTGGACAGAAAATCCATTGCTAGGTCCATGGCCATGTTCTTGGTCATGGCGCAGTACCCAAGACACGAGGGTGAATTGCTCATGGCGCAAAACTGGATACAACGTCTGTCCTTTATCAATAATGACGGACAGTTGGCGACATTGACTCAATAGAATTGATCCTATCTTATGGTCGAGGTACCATCCATGGGCGGTCATGAAAATAAGTGGAGAGGATGATGAAAAAACTTCGACTGGTGATGGTCCTGCATGGACATCAACCGGTAGGCAACCTGGAAGACATTTTTAGATCAGCATGCGAAAAATGCTACGAACCAGTGCTCTCTTCGGTCAAGGAACACCGGGACATTCACCTGGGGTTGCACTTTAGCGGGGTGCTGCTGGAGTGGATCGAGAACAATCGTCCAACTGTCATGGACATGATTTGTGAACTCGTCTCATCCCGACAGGTCGAGTTGCTGGGGGGAGGCATGTACGAGCCAATCCTTTCCGCGATTCCTGAAGCGGACGCAGTTACGCAACTCGATCTGATGAGCAGTTGGCTTTATGATCGATTTGGAGTAAGACCTAAGGGAGCATGGCTGGCCGAACGCATTTGGGAACCACAAATGGTCGGTTTGCTTTCGCGAATGGGTCACACCTATACCCTCGTGGATGAAATCGCCATTCAAAGAGCGGCAATACTAGATAGGGCATCCGATGGCTACTGGACGACCGAACAGGCCGGCCAGGTTCTAAACCTTTTTCCAATCGACAAATCCCTTAGGTATTCCGTTCCCTTCAAGCCCATCGACCATGTAATGGGAAAACTCGAGGAGTTATTTGAACGCTATGATTACACAACGGTAACGCTTTCAGATGACATGGAAAAGCTGGGCATGTGGTCCGGTACGGAAAAAACCATGCTTCAAGAAAAATGGTGGGACAACTTCCTCTCTTCCGTTGTCGAAGCTTCAGATTGGTTAGAGACAAAGAGCCCATTACAAGTCATTGAATCATCCGACTCCAGGGGCAGGGTATACCCACCCAGCAGTTCATATGAAGAATTGGAATCATGGGCGCTTCCATTTTCGATACAGGAGGAATTAGCAATACGAGGCAAGGACAACTTGCGACCAGGAACTCACCCTACCTGGCATGGTTTTTTAGCTAAGTACCCTGAAGCCGACAGGTTACATAAAAAGATGTTGCTGGTTAGCGCCAAACTTTTGGAGGCCTTGGACGATGATGCTCCATGGGAAGACGAACACGAACAAGCACGCTACAGCCTCTTAGAGGCTCAGTGTCATTGTGCATACTGGCATGGTCTTTTTGGCGGTCTGTATCTTCCTCACCTTCGCCATGCAGTGTACTCTAGACTCATTAAAGCGGAATCCATACTCGATTGTCGTTCTCAGGGCGATGAATGGATTTCTTACGATGAAACAGATCTGGATTCGGATGGAAAGGAAGAGATCTTGCTAGAGAGCGCTTTGCTAAGTGCCCACCTGGATCCGAACAAGGGAGGGGTTCTTGCGGAGCTGGACTTCAGACCTTCTAATCTGAGTCTTACAGATACCATGACCAGGAGGAAGGAATACAACCTGGGAATAGAAGAAAAAGCACAGGACGAGCAGGCCGAGGTTCTGGCACGCATGGTACAGGATCGTTGGACGCGCAAGTGTTTCATGGATCGATTTCCATCTCCCGCAACCACATTGGAAGAGCTGCAGTCCGATTCCTACGTGGAAGAAGGAGACTTTCTAGATACGCCTTACTCGGTGGAGAAAATTGAAATCGATGAAGATTCATATGAATTCAAGTTGTCGTTGAGCAGGAATGGGACAATCGCGAGAGGAGATGTAAGATACAGGATTGTAGTCGAAAAATTCTTCACCATCCCAGGTGACCAGGCTGTAATTCAGGTCCTGTATAGAATCAGAAACACCGAGGATATTCCCATCGACCTGCTTTTCTGTCCGGAGTTGAATTTGAGCCTCTCTCCAGGAGAACCGTCGAAACAACATGTCGAACTGGATTCCATGGTAGGACCTGGCCCAAGGGCTAGAAGTTCAGGCGAACATGAAGATGCTCCATGGATTGCACTTGTCGATGATTCATCGAGATTGCGCCTCGACCTCCATATGCAACCAAGTACCAATGTATGGAGATTCCCCATCGAGACCGTATCAAGAAGCGATAGAGGATGGGAGACCAACAACCAGGGCTACGTGCTGGTTCCACGATGGGAGATGACCATACCAGCAGGTGCATCTCAACAACTGTTTATAAGATTGTCGATTGGACGCACTGAAGATGATACAGTGGTACCAATTGAGATTGAACAAAACATGGACTGAGGAGGCTACAAATACCCATGCGCATCTTGTTCGTCAGCTCGGAAGTTGCCCCATACTCCAAAACAGGTGGCTTGGCAGATGTGTCGAGCGCCCTGCCTGCTGCCTTGAAAAAAAGAGGCCATGATACTTTAGTGGTCACTCCTCGTTATGCACAAATTGACGTAGCAACGTGGGATCTCAGGCGTCGAAAAATAAAGCTCTCCGTCCCCATCAAGGGTAAAGCCATCCAAGGTGGAATCCTGGATGCACAATCTCCAGAGGGTGTCTCAATCGCTTTCATCGACCAGCCAAAATTTTTTGAACGTGGTGGGCTTTACGGAGAAAACGGTAAAGATTATCCAGACAATGACGAACGTTTTTCCTTCCTATGTCACGCTGCGTTGGAGACATGCTTGGTCTCCGGGTTCAGTCCTGATGTCATACACTTGAACGATTGGCAGACGGCTCCAATCGCAGCCCTGGTTCAATACATCTATCGAGACAAGCCTGAAATCAACTCCGCAGGGACTCTCCTGACCATACACAACCTCGGTTATCAGGGTCTATTCCCTCCTGAGGCAATGATGTCCCTGGGGCTCGATTGGCATCTTTTTACACCATCCACACTGGAATTCTTCGGCAAGCTCAGTTTCTTGAAAGCCGGACTGGTTTTTGCCGACAAGTTGACAACGGTAAGCCCCCGGTATGCACAAGAGATCCAGACGGATGAAATGGGATTTGGTCTGGATGGAATACTTAGGGACCGCTCAGAAGATCTCAGGGGGATTCTCAACGGTGCAAATTATCGCGACTGGGATCCCATGCACGATGATAAAATAGTCAGCTCATTTTCCATAGATGACTTGTCGGGAAAAACCGTTTGCAAAGCAGACCTCCAGCAGAAAATGGGATTGCCCATGAACCACGATGCCGCTATCATAGGTTGCATCTCCAGGTTGAGTGATCAAAAGGGTATCGACCTTTTTCTCGACCGGGCAGAGGATTTGCTGGCTCTCGACTGTCAATTCGTATTTTTGGGAGAGGGACAACGAGAAATAGAGAAAAGACTCGAAGATCTTTCCATTCGCCACCCCCACAGGCTGGCTTTTCATCGCGGTTACAATGAAGAATTGGCCCATGTAATACAAGCCGGCTCTGATATGTTGCTGGTACCCTCTAGATACGAACCATGTGGACTTACGCAGATCTATGCATTGCGCTACGGAACCGTTCCCATAGTCAGGGCGGTTGGAGGCTTGGATGATACTATTGATGACGCAGATGACGAATATGGTACCGGGTTCAAGTTTCCAAATGCAGATCCGAATCAATTGTTCGACACAATAAAACAGGCACTGGTACGTTACAGTGACCGTATTGCATGGAGGCGCCTCATGGAGTCGGGAATGAGCATGGACTTTTCCTGGGATCTTCCAGCGCGGCGCTATGAGGCTGTTTACAAGGAAGTCACAGCCCTTCGAAAATGACCCTGTTTGACCGGGAGTAGTCATGTCGCTCAAAGGCACCATCAATACCATGCCGGTTCAGGATCTCCTTGGATGGATCGAGCAGGGCAATCGTTCCGGAATCATAAAATTTGTCCGCTCTTCAGTCACAAAAACCGTCAATATCCTGGAGGGGAAGGTATTCAATGCCGGGTCCACGGATCCCAGGGAATACTTTGGACAATTCCTGATCAACTTTGGTCTGATAACCGAAGATCAGCTTCAAAAGGCATTCGAAACACAGAAGGCCACAAAGGTTCTGTTGGGGAAAATTCTGGTAATGACAGGGTTGGTGACAGAAGAGCAGGTACTTAAAATGCTCGATCTGAAAATAAGAGAGACCATCCTGGACATTTACCTTTGGAGAGAAGGAACGTTTGAATTTCATGATGGACTCCTACCGGAAGAATCTTCCGTGGTTCATGTAGATGTGGATCTAGGCGAAATAAACACCGAAGGATTGAAACGGATGAAGGAATTCGAATCTCTCCGCGCCATCATTCCTGACAACAGGTGCACTTTCACTTATAGAGAGCAACTAAACAAGCCAAGGATCGACAAGCGCAGTTCTGCGGGAATAATCATCGACATGGCAAAACGAGGTTACACTGTAGACGACATCATTTTGCGTTTTCATTCGGTGGACTATCCCATTCTTCATTCCATATTCGAATTGGTTCAACAAGGTTGGCTGGAAGTCGTGGCTCCTGCGGAAGAAGCCATTTCCCACAGCGACATGCCCGTCATAGAAGTTGACATTGAAGACATCATGGACAACGAATCTCCACCCGAGCCGGATGACTACCTCTTGCAGACACAAAGTGCCATGCAGCAAAAAGATTTTGAACGAGCAGTTGCGATTCTTCAAAAGGGCCTGTCTGAGTATCCATATGATCCGGACCTTACAGACGCCATGGCAATTGCTGAAGGAGCCCTTACCGATCAACTTCGAAACGAGCTCTTGGGCAACAACCAGATCCCTGTGTTGGCTAGGAATGAAACTGCCATCCTTACGTCAGACGAGTGGTCTCCAGCTCAACGATACTTGCTATCACGAATAGATGGGCGCAGGCATATCAAATCCATAGTCATGGTCAGCCCACTGAAGGAAGTCGATGCTCTGCTTACATTTAAAGATCTAATAAAGAAAGGCATCATTGTGTTGCAGTAAAATCTGAAGTCGTCGGCTCATCTTCGATCATTCTTTCCAACCTGTTGCGATTTGTAGCACCCATGAGGGGTTTACCATTCACAAACAAAAAGGGGCTGGAATGGACTCCCAGCCTTTCGGCCTCAGTCCTGTTTTGTTTCAGTTGTTTTTCAAGTTTCTCTCGATGTGCCAGCTTTTTCTTCAGGCTACTGATATCAAAACCTGTCTGTCGTACATACTCCAGAAGAGACTTTATGTTCAACTTGACTTTACCACCCATAATTTTTGGAGCCAGGTCCCAATATTCCGGTTCGGAAGACAGGGCCTGTAAAAAAACAGCGGCTAAGATCGGTCCTGGCCGCTTTTTACTGTCCGGCACATGTCTGACCCACACTCCCACCTTATTGGGATACTTCTGTACTATTTTTTTCAAAGCAATCAACGTTCCTCCACAAAAAGAGCAGGTAGCGCTGACAAACGCAACAATCCCAATCTCCGGCTTGTTTGGACCCAAGTGCGGACCATGGCCTGGAGTAACAAAAAAAGTTTTTTCCCGCGAATCGCCGGAATAATAGGTATGACTGGTTCCTCGCTGTCGTCGCGGCCTGGCCAAATCAATTTTTTTCATCCAGGCACTTCGTCTACCGTGTTGAGTAAGGGTTAGATATATTCGTTTGCCTGAAATTCCTTTTTCCAGCAACAGGGCTGCCCTGTGGAGTTCCGCATCCAGGGCATTTGGGAACTGCTTCTCAAAATCCTTAGGAGAGTTGAAATGAAGCGGCCTTCCATTGAGAAAAACAAACGGAGCCCTTTTGACAGCAAGTCTCGCAGCAAGCCTGCGATCCGCCAGTACAAGCTTTTTCAAAGATTCGTCATTCAACGCAGCCAACATCGAATTTCTATCCAGTCCAAGCCTGGAAGCAATATCCCCCAATGAACGTCTCGAAATCTTTCCACCCAGGGAAAATACAGCTAGAGCAAAGTTTGAGAACTTACCCATATCAGCGGCATACCTTGCTGCGATGCATGCATCCATTGCCGGACCATCCAAGGCACCATGGGGATAGAACTTGTATACCCATCGAAACGAACCATCATGCTTTTGACGCTCGATCAACAGACCAAATATTCGAGCCGTGTCATTGTCTGCAAAATCTCCAAACAATACGGCCGTCACTTTGGCATCATCAGGGCCAGATCGAGGTGATTTTCCCAATGGCACCTGGAAGAGATTCTGTTCAGCGATAGTGTCAACAGCCTTATTCCCAGAGAGGTCTTTTGCGAGGTCCGAGGGTCCAGATTTTAGCGAATGTTGCCCGGAGCCAGGCACGACTGCACCATCTGTATTTAATTTCGGAACAGGGGAGGCGTCCCAGCATCCACAGGCAAAAGCTGCGAAAAAAAAGATATGGAATAAACCTAGAAAGTCCCCTTCCCTTGACGGAATGGACCTGGTCACTTTGGCCGGCATCTGCTACCTCACGATTGTCCAAACTACCTTCGGGTTTTATAAGCAGCCAGTAGCTTCTTGGCCCAAAGAACGAACTTGTCTGTTTCCTTGGGTCCCTGGCCCATTTCGTGTTCAAAGGATGATATATGAATTTGTTTTTCACCACACGAGACATGGAGCTTATGCAGGACACCGATAGTAACGCCCTTTAGTTCTACATCCTGTGAATTCAACTTAGCGGACTTGATATCCCTAAACGAGATCTCCACTGTTTGCCTGCCAACCTTGTAAGTAAATCCGTTCTGAAACAATTGGACCACTCGCTTTCTGAGGTCCTGCAATTTGAGCCTGTTTATTCCGATAAACAGTAGAACAAACCCCACCACCATCAATGCCAACGCCCAAAAATGTTCATTGTGTACCAAATAAAAAGAGCCGACGACGATTGTTGCGCCAGTAAGGATCTCCAAGGCAGGGATGGACTGGCCGACAGGAGCCTTTACTAACACCACAGGTAAGCTGGTAGCCTTTCCGAGATCCTGGCTGTCTCCGGGACCATGCACACAAAAACCATCCCCCTCAGGTTCATCCATTGTTTGTCGGTGGTTGTTCATTGGCTCTCGTTGGGACATGCTGTGCAACTCACAAGTCAAAGTTATGGTGAAGCTCTCGAAAATGAGATGGTGCCGGTGGAATCCAGGGGTAGTTTGAACTCTCCAAGAAATACATCGCCCTGCAGCCTATATTGGATTTGATCCCTGGAGAGCATTTCGATTATATCCTTGTTGTCCCTTTCATTGAATATGGGCGTTGCAACATCGTAGGTGAACTCGGCAGAAGCTGGAATAATCTCTGCCA
>CAYSLH010000054.1:0-19705 GCA_964431605.1 uncultured Myxococcales bacterium
TGGTTGGGATCTTTTGGGCCCCTAAGGTGGGCATCAGCCATGATTAGAACAGGAGATGGAGACTTCACTGGTTTTCCAAGGGCAGTTTTTCAATTCGTTTGACTGCCAATCTCTTCACCGGAATCCTCAGCTCTTTGCATTTTTTTGCACGGTGTGAACAAGCTCCGCGCATTTCATGCTCGGCAAAGGCATCCGGGTCGATGGGTTCGAAAAGATTGGATGTTTCAAATACTGTCTGTATTTGAGCAAACATGTCCGGAACGTCCGTTTGCACGAAGATCCATCCTCCCGGCACTAACAATCTGGCTATGAAATCCACCCACGGAGGTTGAACGAGTCTTCGTTTCCTGTGCCGTTTTTTCCACCAGGGATCGGGGTGGAAGATTGTAAACCCCGTGACACTCTCATTGTCGAACAGCAGCGACAGGTCTTGTGTGGCATCACAACGAATGGCTCTTATGTTTCTAAGACCTCTGTCGAAAGCAGTTTGCCTAATGGCCCTGATCCACTTGAGCCTTGTGTCGATTGCAACCACGTTGGTACCAGGTCGCATGGATGCACGCTCAAGCGCATAATTACCTCTTCCGCATCCAAGATCCACCTCTAAGGGGTGGTGGTTGCCAAATGCCTTGGTCCAGTCAGGCGGTTTGATCTCTGAGTTACTATTTCGTTGCCTGATGAGTGCTTGCATGATTCGATCGATCCATCTTACTGAAAAATACCATGTTGTATATTTTCTAATTATCGGGTCTTATATTGTCGTATGGGGTTGTAGCGACGCAGTGGACGTATGTCAAGCGAGCAACTGTGCGAAATTCACATACAGGTCGGAGAAAAATTTACCAGGGTTGAAGTTACAAGGTCTTAGACATAAAGAGGTTAAAAAAATGGCAGAGAATTTGTCCGAACTTTGGCGCCAGGCTCTGGATGCTTTCGAAAACCAGGACTGGGACAAGGCTCTGAGAAGATGCATCGTTATTCTCCAGGGAGTGCCTGGTAACTTCGAGGCACGTATGAAGGTGGCGGATATTCTCCTGAAACAGGGTCTGTTGGATTCTGCAAAGGAAGTCTACAAGGTCATCGGCTGGCATTTTACAAAGGCCGGATATCCGTTGCTGGCCATAGTCGCCATAAAGATGCTTACGGCGTTCGAGGAGCAATACAACGATGTGCTCGAGGTGTTGGCCCAACTCTATGGCGCTGGTTCCGACCGGGTTTTTCAGGATGCCGAACCTCCACGCCCCATGTCGTTGGATGATCTGGAGCTTACCGCAGCTGGCCGTAACATCGACCAGGTCCTGGCCTTGGAGGGAAAACCCCTGGCCGAACTCGCTGCCAAGTTGGCTATGGATGATTCCGGATTCGACACCTACCCGGAGAAATTGCCAGAGATACCCTTGTTCTCCGACCTTCCTCCTGATGCATTCGCTTCGGTGCTCAAGAGGATGAACCTGAGGAGGTTTGCCGGCAATGGTGTGATAATCAAAGAAGGCACCACTGGTGAGTCCTTTTTTATTCTTGCCAGGGGAGAGGTAGAGGTCACAAAAAAGGTGGGAGACGAGCAGATGGTCCTGGCCCGGCTCAGTGATGGAGCGGTTTTTGGAGAAATGGCTCTCATGTCCAGTCAGCCCAGGGCTGCTACGGTCAGGGCATTGAGCCATTTGGACTTGCTCGAGCTTCGAAGGGATGATCTGGAAGATGAAGCCTTGAAGCTTCACTCCGTTTCCAAGGCTCTTACTAAATTTACCCGTGCCAGGATGCTCAACAATCTAATGGCCATGTCCAGTGTTTTCAGGGCACTTCCTGCTAAGGCACGTCATGAATTGTTGGAAAGATTTATCTCCACGGATGTTCCAAAGGGAAAGGTTATTATCGAAGAAGGCACTCGTGGTCTTGGGCTTTTTGTGGTGCTGAGAGGAGAAGTGGAGATCAAAAAGAGGGACAAGGAGACATTGGTTCCCCTGGCCTTGCTCAGGGAAGGGGACGTGTTTGGTGAGATCTCCCTGGTCAGGTCTGTTCCCACCACTGCCACGGTGATTGCCGGGGCCGACTCGGAGCTCCTGTTTTTATCCCGCAAGGCTTTTGATGAATATGTCGGTAAGAATCCAAAATTGGTCCAAACCCTGGAACAAATCTCAGATGAGCGATTGAAGGAAACGGCTAGTCTCATGTCTGAGACAGATTTCCTTTCGGACGATGATTTTGTGTTGTTATAAATTATTCAATTTTGGGTAGCTAAGAAAACCACGGTCCAGCAGGGTTGGTGAAGGGTGCTCGTAACAACCGGGTTGGGCTGGCGACAATGTAAGTTATTTGCCAGTACGTTTGAGCCTTGCCACGAGTCTAGTGTACTTGTTGTTTACAACCTTGAATCGAGGGTTGCCCTTTTCCGTCTTTTCGACCAATTGCTCTATTGCGGCGATGGGCTTTTTCGAATTGAGTCTGGAAAACGCGAAGATAACTCCCCATCTTACCAACTCGTTTTGGTCTCCCACCACTGATATCAATGCATCTATGGCCTTTGGGTCACCTATTTGTCCCAGTTCATAGGCGGCTTTTTCCCTGACTGCGGGATCTTTGTCCTTCAGCTTGCCAATCCAGCAATCTGCGTTCTGCTTGCAAGATGCGTAGGCTTCGAGCCGTTTTATGGATTTTTCTATGATGGGGGTCAAGGTCCTGTCCTTGAATTTTTCTTTCAATGCTTTTAGCTGCTCGATGTCCTTGTCCGTTCCCAGGTTCCCGATGGCCTCGATCATTGGAACCCTGACCCTGGGATGTCGGTCTCCCTCAGATGCATATTTGAACAACTCCGGTACCACGGACCTGTCACCTATGAATATCAACGAGTTGCAAACCACCGTGGCAACGTCCCAGAATTTCGTATCCAGGTATTTCACGATGGACTTGACCGCACCCTTGTACCCAATATCTCCAAGGGCGCTGATGAGGCGGGTCATGACGATCAGTTTGTTGTCCGAATCCCATTTGGAGATCTTTTCGACCATGGCGGACAATGGTTCAACGGCCTTTTCGCTTCCAATGTCACCAAGAACCTGGGCTGCGTTCGCTTCCAATGCTCCTTTGAGAACCTCGACATTGCCTTCCAGAATGCGGTTGACCTCTTTGTTCTTTCCATTCATGGTCTGGATGAGAAGGTCGACTGCCGGCTCTCCTATTTTTACAAGGGCCAGGTTTGCATGAGCAAAGAAAAATGCTTTTTCCTGGTAGAGCGCCTTGACCAGGTTTGGAACCACCTTGGGATCACCTATTTCACCAAGAGCAAACACGGCGTTGGCCCTTATGGTTTTATGGACATCCACGTCATTGAGAATTTCAAGAAGTGGATCCACTGCCTCTTTTGCTTTGAGTTGTCCCAAAGAACGAATGGCAGCGCGTTTAACATATAGATTTTTTGTGACCTTCATCAATCGTATCAAGGGGGTGATAGCTTGCTTGTCGCCTATGGCGCCCAGAGCTGATGCGATTTTTTGGTTGGCCCTATTGGTAGCCTTGGCTTTCTTTCCGTCCTTGTTGGGGCCTACCGTAAAATCAAGACCTTCTATGAGTGCTTTTACTGCTTTGTCGTATTTCCATTTCTTGAACATCTCAGCTATTTTTTCCCGGACCTTGGGATTATCCGAACTGGTTTTGAAAGTTTCGAGCAACGCAGGGGCTGCGGACTTGTCGTTGATCGCTTTCAGTTCGGAAACGGCTTTAGTCACCCGTGCCTTGTCCCCGAGTGCCTGTGTCCAACAGGCTACATCTTGTCCTTTTTTGCATTTTTTCTCGCATCCCACAGTGGCCAGTGTGGCCACGAACAGTAAAATCAAAGAGTTACGAAAGTTCACGGGCAACCCCCTTTTGAAGGTCGAACGGGTTAGACTGGGTTCTGTGGTCCAGTATCTATCATCTGTTTGCATACGTCTGTGAATAATCACGAACTAGGGTGTTAGTCAACGGAAAAAATAACTTGGCTTTGTAGGTGACCTGTGGTAAGGCATTGGTTCTAAATGGCTAAACTGATTACATGGATGTTGATAGGAGTCGGTCAAGGGGTGGATGGGAAAAGCCGATTTTTCGATTCAACCAGGCACGGAGTGGGATTGAGGTGTAAGTTCAGAAACAATGATTCAGTTTTGCTCGTCATGATTCTTTGCGGCTTGATGCTTTCATCCTCTTTCGCTACGGCCAAGGAAGATAAAGTAACTTTTCTTTCGAGCAAATTGGCAGAATCATCGAGTTTCAAAGTCAGGCTCAAGGCTGCGGTTTTGCTTGGAAGGTTGCACGATCAGCGTGCGGTAAGTCCCCTCGAGCGGGCACTAAAGGATGAAAATTATGTTGTCAGGGGGGCTGCGGCCAGGGCACTTGGAAACCTGGGACCGTCCTTGGCCGCTGAAGCAGTGGAAGATATTTTTCCACTGGTACACGATGAGAACCAGTTCGTACAGAAAGAGGCAAAATCAGCACTGAAGCGTTTAGCGTCGGAACGGTCCCTCGATTATTACACCTCTGCCATGCACAGCACCAACACCAGTATTAGGGTCGAAGCCATGAAGATCCTTGGCTTTTTGAAACTACCTGGTGCACGAGAAGCCATCTTGAGGGGGCTTGGGGATGAGGACGAAGAAGTAAGGGCGGAAGCCATAATCGCCGTCCGAAGCCTTGGTCGCTCAGAGCAAGTTTCGATGCTCAGGAACGCCTTGGGCAGGAACGATAAGTTTCGTCAGCAAGCTGCAGCAGTAGATCTCTGTCGGGATTTGAAGTTGGATGAATTGCTGGATCAACTGGCTGATTTGCTTGTATCTGATGATGTGGTTCCAACGGTGAAGACCAAGGCCGCAAAGGCTCTCCGACTCATGAAGGACGAGTTGGATGTGGATGCGCTGTTGAAGCAATTGGCATCACAAGACTCAAACGCCAGGAATCGAGCCATAGAGTTGTTGGGAATCGTGGGTAGTGCCAGCGCTGTAGACGCATTGATGGATTTGTTGCGTCACACCGATCCTTATGTCAGGCAGAGAGTCGTGCTGGCCCTTGGCGATGCGGGAGATCCCCGCGCTATTCCATCGTTGGAGTACTTACTGAAAACCGAAGAAAACGACCGTATCAAAAAAAGTATAGAGCGGGCGATCCGTAAGCTCAGGCATTGATGCGGTTGGCGAGGTCCAGCAACTGACCGTTGGTACGATTCTCCAGATGTATGCGGTAGCCTTTGTCTTCTTTCTTTTGCTTGCCCATGCGTGCTGATATCAAGCTGTCGATAAGCTTGCTGCGGCTTCCGTATTTGTTCTTGATGGTAGTCTCACGTTCGTGAAGGATCATGAGCTTGCGATTGGACTGGGCAAGCAATTTCTTCTTGAACTGGTCCTTGGTGAGATCGGACGGGCGAGTCATCATTCCGACCAATTCGGCTACCAGTTTATCTTTCCCGCCAAATTTGTCTTTTACTTGTTGTAGAGGACTCTTCTTCATTTTTTTCTCCCTGGTTCATCCCGGATCTTCATTTTACCGAGATGGGCGGAGATGGATAGCACATCCCGGTCCCTATGGCAAGAGATTTTAAGGTACCGGGATTTTCCACTTGGGTCGCTACATGTCCATACTTCGAAATCGGCAGATTGGGCTGCTTACGGTGTGGAAAAACTTGCCCAAATGTGGGGTGCAAGCTAGCATTATTGCAGGAGGTGGAGTTTTGCGTACTGGTGTTTTTCCGGCAACATGCTTGCTTTTGGTCATAATGGGATCTGCCCATACGGCAGTGCCAAGGGAGGCAAAAGTCGAGTCTCATCAGGAGGAAAAACCGCGGCCATTGGTGGTGGTCATAGACCCTGGTCACGGCGGTCGGGAGCATGGGTGTACGGGTGTATCAGGTATCAAGGAAAAGGACTTGGTTTTGAAAATTTCTTTGAAAATCCGGGACCTATTGAAAGAACTCCCGGATGTCAGTGTGATCATGACGCGGGAAAGCGACACTAGCGTGCCACTTTGGGACAGGGTGGATATGGCAAACCGTGCGCATGCGGATCTTTTCATCAGCGTCCATGGCAATGCCTTTGTAAGGAGGAGCATGCATGGAGTGGAGACGTTTTTCCATTCGGTGGATGCCTCTGACGACGAAGCGCGCCGGGTGGCCAGTGCTGAAAACGCGGAAGACAAGGGGGAGCAAACTCAGGCGTCGGACGAAGTCATGTCCATCCTGGCTGACATGCAGCGTACAGAGACTCTGAGAGAGTCGAGCAGGTTTGCTCATCTCGTGCAGGAACGACTTGCAAAGGCGTTGCCTTTTGAAAACCTCGGAGTAAAGCAGGCTGATTTCGTAGTGTTAAGAGGTACCAGGATGCCTTCGGTTTTACTGGAACTGGGTTTTTTGACCAACCGTCGTGAGGAGAGGATATTGAGAAAAAGCTCCACCCATGAGGATGTTGCTCAGGCCGTCCGATTGGCAGTGGTGGAGTACAAGCGCTTGATGCAAAAAAAAATGATGAACCGTCAAAAGGAGTCCTCCCTTTGAATATAGTAATGGCTTCGTCGAACCAGGGCAAGATCACCGAAGTCCGTAGATTGCTTGGACAACTTGGCATGCAGATACTTACCATGGCTGATGCGGGAGTGGATCCCAATGTGGAGCTTGTCGAGGATGGTGACACATTCGAGCATAATGCGTTTTCGAAGACCAGCACGCTGCTTTCATTGGTTCCAAGTGATTACTGGTGTCTTGGTGATGATTCAGGGCTTTCAGTGGATGCCCTACATGGTGCTCCCGGTGTCAGGTCCGCCAGATGGGCAGGGATGAACATTCAGGGGCCTGAGCGCGACAGGGCAAATTTGAAAAAGCTTCTCGATGATATGCGTCATGTGCCGGAAAAAAACAGGACCGCCAGATTTGTCTGTCACATGGTGTTATTGGGGCCGGAGGGGCAGCAGATCCAATCCAGGGGGACATGCGAGGGAAGAATTTTGTTCGAGCCAAGGGGCAAAAGCGGCTTTGGTTATGACCCGATTTTTCTTCCTGAAGGGTTCGAACAAACGATGGCGGAGTTGGACTTGGATGAAAAAAACTCTATCTCTCACAGGGGGCGCGCCCTCGCCGGGCTTGTGGAGAAAATGCGTGGGCTTGGTTTGGGATCGTCTACTTGATAAGCCTTGTTCGCATGGTCAACATGGCGGGATAAATGGGAACGATTGCGGCACCTATGAGAAAGACACCATGAATCCACAGGTCCCGGCTCATTACTCCGTTGAAAAGAGCATGGGATATACTTGCGGCGTGGGTCAAGGGACTTACCAAGGCCATGGACTGGGCCCATGTCGGCAACTGGTCCAGTGGAAAGAAAATTCCTGAAAACAGCACCATTGGTGTTACCACCAGCGTGAAATAGTAGTTGAAGAAATCGTAAGAAGGGCTCAAGCAGGTCATCAAGACGGCCATAGCGGAAAACACCAAACCACTTACCATACACAGCACCGGCACCCATGCTGCTGTTTGTGCATCCACCAGGCCCAATGCCGTGACTACCAAAAGTACCGCGCAGCCTGCTACGAATGCCTTTATCGTAGCGTATAGTATTTCTCCCATCAGTATCTCACCCACTCCGATTGGTGTGCCGAGGACTCCTTCAAAGGTTTTTTGTGGAACCATTCGTGTGAATGTTCCATAGGTGGCTTCGAATGAGGCTGAGTACAAGGTGGCTGTGACCACCAGACCTGGAGCGATGAAGCGAACATAGCTCATGCCGTGTACGTCTGTGACCAAGCCGCCCAGGCCGTAGCCAAGGCCCACGAGATAAAGTATGGGTTCTGCCAAATCACCTATTGCCGAAGCGAGAAAAAATCTTCGCCACACGCGAAGGTTTCTTCCGAGCACGGCCAGTGTGCCGCAAAGCCTTCCTATGACTTTATGGTGTTGCTGGTTCATTCCCTCAGCTCTCTCCCTGTAAGGTTCAAAAACACGTCTTCCAAAGTGGAAGGACGGGTCGTCAGTTCCAGACCTAGTCTACCCGATGCGTCTAAGAGCCCTGATGGTATCTGGTTGCCTGGAGCCAAGAAGAAAAAGAGACTGGAACCATGGTGTTCTATGCGCGCTTTATCGGGAAGCGAATCTCCAAACAATGGCAGTAGGTCTTGGCCTGTCAAGGTTGCGGAGCCCTGTACTTTTATCACGGTTGCACCTGCATAAGTCGATAATAGTTGCCGTGGCGTGTCCTGCGCTAGAATTATTCCCTTGTCCATTATGGCCAATCGATCGCACAGGTGCTGGGCTTCGTCCATATAGTGGGTGCATAGTAACATGGTGGTGCCTGCGGTTTTCAAGCTATGTAGTCTTTGCCAGATATGGTGCCTTGCTTGTGGATCCAGTCCTGTAGTCGGTTCGTCCAGGATAAGCAGTCGTGGTTTATTGATGAGCGCTCGTGCCACAAGCAGGCGTTTTCGCATTCCTCCCGAGAGATTTTCGATACGCACAGTAGCCTTGTCCTGCAACGTCATAAACTTCAGTAGTTCGTCCGCTCGTTCCCTGGCTGATTTTTTCTTTATACCGAAATAGGCGGCGTAGACGAGTAGGTTGTCGAGTACGGTCAAATCCCTGTCTAAGCTGTCTTCTTGCGGAACCACTCCCAGCAAGGAGCGAATTTTCCTGGCATGTTTGTGGACGTCGTATCCAAGAACTTTGATCTGGCCGTCGTCCAAGGCGGAGAAACATCGCACCATGGACATGGTGGATGTTTTCCCTGCTCCATTCGGACCCAACAGACCGAAACATTCTCCTTCGTGTACGTCGAAGGAGACACCACCAACCGCTTGGACTTCTCCATAGAGTTTCTTCGCGTTGCGGACGATAATGGCATCAGTCATGATAAGAAAAACAAAACGCTCGGTAGCCCATGAGCCACCGAGCGCAGCATGGGTCGTAAAGGATTCGAACCTTTGGCCCGCGGATTAAGAGTCCGCTGCTCTACCAACTGAGCTAACGACCCGACCCCGGTTGTCAAAAGCGCCCACAGCCTTCAGACGCGTCGGACTTTTTGCCATGGTATGGGGTAGATGTCAACTTAATGCGATACTAACTGATTAATGCAATACTAACTGCTTTTTTCGTGCCGGGAGGTAGTGGAACCAACCAAATTTTGATTTTGACATGACAGAACCCACCTTTTAGTCTGGAGCAGTGGTTTTTGTTGTCTCGTTGGTAAAAAACTAAGTGAATTTGCAATAAGCATGCTGGGTATAACACTTGAGAGGGTGGCTTGGAATGAGTGAATTTCCGGAAATGGTCAAACAGTTGCCCGTGGCCGATATTCCCATGGACGGGGTGTTGGGCAGGCTTCTTCAGTCGCCGAACATGCAGGTGGTTTTTTTCGAAATCGAGCCCATCGGGTCTATTCCTCCCCATACCCATGGGGACCAGTGGGGCGTGGTACTCGAAGGGGAGATGGATTTGACCATCGGTACACAGACAAGGACCTACACCAAGGGAGATACTTATTTTATCCCCGCGGGTGTGGAGCATGGAGCGACGTTCAAGAGCCGATTCAAATGCATCGACCTGTTTGCCGATACGGATCGGTATCAGCCCAGGGATTGACTTGAGTTTGGCAGCTAAGAAGGTGCCTGGAAAATCGAGTCGTTGTTTGACAGCACCTGCTTTGTGAGTTGATAATGTTTGCACAATCTCTATGGGAGTGATGATATGAATTGGTACAAGATACCGATGATGTTGGGATTGACTGTGACACTGTCCTTTGCCTCCCCGGTTGCGTGGGCGCAAACGGAATCAGGAGGAGACGAAAAAGGTTCTGATGCCGGTTCTTCGGATGATTCTTCCAGCCTGGATAAGCCAGTGGTTGCAGGGGTGGATAAGCTCGATGGGGATGGGCAACAGACTGAACCAGTGGAAAAAATACAACAGGAAGGTAATGGTCCAAAAGGTTCCGATGTCGTAGTGGACAAGCAGTATCAGTTGCATACCCCCTTGCGGTTTTATTCTTCCAGCCCCGCCGGGGAGGCTGGATTGCTCAGGGTGCATGAGGCATTCGCTGGACCTCCCATGTCCATACGGCTGTCTTTGCATGGAAGTTATTTCACTTCCGGTTCCTTTCTCAATTACCTTGATCTGTCCTCATATACCGAAGAGAGAATGCAGGGGCAATTGGGGATCAGTTTTACTCCCTTAGAGTACTTGGAAATCTTTTTGGGCTTGCACTCCAGCTCTAATTATAATTCAGCCGCCAGGCCCCAGTTATTGCAGACTCAAGGAGATCTCACTTTGGGTGCCAAGGGGATATACCCAGTGTTGCCATACCTGGGCCTGGGCCTTGATGCGGCGGTGACTTTCTCCAGTGGCATAGGAGAGCTAAGCCCGTCGTTCGGGGGAACCAATTTTCAGACTTCACTGCTTTTGTCTTTCGATGCCAGGGGGCTTTCACCAGAGGTGCCTCTTAGGGCACACCTAAACGCCGGGTTCATCCTGGACAACACCGGGTCGTTGAGTGAAAACAGGGACCTCAGTTGGGTGGAACAATACGCCCTAGGTGTCAATAGTTATAACCGTGTGGCCTTGGGATTCGGGATTGATGCTCCCTTGGGGTATCTCGCTCCTGTGGCCATATCTCCTTTCGTGGAATATACAATTCAGATCCCTGTGGGAGTTACGGATGACGATTTGGCAAACTCATCTTTGGGATCAGATGCTACCCTGATCGATGTAGTACCCATGGTGCTGACACCTGGGGTCAGAGTCACGTACCTTACGGACGTTACATTTGATTTAGCCGTTGATATCGGACTTGGTGGTGAGAAGGCATATCTCGACGGAATACCTTCTACAGCTCCGTGGACCTTATGGTTCGGTCTGACGTATGCTTTCAATCCTATGGGCTCAGGACCTGTGGCTCCCGAGAGATCCATTATCGAAGGAACTGTGAAGAATAGCGATGGAGTGCCCATCGGAGGAGCCGTCATAACTTTCGGGGGAGTGTCGACTTTACCTGTGGCAAGCACCGAGAGTTCGGGGAAATATTTTTCAGAGCATGATCATGTCGGGAGTGTTATGGTCACCTGTTCCAAGGAAGGCTTCATGCCTGAGACTCACGAGGTGTCCATTACACGTGGTAAAAAGACAATACTGGATTTTTCTTTGATGCCGGAAGAGAAGAAAAAACAGCAACCAGTTGTGACAACAGGAAAGGTCGTCGGCAGGGTGGTCAACGCGGCTGACCAGATGCCGCTTGCCTTTGCTGTCATATCATTTGACGTTGAAGGCTTGACGCCGGTTGCGTCTGACGAGCTGGAGGGTAAGTACATTTCGTACCAGCTTCAACCAGGTACCATCTCTGTTACCGCTTCCAAGGAGGGGTTCAAGCCTGTCACCCAAAAGGTGGAAATCAAGACCGGCGAGACATCGATTCTCGATTTCGCCCTCGAATCGGATCTGAAGATGGGTACGTTGTCCGGCACGGTCATGAACGAGAAAGACAAGCCCATGGTTGCCAAGGTCTCCATAGATGGGCCAAAGAAGGTGCAACTATCTACTTCTGCTGACACAGGTGCGTTTTCTGCGCAGGTGCCAGTGGGTTCGTACGTCATCAAGGTGACTGCCGATGGGTACATGGCAAAAGCCAGAAGGTTCGAATTGAAAAAGAACCAGTCGGTCATGGCGGAGTTCAAACTCAGCCCCAGACCAAAGCGAAAAGTGGTCATCCTGAAGAAGAAAAAGATCGCAGTTAGAAAGAAGATTCACTTCGCCTCGGGCAAGACAGACCTCAGGGCCGACGCGAACCAGATTCTCGACGGAGTGGTGGAGGTGTTGGTCAACCATCCTGAGATTACAAAGTTGAGAATAGAGGGGCACACCGATTCCATGGGATCTGCGAGGTTGAATAAAAAACTCAGCCAGGGCAGGGCTGAGTCAGTGGTAAACTACTTAGTGGAGCAGGGCATAGATGCGTCGCGCCTCGAGGCTAAGGGATATGGAGAGTCGAAGCCTATCGCTCCGAACAATACCAGACGGGGTAGAGAGCAAAACAGAAGAGTGGAGTTTACAATCCTATCCGGCGCAAAGTAGGCCAAAGCAAGGATATCGGCCCGTGTTGGAAATCCAGGCTCATAGGGCCTGGTTGACGTTCATCCCCTTGACCTCCTGGTTGAACAGCTTCTTGTAGTCTTGCTCTGAGCCATTGTCCTTTCTCATTTGGAGATACTCACTGCTGGGTTTCTGCAGATCGCCCTGAACCGAATCATCCTCAAAATCGACGGCGGATTTTTTTCTGTATCGTTCTTCATCCTTATCCACAGCTAGTAGCTCCACCTTGCCACGGTACAATCCATATGCACCATTGTATTTAGCAATTACCGTGACAGCACCGTCTATATCGTCTCCGATGAAAATTCCCCTCAGGTCGGTGTTACCCAACATGAACTCGGAATTGTTTTCACCTTTTATTTCGACCTTGCAGCCAGAAAGCGGGTGCCCGGTAGAATCCCGGACAGCAACCCTTGCCCGTCCTTCGTCCACGAGTTCGTTCACATCCATCTCCAGGGCATCGACCAGCACGAGACATGGTTGTACAAGGCCGGCTCCCCTTACGAGCAATAGATACGCACCTTTTCCTGGCAGGCTGAGCGGAACTTTGCGCTTCTGGGTTCCATCTTCGGGTCTCGCGTTGAGCTTAACTGCTTTTTCGTATATGGGACTTATGCCTGCCAGGTTTACGTCTTGCAAGTTGCTAAGAGAACCTTTGAGCAGATATAGCTTCATCAGGTCGACCCGGTAGACCTTGATGTCGACTGTCTTAGTGTTGTAGGCGCTGATTTCAAGCATTGCGCGGCTCGACCTAGGTACCCGGAGAACATCCGGTATATGAATCCAAGACCGTTCCAACTCGTTTATGGTCTCCTGTGCGTCCTGAAAGTCATCGGCTACTTTCGAGTAGAATTCCAACGCTTTTTTTATTCGGCCCTGGGCGTGGTAGATTTGCGCCATGATGTACTGAGCCATGTAAACGTGCTGAGGGTTTTGCGCTTTTTCTTCCACCTCGTGGCAGAGCTTTAGCGATCGGTCGTAGTTGCCCATGGAGAAATACGCAAATGCCTCCAGGTAGGAGAGGGCCGGAGCCAGTTGGGAATCTTTGTGTTGTTGCAGACCGACTTCGCACCATGCCACGGCGTCTTCAGGCCTGCCTCGTTCCACCATCGCAGATGCCATGGAAAATATGGCGGCAGGGGCTTGGGGGTTTTGGGGGTTTTTACCCACGAAGTCAGCCATGAGATCTATGACGAGTTCAAGTAATCCAGGCCTGTCGAAGCCCTCCAGGGGCTCACCTTCCGAGAGCAAGTCCGCTCGTTGGAAAATAACCTGGCTGAAAGCATAAGATGCTTTGGCGTTGAGCTCATCAATGGGATACATGACAAGGAACTTTTTCAGCAGGTCGGCAGCTTCAGCGATCTGGTCGATGGACTCCAGGAATCCGATAGCCTGGAGTTGTTTTGTAAACATGGCCTGGGCCAGGCCCCTGTCCAGGTGAAGACCTCCTTCGTATACTCCAAGAGTCCTGTAAGCTTTTTGAACCGCACCAATTTCTTTGAAGGGAATCAACAAAGATGGATTTTTTTCCTTTGCCAGCTCGAAATATTTGAGTATTCGACTGTTGTCACCAAGGTGGATACTTGCGAAAAGGAGGTTTTCCAACACTGGCTGCGAGTAGGATTCTTTGATGTCGAACCCGTCCCAGAGGGCTTCTAGGGCGGCAAGTGTCTCCTTGTCGTCTTTTTGGTCGGCAGCGGCAATACCCCTGTGGAATAGTTCATCCGGAGTAGGGCGAACATTGGCATGTGCCTTGTTCCTGGTGGTGATCTGAAACGTGCTGCTATCGCCCAGGAGCATGGCTCCCGGGTAAAGCAGCGAGCGTAATCTCGGAGGAGGAAATTCATAGGAGCCGGGATTTGTCGCCATCAGCATATAGCTTATTTCCATGTGCCTATCAATGTCCCCGAGAAAAAATGCCAAATTGCGACCTGTGTCGAACATATGGGTTATTGGGCCTTTTTGGGAACCGGGCATGAACTTGAAGCCCGGCGGTATGCGATCTTGTAATACCGCGTTGTCCAGTGGTGTTTTGGGCGTGTCTCTATCGATGGAAATTGTGACCTTGAGCTTTTTACCAAGACCGATTCCATTGATCTGGTTGAACCACTTTTGGGTGTTTTTCACCACTGAAAACCCGTCTTCAACAGGTATTCCTTTATAGTCCCGTGGTACTGGTTCGAGATGCCTTGTAAATCGAATCTTTGGTTTTTTGTCTCCAGAGTTTTTTGGCGCCATGGCGAGATATCCATCGAGCCTGAGCCTGAACCAGATAGAACCCATGGAGTTGGCTTTGATCTCGACCTGGTTTTTCCCTGGTCTGAGAAACTCAGCAGGGACATGGATGCTCGACAGGTCGGTTCGCCCAGTGGTCTTGATGACTCCCGCTGTCTTTCCATTGACTTTGACAGTAATTTCCGATGGCAATCCCCTGTTGTCCTCTAAGTCCACGGCAGAGATGAATCCGAGAGTTGCTTCTGCGAGGCGAGGTGAGCACATGTTCAGACGGGATTTGCTTTGTAGCCAGGAACGCGCTCTTTGCAGGCCGAAACTCTGTGAGTGTGTTCTCGTCAACAATTCCAGGGCTCTCATTCGCCCGGTGTATGATATATGGAAATTGTTTTGCCAGTTGAATTCTTCTAGCTTGGAGGGCACGAGCAAGGCATTGGTCTCGATGGATTCGGCAAGCTCTTTCGCCAGGAGGGGACGATTCAGTATCAACCAAGTCAATCCCACCAGCGCCTTTGCTTCCAGGCTGAGTGTCGACCTGAGCCTGTGGAGTCTTTGAATTACAACTGTGGGGACATGCTTTTTACCCAGATGCGCCAAGGCAAAAACTATGCGGGCCCTGTCCGTTAGATCGTCTGAAGGCAGGGAGGAGAGTCTCCCCTCCAACCAATGTTGGGCCAATTCCACCGAAGCCCTGGGATAAATCCATTTGATCTTACCCGCCATGGGCTTGGCCAACAGCAAGGCTCGAAGGGCATCACATGTTGCCGTGGTGTTGGATGTTGGGGAATTTCTGGTCCAGCCCCAGCCACCGTCATTTTTTTGGGTGGATTGAATATGCAACAAGGCTGCTCTCAGTCTCTGGTGAATCAGGTCGAGCATTGCTGTGTCGCCCTTTGGCTCGGTCAGCTTCATAAGTTGTAGTGCGATGAGTGCGTTTGCCGGGTCATCTCCAAAGACAAGCCCTTGCAGATCGTTTCCGATGAAGAATCGTCCAAGCCTGTCGGATATTTGTACTTGTAGGCCTGTTGGTGTTGCACCACTTTCGAGTTCAAGAATTTTACCGGCATTGTTTTCAGTCCACCCTTCTGAGACATTGAAGACTTCGACCCCCCTGGGGCGGACCGGGACTTTTGTCACCACCTTGTCCGAGTATCCAGGCGCTTTTACGCGAAGCTTGAATACCTTCTCCTTCGTTTTGGCGGAAACGTTCGTTGCATCGAAAACGTGATCTGTCACAGCACCAGGTTCCAGGTGGACCTTTGCCGACATGCTTTTGTTCATGTCGCTAAGTTCCACGGCTGCTGTGATGGGGGCGTTGGTGTAATTGAATATTCTCGCCAGTGGATGAACCTTGTCGCCTTGTTCTAGTTGCTGGGGTATTATGAGTTTGGCAAAAAAAGCTTTCGTGGCCACCAACTCGGAATAGCTTTGACCCAACAGGGTGTATTTGGTCGTGGCCCTGACCGCGACCCTCCACCGAGTAATGGTATCGGGAAGTTTGAAGTGAACGGATGCCACACCGTCCGGGCCAGTACTCAGGTCGTAACGAAATATTGCTGTCTCATCGAAGTTTCTACGCCAATAATCGTTATTCCCTCCTTTCACCATGGACTTGCCAACAACTACTTTTGGAGAGACTCCTATGCCACGCCCATAGCCTCCACCTCCGGAACCATAACCACTTGCCCCAACCCCCATGACTCCAAGCTCTCCTGTCCCACCAAGCATGCGATTGAAAACCTTGACTCCGTCGTTTGTCATTTCTTTCCTGCGGTTTTTCAAAGCAGCCATGGCAGCAGAACCCTCGGCCTCTTTGATTTCAGCCTTTTCAACCAGGTATCCGAGTACTTGGGGAAACCTTCGAGTTGCCGAGGACTTGGTCTCGAACAAACGTGTATCAAACCGGTAAAAGGATGAGAAAAGTTCTGGGAGATGTTCCGGGTACTCTTTCAGGAGCATGGAGTCCACCACTGAAACAAGCAATCTGGCGTCAGCGGGTTTCCCCGTGGCATTTTTTGCTATGATGGTCAGGGTCACCTCGTCGCCTGGTCCGTAATTGCTCTTATCAGGACGAACCTCGAGCGAAAGCGTACGGTCTATGGTTATGATTCTAGATGTCTGATACAGTTCATGACCATCCATGGCCGCGGCGCTGAGTCTGAATTCAGGAGCCAGATCTTCGGTAAGGGGTATGGATGCGTGGTTTTGACCTTTGTGTACGTACAATGCATGGTGGCATCTTATACTCGTGTTTTCACAGGTCAACAGGACAAGAGCTTTATCCAGGCGGGAATAGACATTCAGTTCCATGGGCTTGCCCATTACCTCCCTATCTCTTTTTGCCTTTATCCAGATGCCAGGTTCCTTCTTGCCCACCACCTTGAGGACCTTCTCCGTGATTACCGGGTTGCCCAGGTCGTCTTTGGCCATGGCTCGCAGAATGACAATGCCTGGCCTGGAGATACTCGCAGTGATCGTTGTTGTACCGGTGGCTGTAATCGGTACGGTCCTTGACCAGAGTTCGATCTCGCCTCTTTTTTCAGAGGACAGTTGGAAGAGAGCCTCTAGCTTGACGTCCGCTGCAAGGGTTTTTTTATTTTGACTGGTTGTGTATATGTCAAGGCCGAACTCCTGGCCTGTAAAAATGGTCTTTTCGTGCACCTTCATTCCTAGAGAAAACCTGGCATCTGCCACATATACATTTGCCGTGGCTTTCTGGTGAGACAGAAAGGCCGTAATTTCTACCTTGGAAGAACGAGGGAGATCTTTGCTGTGAAAAGTGAAGCGAGCTATGCCGTTTTGGTCTGTACGTCCTTGCACTACCTTGTTGCTCCCGGTGATGGCACATGTAACAGGCTTTCCCACTGCTGCAGCTCCGTCTGAGTGCAGTATCCTGACCTGTCCGGATATATCCTCTCCGCGCATGACAACCTGGTGATCCAGTTCAATAATCATTTCGTATGCTAAGGGGGTGTGTCTTACGACTTGAAAGTAGTTTGAAAGGATTTCTTCCTGTTCGTCTGAAAAAAGGCTGTAGTAATAATTACCGGGGCGGGCTGCTTCATCCAAAAGAAAAGATTGATGAAAAGTTCCATATTCATCCAGCTTGGCTTTGTATGAGGCCAGTTGAGCTCCGTCAGGGGTGTTGATTTTTATGGTCAGTGGACCAACGCCGGAAAAGCCCAAGTGGCCGTCAGTACTTTTGCGGTAGATTCCGGCTATGTCCACCCGGTCGCCGGGATTATATACAGGTCTCGATTGGAACATGTATGCAAGGTGGAGCGTCTGTTGTAGCGTTTCACCGACTTTATGAAGATCACCGATCCAGGCCACATGGTCACCTTTTTGGGCAAAGACGATGATTCCGTAATCATCCGATGGCTTTTCGAAATGTTTTATCCAGGTGCCATCCTTTTCAGTGCTGCCTTGGGCTATGATTCGTTCTCCATCCGCAAGTATGATCTTTACACCACCCATGGGCTTGAGCCGTCGTCGGTCTTGGGCAAACGCCAGCAATTCACCTTCTCCCTGTTTTACGATGATCCCCAGATCACTTATGCGAACCGCTGTTGTGGCCTGCATGTCGTCTGCCACCAGGTTGAGTAAATAGACTCCCGGTCGTTTGAAAGGCAGTATGAGCTTTTGCTTGATGGGGATATATTTTTTGTAGTCTTCAACTTTTACTTTCCAGGTTTTGTCCGGTTCACACAGAGCTATATCCACCGAGGTAAGATCATACATGCTCAACAGATCCCTGAAATATTCTCCAGCCTTGAGCCTGTAGGCCCGTATGGTGATATCTTCAATGTTTCTGACACGCAGGGTAATGTAGGCCTGTTGGCCCGTCGTGAAGTTCTCTGTAGCTTCCACCAATAGTCGGCGCTCGGGAAGCCCGCTGAGCATATTGTTCGCCTCGGTCCTGACCTTTGGAAAAGGGTCCTGGTCAGATGCAGCTTTTTTCAGGAGCTTTTGGCCCTTTTGATACTGGGCTTTATTCTCTATGAGTATTTTTGCCGTTGTTATCAGCCCCTCCCATCCTTCAGCCGTGTTTGCAAATTTGCTAGTCAGGAGTTTGAGGACCCTGAGAGCCGCATCTGGATCGTCAGCCTTCAGGTATGAGTCCGCAGCTTTTGTCAGGGCTTGAGGAGTTTTATAGGAAGATGGGTGGAGGGTAGCAAAATTGAAAAAAGCTTTTCCTGCTTCTTTCCACTCTTTTTCCGCCATGGCCCGTTGTCCGATTTCCCAGTGGGCCGCAATAATTCCCATTCGGGCATCAGACCAGTATTTGTGATTGGGATGTTTTCGAATGTATTGCTCATAAGCACGAGCAGCCTGCGTGAATTTTTCCTGGCTAAAGAGATTCTGTGCAAGTTTGAATCTGGCCTCTGCCATGAGTTGTTCCGGAGCGTTGCTGGAGATGAGTTTCCTGAGGGATTTTTCGGCCAGGGCGCTCCAGTGGATAGCCATTGGTGATGTTGCCAGCTCCAGCCTTGCCTTGTTCAGATTTGCATTTTTCGGAAAAGTCCTTATGAACTTCTTCAGCGCCTCCATCCCCCTTAGCAGGTCTTCGGGAGTGGACGGTGCCGGGAATCCAAACGTTCGGGTGGTCAACCAGGCAACTTGTTCCGAAGTGCGCTTGTCCGTGGGCCCAAGCTTGGACAGCAGGAGTCTCGCCTCGGCCATTCGGTGGGATTTGATGAGACTACGTGCTGCCTCGATGCTTACCTGTATTTTACCAGGGTAGTCTTTATATTTTTTCATATTGAGATAACGAAGGTAGTGATCGGCAGCTTGGGAAAATTCATTCTGTTTGGTCATGGCCTTGCCCTCTTTGAGCCACAAGCGCAGGGTCATGTCCTTTGGGAGGTCTAATTTCAAGGCTTCCGAATAGAGGGATTGGGCGGTCAGAGGATCCGGCTCTTTTTGGACGTCTGGTGGCTCCATCTGCTCGTCACCCAGCCTCTCGAACCTGCCGGCGATAAACTCGGATAATTGATCAGCCGAAAGATTGACCAATCCCTGACTGAATTGCTCTTCTGCCTCCTTGAATTTTTTTTGTCTTGCAAGGCATTGGGAGAGGCCGAACCTTGCACCAGTGGCCACGAACTTGTTCGATGAATCTACCAGCCTTGCGTAGAGCTTTTTTGCTCTGTCCAGTTTACCTGCTTTGAACATGGCTCTGGCTTTGAGGAAGATGGCCTTTGGTGCAAATGGGTTTGCTGTCTTGATGAGCACATCCAGCGCCGATGAAGCGTCAGCAGAGTCCATATTTGCCATGGCCATGAGCGCTTTGATGAGCGGGTTTGACTGTGTTTTTGTGTGCCCGGCCGAGGGACTAAAAACTAAAAATAAAATGATTGCAGCCAACTCGCATCGTCGCATCTGTGGACCCTCCAT
>CAYSLH010000055.1:0-19657 GCA_964431605.1 uncultured Myxococcales bacterium
TCTGTTGCGTGATCGTGTTCTTCTCTTGCCAACTCCAGTAATTTACCGATCATGGCAGTAACTTTTTTTTCGTGAGCAAGAGCTGATTCAAAAACATGCAACGGTGATTCCCACTCATTGGGTGGTTCTTCTATGGCTCCAACCACGGCCCTGCCACCACGTTCGATTATGTAATCGAACAACTTATGAGCATGTGCCAACTCTTCCTGGTATTGGATTCTCATCCAGTTACCCGCCCCACCCATATCGATGGAATGGAAATACGCACTCATGGAAAGGTATAGATGAGCGGAATAAATCTCGGCCTTTACCTGGTCATTGAGAGCATTTATTACTTTATCACTCATTTGAGCTAGGCCCTCCACAACCCGTGCAGGTTACAATATGCACGCACGGAAATTTCATCGCCTTGCACATGGAACTCCGCTTCAGGGGAATCACCTGGTTTGAGGTATTTCATATACACCATGTCACCGGAAATGATCTGTATCCACTCTATATAGTGATCATCTCCCATGGGGTGAGAGACAGAGCCCACCTTGACCTTTACATCGGCCCCGTTTTTCTCCACCACGGGAACATGCTTTTCTTTTGCCGCATCTACCCCGTTTTCCTCGAACAACTTCATGGGCTGTTTACAACACACCAACGCAGGTTTACCCTCATGTAAGACCTCTATGATGTTTCCACAAATTTCACACTTGTATATCTGGTGTCTCTTTACTGACATGATAATCTCCTTTTCTTTTCCCCGTTGTTTTCAAACTGAAGACTTTCTCAGTACGGTTATTAGTAGTTTTCACCAAGAAGCTCGAAGTAAGCTCTGGGATGGTCACAAGCTGGGCACTTTTCTGGTGCCTCTGCCCCCTCGTACAAGAATCCGCAATTCCTGCAACGCCAAACCACTTTCTCTTCACGCTTGAACACTTTTCCTGCTTCGATGTTGGCAGCCAGATCGTTGTAGCGTTTTTCATGCTGTTTTTCTGCAACGGCTATTGATTCGAATATGGCGGCGATTTTGTCGAAGCCCTCTTCCTTGGCTACCTTTGCAAAGTCGGGATACATGGTGGTGTGTTCGTAGTTTTCACCGGCGGCCGATGCCTTGAGGTTCTCAAGAGTGGTGCCAATGGTACCTGCCGGGAATGAACCTGTAATCTCCACCTCTCCTCCCTCCAAGAGCTTGAACAAACGCTTGGCATGCTCTTTTTCCTGGTTGGCGGTTTCTTCGAAAATGGCCGCCATCTGTACATAACCTTCCTTCTTTGCTTTGGATGCAAAGTAGGTGTATCGGTTGCGAGCCTGTGATTCTCCGGCAAATGCCGCCATGATGTTTTTTTCTGTTTTACTTCCCTTGAGATCCATTTTATTCCTCCTGTGGAACGAAATTGCGCCTTTGTTAGACGCGCTGTTATTGAACGGCACCAGACCGTAAGTTATTATCATCCACTGACCGCAGCGAGTCGGGGGCCCAATCAGGAACGGAAATATTCCCTATACCGAAACGTGTGAGAGAAAAATCAAACCTGACCGGGTCTTGTGGATCCACCAAAGAAAAAGACTTGGTAATTTCCAACGCGGTACGCAAGTCAGCGGACTTCCTTTGCGTAAGGCCAAGGGCTAATGCAACAGCATGCATGTGGGTATCGAGCGGCACTACCAACTTGGAAGTGGAGATCTTGCTCCACGGACCTGGATCCACTTCGTCTCTCCTTACCATCCACCTAAGATACAAGTTGAACCTCTTGCATGCACTGCCTTTATCAGGCAAAGGCAGTAAAAATTCCATGGACGCACGTGACTCTTCTTCCATTGTTTTTACGAAATTTCCAATTGCCGGAATAACGCTCGAGTCTTGTTTTCCCATTCCATCTATAAAACACTTTTCCAGAGAGCCATAATCGCAAACAATTTTTCCCGCACCCCACAGCATGTTTGCCAATTGCTCACCAGTAGTGAACCTGTGTTTGAAGCCCTTCAGTACTGTCGATATGCGAGAAAGTGACGAATTGCAAACAAAATCCAATGGTGAATTTCCAAGTTTTCCAAGTACCCATTCGACACTCTTCAAGATTTGCGAGACTCTGCCGTAGGCTAAGCATGATGAGACGAGTCCCACAATTTCCAAATCAGCTGGCCTTTCAAAGCGATACAAAAACTCCAGGGGATCAGGATGTACCAATTCCCTCTTGTTATACTCGCTATAAGTTCTTTGCAGAAAGCTGCTCAAGCTATGGAGCTTTGACTCCATTGTTCCCCTCCCTGCAATCCGGACACACTCCAAGAAACTCCACCGAGTGGCCGGTTATTTCAAAATCACTCAAGCCCCTGGCTCTTTTTTCCAGGTCAGGCCAATCCGTCTCAGTCAAATCCTGCACCTTACCGCAAATGGAGCAACGAACATGATAGTGATTTCCCACACGAGCATCAAACCTTTTGGGCCCGGAGCCCGACTCCAACTTGAGAACCAATCCGTGAGATGCCAAGAACTCGAGATTTCGATAAACAGTTCCTAGGCTTATTTTGGGCATGTACCTCCGAACCATGTGAAATACTTCATCCGCCGTTGGATGACTTTTGACCTTGCGAAGCTCATCGAGTATGAGCTGCCGCTTGGGTGTCATTTTCAATTGAATATTATACTGCATAATTTATCCTTAATAGTAATAAGAACGATTCTTATTATCAGCATTCAAGGTTTATTGTCAACCCTTTTATCAATAAAAATTGCATGAAAATTCACTCTCTGCCATGGACGCTTATCAGGAAGAATTTATTGCAGGTGCGATCCAGGACTCTCACGTTGGTCCTCATATCCACCGGAAGCTGATCTTTTAGCTTTCTCAAGCGCTTTCTTTCCACCAACAAAAATAATCTTTTACCCTGGTTTTTTCTCAACCAGGTCTTTAGCTTGGTGTTATTTTTCAGTTGGCTTACTTGGTTTCGTGAATAAAAAGTCTCCCCTCTCCAGTTCATCATATACGCACCGATTGGTTCGGAAGGCTTTCTGAGTGCGAAATAGGTCTCGAACAAGTGCTTCTGGCTCCAGTGGGGGCCCATGGCATTGAAAAAATACCAGCCACCCCACACAGAACTAAGCAAGGCGCCGGTCACAAATAACCTGCCTGCCCATTTTCGAAAAGCTTCTTGTCCCTTAATCCAGCAAATTACCAAACCCAGGCTCATGGCTCCAAACAGAATGGAAAATCCCACCTGACCCACCAATGCCTCTGGTTTTGGGAAAGGACGAGTGTAATTATATACGAAAAGATCCACCAGGCTCTGAGGCAGCAACCCGATATCACGGCTGATAAGAACCACCAGCAGGACAAAAAGCAACATCGTCAATTTTCCCCGTAGGCTTATGTGTCCAGTCTTTATACGATGCAACCAAAGCGCGGCAAGTACCGCCATGGCAGGTACTGCCGGTAGTGCGTAATGATGGAACTTGGTCACTGAAAACGAATATAATCCATAGGCGGCAAGGGCCCACAAAAGAACAAGCAGCTCCACTCGCTCCGAGCGGTCGAGGTCGCTTTTTCCGTCGAGCCGCACCGCGCTCTGAACCCATCCCCAAATCATCACGGGAAACCACGGATGGGTACCTAAGCCGAGTTGCTTTATAAAGTAAGCGAATGTTCCCCTGTCGCCATGCACTCCCGAGGCAAGGCGGTACAATTGGTCATGAAGAAAAAAACGCTGGAAAAACGTCTTTCCTTCATCATCCAGCAAATTGTTCTTTACCGATGCAATGGATAGGTATACGTACCAAGGTGAAGCCACCAACAGGCTGAGGGCCCCTCCAGTAAAAACTCTCATGGCCTTTAGCCGCCTCCAGTCTCCTGAAAGAATGAAATATAGCAAGAAAACCAATCCAGGAAACAACAGGGCCACCACCCCCTTGGCCAACGCAGCCAGGCCCAACGATGCATAGCCAAGGTAGAGCAAGCCGGCTCGTGGCCTGTCGTCCAATCCCCCCAACATCAAAAAGACCATACCTGTAGTTACCAACGACACCAGGGGCATGTCAGTCATGGCCTGCCTGGCAATAAAATAATATTGCGGGCAAGTACCCAGGACCACGGCTGCCAACAACCCCACCTGAGGACTGAAAAACCTCCGTCCCAAGGCAAATACCGCAATCATTCCCACAATGGCCAACAGAGCGAAAGGAAAGCGTATGTACCATTCAGCATAGGATACGATGGAACCGTCCGAAGCATGTACTCCAAACACCTTCATGCCTGCCGCCATCAACCAAAGGGGCAAAACAGGCTTGGAAAAAAAGTGCTTCCTCACACGACTCTGCCCGAGGCTGTGCTCCCAGGTGGGCTCAAGGTAATTGCCGGATTCCACCATCTCACGGGCCACCTCGGCATAATGTGGCTCCCAAGGATCCCACAACCCGCTGGAGCCAAGCCAAGGAAAATATAAAACAGCGCCCAGGATTCCCACCAACACCCATGGCCGCCAAGCACAAAGAGACCAGGCCACCAGTCGCGTCAGTGGATTTTTGAGATCCGAACTTTGTTTGGTTGTATCGTTTGTAGTTTCACCTGGATTCTTGTCATCTTGCATAAAGCAAACCTCTGAGTGTCATCCATAGCTGTTAGGCGAAAGCTCCTGCCAACAATCGAATAATCATCCATCCCACTGGAACGAACACAAAAACAACCCCCCAAACCCCCTTGAGCCTCCTTCTGAAAAAACCGCAACCTTCTTTCCTCAGTTTCACGGACTTTTTGTGAATCCGAACGATGGAGTTTACCAGCATGGGTATGCCCAACACCAAAACCACGATCAAGGCGATAATTCTTGAACATGGAGTTATCCAGGAGACGGACTGTCTCATGGATTCTATGTGTACAGGAATCTCGAATAAAATATTGTCCAGTGCGAGACTCAGACCTGCAAAGGCAAGCACCATCAGAGCAGGTATGGTCACCGGAAGATATATTTTTTGAATGTTGAGATCTCTCAAATACGCAAACATGTATTTTACAGCCTGCTTTATCTGGTAAATTCTCTTTCCCACCACACCCCATGCCCTGGCAAAAAAACCCGAGCCGGGCAATACATACCCAAGGTCATCGTTGTCTTCTTCGCAAGGTAGAGCCACTACTGCCAACCACAGACACACAAAGGCCGACCAGATTATACTCAGCACAGGAACCGTAGCGTGGCGAGAGCGAAGGTCTAAGAGATACGTAGCCTTCTGCTGTGCGTTTTGGCCCAGCAGCGAAGCGCCGAAAACCATTAGATCGTGGATAAGCTTCTCCAGAATATAAAGCAGTTGCCTGAACGAATCGAAACCGTAATAAAAAGCCATCGCTGAAAGAGCCATGAACCCCAAAGGCATAAAAAATCCGCGGCTGCGACCAAAGCCAAGGGTGGTTCGCCTATACCATCTCCACAGAAAGAATCTTCCAGCAAGGGAAGTCTCGGCAGTGTCATCATCATCGACTGCATAGGGATTGGAAAGCTTTTCCTTGCTATCTGTCATCTACACACCGCAGCAACTCGTTTTCAATCATCGTTTTCAATCAGGTACCAGGATATCAGTCAATCTGGACGATGATCACTTTTGGACTTCACACAGTCAAGCAAATACCTCGACCCTTATCTCCGGAGCCATGCTGGCGTGTGCTTGATTGCTTCTGTGCGGTAGGTAGTTTGTTTTTGAATATGGTCGAACGACTTGCCGTGCAAGAAAAAGCATTTATGTAGTACTATAAACAAATGTTGTTACAGTTTCAGGGGGTCTCGAACCATGGATGAAAAACAACTAGCCAATCTCGTCAGATGGGATGGCCAGAAGCAGGGTTTTTACGAAGTCTATTTTTTGAAATTCAACGTACCCAAGACTCGGGATGCTTTCTGGTTGCGCTATACCATCACCAGTCCATCAGCGTGCTGCGGAAACCCCAGAGCAGAGCTTTGGGGTATATACTTCGATGGTTCAGACAAAAACCATTTCGCGATCAAGAACACTTTTCCCGTAGAGCGCCTTCGCTGGGACAACAACAGATTCAGAATCGACATTGCCGATTCATGGCTGGACCACGAAAGTTGCAAAGGAGAAATAGATGATCCCGGACGAGGACACCGAATATCCTGGAACCTATCGTTTCATTCCACATCCCAGGTACTTTACCACTACCCATACAAGCGACTCTATCTGACACCTCTACCTAAAACAAAGGTATTGTCACCCCACGTTGACGCAGTCTTCAGTGGGACCATCACAGTTGACGGCAAGGTGTTCAAACTTTCCAAAGTCCCAGGTGAGCAGGAGCATATCTGGGGCACTCAGCACGCCAAACGTTGGAGTTGGGGCCATTGCTTCGGATTCGACCAAGACCCTGGCGCAGCGTGGGAAGGGTTGGACGCACAGGTCGGTATCGGTCCCTTTACCAGCCCTGGCCTCAAGGTATTCTTTTTGCATTTCGACGGACAGTGGCACAAGTTCAACAAACCGAAGATGTGGCTATTGAACAAAAGTTCCTACTCTCTCGGCCGATGGACTTTCGGCGCAAAAAACAACGAACTGCATATCAAAGGTGAAATCAGCTGCGATCTCGGATCCATGGTAGGGGTGACATACCTGGATCCAGATGGCTCCTTGCTCTGGTGTTCCAACACCAAACTGGCATCGATTCAAATTCGCATCAACAATGCTGAAGGTAGGCACCTGGGGAATCTGACAGCAGAAAAAAAATGCGCCCTCGAGCTAGTGGACCGGAGGGTGCAGCCAGGTGTGCCGATCTGGGTTTGAAAAAACCCCGTTTCCCATCTAAAGTAGACTGATCGTGAACTGCTATCCAAGGAGCATGCTCCATGCGGCTTTTTTTATCTATGACCATCGCAACGGTTTTGGCTGGCTGTGGAGTCGAGACTGTGACGCAAATGCAAAACGCCACCCAGGACATTATCAACGGCACACCTGATACTGACCCGGCCCACGATGCGGTGGTTGCGGTGTATTTCAACCATAGGTACTGGTCATTTTGCTCAGGCACCATGATTGCTCCGGGAGTGGTGCTTACCGCCGCACACTGTGCCTACAAACGCCCAAAAGACAGGTTCGAAATCCTGTTCGGCCCCAACGCCCAGGATGCGGTTCACCGCAAGGTCACCAGTTTATGGATTCACCCAGATTATGATCCTTCTTTACTGGGGCGTGGGGATCTTTGTCTCATGCGTTTTTCCGGAGGATCCCCGGTGGACGCAGCACCTATCCCGCCCCTTCCCTCGTCATTGGCCCTTACCAGACAAGACGAGGGTAAGACGCTACAGTTTACGGGATACGGTGTTACGGAAAAAGGAGAATTTACGGAAAAGCTTACAGTCAAGACAGTATTGAGCCATGTTTGCGACGAAGCTGAAAGCTGCGCAGGGCTGGGGTTTTCCAACAAGGAGCGAACAATCTGTTATGACCAGACAGACGTAGGTGGTCCGTGCAGCGGCGATTCAGGTGGGCCTTCTTTCATGTACCGGGACAATCATGAATACGTGGTCGGAGTGACATCCTACGGCGACAGAAATTGCATGCACTTTGGCTGCAGCGTCAAGGTCGACAGGTACGAGGACTGGATCAACGCTTTTTTGACAGCTGACACCAAACAGGGCCAACCTTGCTCGGACGATCTCGAGTGCCTATCAGGCTTCTGTGCTGACGGGGTCTGTTGCGACTATGCGTGCAACAGCCCTTGCGAGGCGTGCAACTTGCCGGGAGTCGAAGGAACCTGTTCCAGGGTTACCGATGACAGCATAGAACCAGGATGCTCCCTTGATACGGGATGCTCCACCAACTCCCAAGGATCTCCCGGAACCTGGAGCATTATGCTCACACTTCTTTCGGTGTTTGCAGTGATATGGATAGGCAGGCGCAAATACTACTCCTGAACGATCCTCCCGCGTCGCAATCGTCTTATGAAAAAATACAATAGGGGCACGAGAATTCCAACTCCCACGGGAATCCAAAACTGGTAGGTTCGCTGAGAATCTATTGCATGGAGTAGAGCCAATGCTTTGGAATTTTTCTTATCTTTTGCCAGGATTTTTTTCAGCATCGCATCAGCCTTGGTAAGCTTCCTGGTCGCATAATAAGATTCGGCCAGTTTCATACTTGCCTCTACATCGTCTGGAGATTCTTTGACCAACTGCTCCAGCAGCGAGATGGCATCAGTGACCTTTTTCTGGTAGCTCAAGGCCTTGGCCAACATCAACCTGGCCCTTGTGCTTTTCGGCTCCAGCACCAACATCTGTCTGTAGGCGGCCTCGGCTCGCGGAGCATCCAGATAGTTTTCTGTTAGATAGACCTGGCCCAACACATCCCAAGCGTGGAGATCGTCCGGGGAAATCTCGGTTGCTTTTTTTGCCCAGATGGTTGCCTTGGGAACATCGGCCAGCCCCACAAGGGCAAGAGCCCGGCCAGAGCATGCCTGGCTGTCTTTGCGATTATTCAAAAGAATGAACGAAAAAGCGTTCAAAGCATGCTGATATTTTTTCTGGGCCAAATACGCGTGCCCAAGCAAAAGTCTGGCGTCCCTGTCATTTGGGCATTGTTTGAGAGCCTTTTCCAACAAGGCGCTACTTGCGTCAGGCTTCGACTTCGAAAGCAGATCCTCGGCTTTTTCCATCGAAGACATCGCGATCTTACACTGGTCCTTGCCTTCGTCTGATTGCTTTCCATTCTTGTGATGTTGGTTTTCCACAGGTGCAGGGTTTTCAGGCACACCGTAAGACAAAGAAGACACCAAGCTGAACACAACAACGACCAGCGCATCGATGGTAATCACTAGTTTTACTCCCTGCCTTTTCGGCACTTGTCCAGTTCAACCCTTAGAGGGACCTCCAGGCCATGAAGTTCCATGAGGTCGTAGTCGCTCAGTATTTTCATGACCGAATCATCCGCCACCAGCTTGCCACCGTCCAGAACCAAGCAACGATCGCATACCTGCGCAACCAAGTCCAAATCATGGGAAGCGATTATTACCGTTCCGGGCAATTGCCTCAGGAGCGCTATGAGTTGGTTCCTGGAGCGAGGATCTAAGTTTGCGGCTGGTTCATCCAAAGCCCAGACTGCAGGTTTCATGGACAGCACCGTGGAAATTGCAGCCTTGCGCCTTTCTCCATCTGAAAGGTGGTGAGATGTGCGATCTTTCATATCCCCCAGTCCCATCTGCTCCAGGGCTTCGGAAGCTATCTCCATGGCTTTTTCATGTTCGAGCCCCATGTTCAATGGACCAAATGCTACATCTTCCAACAAAGTTGGCATGAAAAGCTGGTCTTCAGGGTCAGAAAACACAAGGCCGACTTTTGCCCTTACCCAATCCATGTCCTTTTTCTCCAGGACACGTCCGTCTATCTCAACCCTGCCGTGCCCAACCAGTAATCCATTGAGGTGAAGCAGAAGCGTAGATTTTCCAGCACCGTTCGGACCTATGAGTCCAACCCTTTCTCCATGCTCTATGCAAAAAGACACTCCACGCAATGCCTTGGCACCATGATAATCAAATACCAGGTCCTGCACCTCGACAACTGTCTTTTGGCAGCTCAAAACAAACCTCTTTACGAAAAGCCAAATATGCCGGCGCCCACCAGCACTAACAATGCCGGCACTCCAAAGGCCAAGTCCAGCCTTGCGAAACGCAGGGGCACGAGAACACGGACTTCCCCATCATATCCCCTGGATACCATGGCGGCGTGGACCCTCTCAGCCCTATCCAGGGTTCGAAGCAACAACCGGCCCACCATGCCGCCGGTGGAACGACTCGCCCAGCGATTGATACGCCTGGGACTTCTGGCCCTTCTTGCCCGTCTTACCCTCATGCTCTCGTCGGCCATGAGATCCAGGTACCTGAACAAAAATCCCAATACCGCAACCACGATCCTGGGAGCACCAAACCAGCGCATAGCCAAAAGCAACCGTCCAAAGGGCGTGGTAAACACGAGCCAACTGACCGCAAGGATCGCAATTGCTCCCTTTGTCAATATACCTGCGGCCATCTCCAGTCCCTGTTGGTATATGCTGATTCCGGCCCAATCCCAGTGCCACAACAAAGTCGTGCCCTTGGTAAAAGGTAAAAACACGGCTAAAACGCCTACGAAGGGAAAGACCACGAGAACTCGCCTGAGCACGAACAACCATGGCAATCTTGCCATCGCAATACCCAACAGCACCAACAGCAACAAAGGCACAAAGCGCACCAGGGGCCAACCCGGAATTACCGCACACAATAGTACAAATACAAGTGTCATCAATAGCTTGACACGCGCATCCAACCGATGGATCACGGAGTTTCCGCTTGCTAATTGTTCAACTGTCCTGTGATGCACTTTTATCCCCCATACTGCTCCTAGCATGCGCTCTGCGTAGACTCCATCCCACCAGAATGGTCAATCCCAGTACTGCCAGGGTTCCGCTTGCGCCTGCGATGGCCTTTCTAGCCCATTTGTTTTGAATGACCGGTATCTCGTAATCAGGCATGGGAGAATCTATCATGGATCGATGTTCATCAGCACCCATCTCGGTCAAGGTATGTTCCAAACCATCCGGGGCCTCGGATGCCAACAGAGATAGTCCTCCACCAACAGCCAAAGCCAACAATAAGATACCGAGAAAGAGACTTTTCACCTTCTGCCCTCCAATAACTCCGGTCGCGCGGCATACAAAAACCTCACTGCAGCTATGGAGATCAACCCCTCCCCTATCCCGATGAGGGCATGAACGGAGCCCATGGCAACGACTACAGGCACCAACGGAGCCGTACCTGACATCCACAACTCCAGCCCTGTGAGCAAAGAACCTAGTTCCACAGAGCACCACGCAGCCAAAAAGATGGCTATATACATTCTCAGTCCAGTGGATTTACCGGAAATACTACGAAAGATCACCCATCCCAAGATAGTCCCCATCAGACCCATGTTGATGAAATTGGCTCCAAGAGCGGTAATCCCACCATCCTGAAACAACAATGCCTGGACTAAAAAAACACAGAACATGACCACCGAACTGACTCCAGGCCCCAGTATTACCGTCAAGAGGACCGCACCGATCAAATGCCCGGACGTCCCACCAGGTATGGGAAAATTTACCATCTGGGCCGCAAAGACAAATGCTCCTAAAACACCCATGAGTGGCACTTGCCGATCGGTCAATTTTTTCGAAGCTTTTGAGCTGGCCCAAGTCAAAGCCCCAAGGGCCAGGGCATCAGCACTCGCCCATACTGGTATGCTGAGACTTCCATCTGGAAGATGCATTTCAAATCCCTTCAGATGGTCTTTCCCGATGATGTTCTGACCAACTGACCATGCTTTACACCCCTGGTTCCCAGAATCCGGTCGGAAAGGTCCAATACCTCGCTCGCCTTGCCCTTCAGAACCAAGACTTCCATGCAGTTGTAATGATCCAGATGTACATGCATGGAACTCAGGACCATTCCATGATGGTCATGCTGCATCCTGGTAAGCCTTTCCTGGAGTTCTGTCACGTGATGATCATATACGAAGGTCAAACTCGCCATAACCGTAGAATCGGAATTTTCCCATTCCTTTTCCACGAGCCTTTGACGCACCAAGTCTCTTATGGCTTCTGACCTGTTGGTCCATTCGTGTTTGCTAATCCACTCATCGAGTTTTTTCAAAAGCCCCTCTTCCATGGACACACCAAATCTCACAAGCTTTCCCATATCGTTTTCCTCCCAGTATCATCTCGACACAACTCGTAACACCATATGCCACCAAAATCAACACTCGTGTTACATCATGTCTTTTTAGCAAGTTCGAGTTAGCTAAAGGACAAACTTAAATAAAATAAGTTGATTTTAACTGAAAACGTGCTACGTAATACTTTATCATGATACCTACATACAGATTGGCTGTGGCCGCGATCATATTCATATTTTTCGCCCTTACTTCTTCCCAACTCGCTTTTGCAAAACAGGATCAAGAAGAAAAGACCCTGCATGACACATCGAAAAAACACAAATCATACAAAAACGGTAAAGACGACCAGGTCGAATCAAAACAGGATGAAGACGAAAATGAGATCTTGATTACAGCCAAAAGGCCCACCACTGCCGCATCCGATGAGACCATCAGGGACAAGGATTTCCAATTTTTCCCACACCGGTCTGCCTCGGATCTCATGCGCCTCGTACCAGGACTCCACATCACGCAACACACGGGAGGAGCAAAGGCGCACCAGATTTTTCTCAGGGGTTTCGACGCCGAACATGGACAAGACCTGGCAGCGACGCTGGATGGAATTCCCTTGAACGAAGTCTCACAGGTACATGGTCAAGGATACCTGGACCTTCACTTTTTGATTCCTGAGGCCATAAAACGAATGAAGATACTCAAGGGCCCCTACGACGCAAGGCTTGGAAATTTTTCCACTGCAGGGTCCATCCGAATACAAACCGTGACTCAAATGGAAGATACCGCGAGAGTCAAGCTGGGTGCAGGCTCCTTCCACTCGTATTCCGCCCTTGGAGAATTGAGCTTGGGCGATGCAAAACAAGGTCTGTACGCAGCGCTTCAAGCCAACACCACGGATGGATTCACAGACCCTGGGGAACTCCGGGCAGCAAGGGCCTTTATAAAATGGCACACTACGGATGCCAGTGGCTGGAGTATGGATGCCATGTACGCGGGGTACGGAGCCAGGTCCAGTGCCGCCGACACCTTGCCGTTGAACTGGATCAAGCAACACAAGGTATCAAGGTTTGGCGCCATGGATGATTCGGACCGTGTTGACGCAGACCGCCATCTGCTTGGGTTGAATCTACAAGGGCCGGCATGGGGCGGAAAAATCATGGTCACAGGGTATTACAACTTCAAACGAACCAGGATATTTTCCGACTATACCTATTATTATTTCAACGACCATTATGGAGATCAGCTGGAACAAAGTGACATGCGTCACTATGGTGGTGCCAAGGTCAGTTGGAAAAAAGCATATTCATCCGGCTCCTTAGGGGACTTGGTAAGTGAACTAGGTCTGCAGTGGCGCACTGATGCTGTCTGGCAGACCCAGGCCAATACCGTAAAACGAGTTCGGTTCAACATGATGAATCATTACAGGTTTCTCGAACACAACCTGGGCTTGTACGCCTCTGAGACCTGGCTTTTCAATGACAGGTGGATGTTCGTCGGCGGTCTTCGCTATGACGGGCAACTGGTTTCCGTCCACGGTTTTCAGGATGTAAAGGAGTTGGACATATACACGAACAGGGTTGTAGTTCGAAACAACGAACCAAGACAAACAATTGCTTTTGCCAACACCGTCTCCCCCAAGCTCTCGGCCATCTACTCCGTTTCTGATGACTGGAAATTGTTCGCCAACTTTGGAAGAGGGTTCGTCACCAGGCCGGCGCGTGATCAGGCGAACCAAAAGGAACTTTTTCCATATGGCGTTACAGGGGCAGAGATAGGCACGAGGTGGACCGGTCTTCGGGGCAACCTGAGCATCGCTTCTTCACTGTGGTGGGCACATAAGGAACGAGAACTGGTATTCGATTCCGAATTCGGAGGTACTGTGTTCAGGGGCCAAAGCCATAGGATCGGACTTGAATTCGAAATCCGTTGGGCCCCCATCCCCTGGATATGGTTGGGTACTGATCTGTTTTTGACCCGTGCCAGGTTGAAACAGGACGATTCATGGAAAATCATACCCAATACTCCATGGCTCATGATGACAAACATGGTTGCAGTCCAGCATCCAACCGGTATCCAGGCTTGTATACGTGGTAGGTTGCTTGGGCCAAGGGATCACGACATGGGCCTGGTGTCCGACGCATACTATGTGGTGGACCTGGTTCTTGGATGGGAGACACGGCGATTCGGCCTTCACCTGGAAATCGAAAATATTCTTGATTCTGTCTGGTACGATTCCGTATTCGCCTACCCCACCCGCCCCACTCCTGACTCGGAGGTGGATCAGGGTTTGCAGGTCACACCAGGAACTCCATTTGCCATCAACTTTTTTATCACATTGAAAATCTGAAGCACCAACGGAGGCATTACATGAAAACTTTTCTTCTGACTTTCTGTCTTTCTATTACTCTGTGCATACAAGCATGCGGGACCGACACGGAACAAAAAGTCGGCACATTGATCTTTACCGCCAATGGTGAAGATTTCGTACGTAACGGGTTCGTGTCCGAAGACGGCTGGCAGATGGACTTTTCCAACGTTTACATCAACGTCTATGGACCAACCGCATACCAGGTTGTGGAAGAACAACCAAAGGGTATTTTCCATCCAAGGCACGGAGGTCATCCCCATGAAAACATACCTGAGGGTGCTGCACATGTGGCACTCATGGGTGATTATTTCCTGCAGTTGAAACAACCCATTTTCGAAGTCGGAAGGGTCACCGACGCTCCTATCGGAAACTACAACAGGCTTGCCTTCAGGGTAAAACCCGCCAGCCAAGAGTCAGTGGATATTGTAGACGATTATGTCGGGTACTCCATTGTCATGGAGGGTACGGCAACAAAAGAACAAAAGGCCATGAACTTCACACTGAAGTTCACCGAAGAGATGGACTATTACGATTGCGGTCCCAATGGAGACACAGGCGTGCTTGCGCAAGGCGCCGAGGCTAACGCCGAGATGACTTTCCACTTCGATCATATCTTCGGCGATGCGGATGCAGGTCCTGCTGACACTGACGACACATCCTCCGTTAATTTCTCTGCCGTGGGTTTCGGCCCATTTGCCGAGCTTGGCGACGAAGACGACGACCTTGACCTGGATCAGGAAACCATGGGAGAGCAAATGAACGGGACACTGTATTTGAAAATCATCGACACCATCCGCTCCCTGGGTCATTCAGGAGAAGCACACTGCCATTTGTAGAAGCAACGTTCAAAAATTCTCAATCAACGATTTTTAAGTGGCATGGACGAGATTTATGTTATTATCTTTAGTCCATGGCAAAGAGAACAACAGATATCGTGACCCGGGTAGTCCCACCTTTTGGTGCTCCCTATGTTTTCGTGCTGGCGGTGGTCGCAGGGACTGATCGTCATGCGGTACATAGGCTTACCAAGAAGGAAACCATTATCGGTGCAGATCCGGATTTGGCAGACTTTGTACTGAACGATTCGCAGGTATCGAGCCGCCACGTGACAATTCGGGTCAACGGAAACATGGTAAGCCTAATAGACCAGCACTCCACTAACGGTACGATTCTCAATGAAAACGCCATACCCCCAGGAAAACCCAACCGCCTGAAGCCAGGGGACGAGATCACGGTGGGCATGACCAGGCTTATTTTCATGTCTAGCAAGTTTCGGGACTGAACCCAGGCGACACGTCATCCCTGAATCCTCCTGGAAATGAATCCCATCCTGCCATCAAACCCGAGAGTAATAGGAGCACTGGAACATACCGCAGGATTGTCAATACCGATCTTTTTGCTACTTTGCCTGTTTCCACTCAAGACCATGGGCCATGCCCAATACAAGCCTTTTACCCTTAATAGATACGCCATAATAGCCTTTGAACCGCCAGGCATTCACATCACTTACAATGTGACCGTTGGCGATCTCCCTGCCCAGCATCTTCGCAAGCGTTTCGACAGTAACTCGGATGGAAATGTGGATCGAGCCGAATTCGAATCCATGGTGCGCTGGGTAAGGAATCAAATCAGTGGAGGTCTGACGATCACACTTGATGGTGTTTTGCAGCAGGTAGTCCCACAGGAGCCGGATGTCGACCTGGTGACAAACAAGGTTCAGATGTTTGCACCCATTTGGTTCAGGTTTCAAATAAAGATAAAATGCCCACCAGGCAAACACGAGCTGAAGTACCACGACCTGTCGGAGTTTTCCGAGATGGGTCAGACCGAACTCTTCATCAGACGCACCCCCATGGTGCGCCTGAAAAGAGCCGTACGTCCCCAAAGAGACAGGGGAGTGGTGGAACGCATGTTCTGGCAAGGCGGCAAAACGCCGGGGCCGGTAATTGTGGATTTCGTAATCCTGGATCACGAGCAACCGGTTCGAAACGCATCGACCATAGCAACTCGCTCAAAGAGTGATGAAAGTTCCGCACTGAAACGAGCCTTGACCACAGATAACATTGGACTATCCGGAATCCTTGCAGCCCTATTGCTCGCCTTTGGCCTCGGAGCGGCACACGCTCTGAGCCCAGGGCACGGCAAGACCCTCGTGGCAGCATACCTGGTGGGAAGCCACGGCACGGTACACCACGCTGTGGCTCTCGGTTTTTTGGTGACCATTACCCATGTCTTATCCGTAGTAGTGTTGGGCCTGGTGGCCCTGTGGGCATCGGAATCCATAATGCCGGAAAAGCTCATGCCCTGGACTGCGTTGGCAGCAGGAATACTCGTCATACTCATGGGCGCATGGATGCTGATACGTAAAATTTTAGGTCATGAACACGGCCATTATCACCCCCACGACCACCATGAACACGGACACGACCACCATCACAGTCACCACCAGGATCACATTCATCACCAGGATCACTCCCATGAACATCTAACCTATAATAAACATCCTTCAGGAGTGCGCTGGGGTGAACTTTTGGCCCTGGGTGTTTCCGGAGGACTGGTGCCGTGCCCATCAGCCACGGTGGTGTTGCTTCTCGCAATCTACGTTGGAAAAATCGGATTGGGGCTCGCATTGATAGGTTCGTTCAGCCTTGGGCTTGCAGCGACCTTGGTGCTGGTGGGAATCATGGTGGTAAAGGCGCGAGGTATCTTGACATACTTGAGCAAAGGTCGCTTTGCCAAGGCAGCGAAGATTCTTCCCATGCTAAGCGCTGTGGCGGTTTTATGTATTGGTTGCATTATGACCACCATCGCCATATGGGATTTATTGTAACAACAGGCCAAAATGAAATATCCTGTTGACAGAGCCCGTCAGACCATTGGGAGAACAACCGCGGGAGATTGATGACATGAAATCTTTTCGATCAATACCCATAGTCATGGGAGTATGGTTGTTGGCCACTTGTGCGCTGGCAGACGATCAACACTACCAGGATTTCATAGTTGGAGACGAAGCAGTCAGCTTGGGAGGCGCTTATACTGCCATAGCTTCTGACCCCTCAGGTGGATGGTACAACCCGGCCGGCATCGTCGATGTCAGGGACACATCCCTTAGCCTGTCAGCCAATTTGTACGGAATTCAGAACAACGAGACAGGCAAATCACCACTTTTGGATCCGGAAGAAGCCATTTCCAAGCTCTCTGTAATCCCATCATCAGCCGGGTTTGTCCAGGCGCTGGGGCGAACCGGCTGGCATGGAAAACGACCTTACGCTTTCGGGGTCAGCCTGGTGGTTCCATCCTATAGAAAGTTTTCCATCAGCGAAGAGGGCGCATTCACAGACCCAAACCTGGGACTGGTGTATTCAGGATACACACGAAATTTCACCGACTCCACCCTTTGGGCCGGACTTCAGGGCGCGCTACGTCTGGGAGCAAGCTTTTCCATTGGAGGTGCCCTATACGTAGTACACAGGTCGGTTCAGGATTCTGCGTCTTCGTATGTTGCCACGGGAACCGATGCCGGGGAGTTTACCACCTTTAGATCAGCAGTTACGGAACTGGATTTTTCAAACGATTCCCTTGTGGCAGTACTGGGCATCAAGTGGCAATGGTTTCATGGATTTTATTTCGGCGCCATGGTCCGAAGCCCATCGGTTCCCATATACTCTAACGGAACCATGAGATTTGCCCGCGCCAGGGCGACTCCATCCGGCGATGCAAGCTTTCTTCCGACTCCTGACCAGTTGAAAGTCAAATCAGAGACTCGCTCCTGGGGAGAAGCCAGGGTCGGAGTTGCATACGTGATACCGGACCTCATAAAAATAGCCGCAGACCTCAGCGCCCACATGCCAGTGTCATACTCTCTGGTGTCAGTGGAAGATCCCGTGGCAAAAGCCGCCTTGTTGCTTCCTTCGGATGTGGAACGAACCATGGTAATAAACGGCAACCTGGGGGTGGAAGTAACCATAGCCAACCTTGTAACCATCGGGGCGGGTGGGTTTACGAACTTTTCATCCGTTCCGTCCATACCATCCCAGGTCGATAAGCCCTATCCGGCCCACGTAAACATGTATGGAGGAACCCTGGCCGTAGGGTTCAGCTCCAAACACACCCTCACACGCATTGGTATGATGTACTCGAGGGGTAGTGGACAAGACGTACACGCTGTAAACGATCCGGCTCAACTCGAAAACGACGTCCAGGGCTTTTTGCGGGTTCCTCTCACTCAGAGCTATTTTTATTTCTTCCTGTCCAGTACTTTCAGGTATTGACGTGTTGGTCCGGAAAATTCCTGTTAAAACTAAACCTATGCCTAGTGGTACTTTCACCCACTGATGGAGTAATCCAGATCGAACCTCTTCATCTGGCACAGCTTGTCGTTACATAGTACGAACCTGAACTTGAGCTTTACTGCGTGATCCCCCTTGGCATTGAGACTGTATGGAATCTTGTACAGAATTTTCTTACCGCTTGAGTCCCAGGATGCATCAGCCTTTACCCACTTTGTTTTTTTAAATTTCATAGTGTCGGCAGGTTCCAACGTGATGGTTGAAGGCCCTTTATCTTTTTCCATTTTCCAACCGTTGGTAGGCTCTATGGATAGCTCCAGCACCCCCTTTAGTGGGTTGCTTTTATCCTTGTCGACTTGTGCTGAAATCTTGTAATTATCACCTGACTTGATCACCCTGACACCGGCCTCGGCCTTGGAGTGGCATGCGGAAAACGCCACCAGTGCAGAAAGTGCCACAACTCCCAGTTGTACAGTCTTCATCTCCTGCCTCCTTGCATAAACGATACTCGTACAGACGGAACAAGCCATCGCCGCATTCAAAGATACTGGCCGGTCAAAAACGGGTTGTGTTGTCGCTCCCTGCCGATGGTGGTGACCGGACCATGCCCCGAATATAGCTTTGTGGAATCCGCGTATTTGAAAATTTTCGTTTTTACGCTGTCGATGAGAGTCTCCAGAGAACCACCAGGCAAATCCGTCCTGCCGATAGAGCCGGCAAACACCAAGTCTCCCACCAGAATTTTATCCTCGCCTTCTATGACAAGGGAAATGGAACCGGGTGAATGCCCAGGTGTGTGTAGGATGTGCAATTTTATATCACCCACAGTGAGTGTATCACCTTCGTCTATGGTACGATCCGCGGCAGGGCTCGACGCTCCAGATACTCCGAACATCATGGCCTGCCGCTCGATATCCTTCAGCCATCCAGTCTCGGCTTGGTGTACCAGGATATCGGCACCAGTAGCTTCTTTCAGATCCTTATTGCCTCCCACATGGTCGAAATGGGTGTGGGTGTTTATGATGTACTTGCACTTCAATTCATGACGGTCTAGAGCCGAAAGAATCGCCCCCACGTGTCCACCAGGATCCACCACTGCGGCTTCCTTGGTCTCCGAGTCACCAACGATGTAGCAGTTGGTCATCAATGGCCCTGTCTCCAGTGAATCAAAAATCAGCATAGGTCGCTCTCTCTCCTTTACCTTTCTTCTGTGTATCCCAAATCGTATCCAGCATAGACTACCCGGACTATGGACATGGATCAACCCAAAGGCAGAAAGGCAGGGACGGAGGTATAACTTGGCCTACTAAAGACAAAAATTCCTTCCTAGCCGGCCACT
>CAYSLH010000056.1:0-19638 GCA_964431605.1 uncultured Myxococcales bacterium
AAAGTGGACAGAAGAACTGTTGCCATGAGACCCCACGTAACGGCTGTCCGGGCCTCGCCATTTTTGGAACTCAGGGTGTTGACAAGGACCATTATCGTTACTGGTATAAAATACACAGGAGGGGTAACGATCCAACTTCCTAGGGCGAGGGCTGCCAATGCTGCGCCTGCCAGGCTCCACGCCTTTTTGTGGTTTTTCTGCTCCAAGGCGTTTAGGAAAGCGAGGAACATGGCCAGGCTCAATGGAGCCACCAGTGCGTGGTGATCGATCCTGCCGATTTTCGAATAATGTATAAACCCTACGGAAAATGCCGCAAACAAGGCAGCCACTATGCCGGTGGGACGATCGAAAATCGTTTTGCCAAGCCGCCAGACAAGCCATACTCCAAGGGCTCCAAGGACGGGCATGAGTAAAGAACCCCATGTCGCCAAGGAGCTTATGGGTGCGCCAAGCAAACCAGGCAGGGCTATCATGAGGTCGAACCCGGCAGGCCATGGAATAGGAGCGCCATGGGGGAAGTTGATATATGGGTCTATGATCGGTGCAAAAGGAAAGCTTTGTACCAGATGCCTGGCACGCCAAATGTGATAATAGGGATCCACCCCAGGCATCACCACAGCACCGTCACTGAATACAAACCTCCAGGGAAGGCACCTGGCAACAAACCCGGCCAGTGCAATGACTGCGGCTGCGGATTCCCAAGCCCATGAGAGTTTTTTTGACTTCGCTGCGTTCATGACACGAGGCAGTGTACTTGCTTATTACCGGCAAATAAATCAAAAATCCAAACGAACCGACGTGGTTATTTGGGCTTTGGCCTACCAATGCATTACACTGGGTTGAAATGAGTCATATGCACGAACAGAATCTTGGCAGAATTCTAATCACTGGTGGTGCGGGTTTCATTGGCCTGGCTCTTGCCTGGCACCTGCGAAAATCCGCAGACGTGGTACTGCTGGACTCACTGCGTCATAAAACGGATCTTCAAATCCAGTGGGCCGATTCATCCGGTGCCAGGCTCGTGGTGGGTGATGTGCGTGATGCCCGTGTTCTTGCAGAGGCTATGAATGGTTGCACCTCTGTGGTTCATCTCGCCTCCCTGGCGGGAGTGGACAGGGTCAGATCCCATCCCGACGAGACGGCGAGAATCATAATGGATGGAACGAAGACACTTGTCCATACCTGCGATCATAATTCGACCGTGCGCAGGATAGTGATGGCATCCACCAGTGAAGTTTACGGGGTTTATGCGGACAGGAACGACGAATATGAAGCCGGCTCGTCTTTGCCTGGCGGTGACCCGCGCTGGTTTTATGCCGAGGCTAAGCTCGCGGCGGAACGTATGTTGTTGACGTTTGGGCTTGAGCATTCTCTGGAGACATTCGTGGTCAGGCCTTTCAACGTCTATGGACCAGGTCAGCTGGGAAGAGGAGCGATAGAGACTTTCATCAGGCGAGCCTTGGCGTCGAAAGATTTGCTCATATACAATGGGGGAAAGCAGGTCAGGGCCTGGTGTTTCATTTCGGATTTGGTCAGGGCACTGGAGGCCCTTTTGAGTGTTCAGCATGCCCATTCCAGGATATACAACCTGGGTAACCCTCTTGCGGCCATTTCGACCGATGGACTGGCTCGTGAGATCATTCGGATAACGGGATCCAATAGTTTACCCAGGAGCGAGACAGGCGTGTCGGCGGAAGTTCAGTACAGGGTTCCCAATATCAAAAGGGCCATGTCTGAATTGGGTTTTTCCCCGGCAGTAGGTCTTGAGCAAGGCCTGAGACATACTGTGGACTGGTACAGGGATTGGTTTGAAAATGGCCATCCACTGGCGCCTTGGGAGGGCGATTTTGGGTTGTGAGTTGACCATATTGGTTCCGGTGTACAATGATGCCGAAAACCTGAAAAAAAACCTTCCAGTGATCCGGGAGGCGGCAAATGGGTTGACCAGCAGTTGGGAGATCCTGGTGGCAAATGATGGATCTTCTGACTCTACCGAGGACGTAGTCTCGAAAGCCGCAAAGAGAGATAGGCGGATTCGCATGTTTTCGCACAAGGTCAACATGGGACCTGGTGCGGGTATTTTTTCAGGATTGTTTTGGGCTAGGGGAAAGTGGGTACTGTTTGTACCAGCAGATCTCGCATGCAAGCCCGAGCACCTCGAGAGGATGTGGTACGCTAGAGCCGGTGCGGACATAGTGGTCGGTCTGCGTTCCGATAGACGTGATTACAACTTTGTGCGAAAGCTCATAAGTGTTGCCAATATCGCTTTGATTCGACTGTTGAGCGGTTCGGCTGTACGTCAGTTCAACTACATCCAGATGTGGAGACGTTCGTTTTTCAAGGGACTGAACCTTCGTTCTACAGGTGTGTTCATCACCGCCGAGGTCATCTTGCGGGCACAGAAAAAAAAGGCCAGGGTAGTGCAGGTCGGCATGGAGTATTTACCTCGAGAAGCAGGACGTGGGACAGGAGCAAGACCCGGCGTGGTGATAAGGTCTATATGGGACATGATCGCATTTTTTGCCTTTGAGGACTAAATGGTGTTTTGTATGGAATGGACTCTCGTTGCTTATGGTACGAGTCTGAAGGGAGGAGTCTTGGACGGTTTTGCGACTATGCAGGCTTGGCTCTGGCAACACTGGATCTATACATCGACATTCTTGTTTGTTATTGGAGCGGTGGTGGGGAGTTTTTTGAACGTGGTCATCCACAGGCTCCCTGACCCTGATCTTTCCATCGTCAGACCGAGATCGCGCTGTCCGCGTTGTGGCGCGACCATATCATGGTACGATAATATTCCAATCCTGAGCTTTTTGATCCTGAGTGGAAAGTGCCGAGAGTGTGGGGGCAGGATTTCCTTTCGGTATCCTTTCGTGGAGTTGCTTGCAGGCGTTTTATTGGTGGGCTTGTTTTTGAAGTTTGGACCCACCCTGGCAGTGCCATTGTATTTTGTTTTCGGCTCGTCGCTTATCGCCTGTACCTTTATAGATCTGGACCACCTGATAATACCAAACGAGATTAGCATCCCTGGAATAGTGGTTGGTATCGGTGTGTCGTTTTTGGGGCCTGACGGATATTGGAAACAATCCGTGCTTGGAGTGGTCGTAGGAGGTGGTGGGCTGTTTGCCATCACGGCTGCCTGGGCACTTATTCGCGGAAAATGGGCCATGGGGCTGGGTGATGTGAAACTCCTGGCCATGATTGGCGCATGGTTGGGATGGAAGTCATTACTGTTCGTAGTGCTGTTTTCTTCTCTCCAGGGTATCCTGGCGGCACTTGTAATGTTGGTGCTTGGTGTAGAGCTACAGCCCCCCCTGGAGGAGGAGGACGAGGAAGCTGAGCTGGAGCGCATAAGGGCTGAGCGCCGTGCTAAGTTCGGAGCGGATGAACCAGGTGAGCAGCTACAAACACGACCTGAGGACCAAGGAACCGAGAGGGATGGAGCCCAGGACCAGGAAGAAGAACTTGAGCAGGTTGGCTTTTTGGGAGCGGCAATTCCTTTCGGACCATTTTTGGCCTTGGCCGCCATCGAGTTTCTTTTTCTCGGCCAGTGGTTTTTCAACCTTCTTGCCGGAAGGTAACATGTGGAATCATCCCTGTGCAGGAGGTGATACTTGGTAAAGGCGGGCGTAGGCCTCAAACCGTTGATCGCGGTGTATCTCATATTCCTGCTCGCTGTGTGTGCTGGATTGACCGTAGTGGCAGCCGTGCGCCTTTCACGCCATGCCATGGTCGCAGAGCGTGTTTTCGACACTAAGGAACTTTTGAGGCAGTGGGGAGAAAGACTAAATGAGATGTGTCCGGACCTTTCATCAGATCGTCTTTGCCGGGGCTTTTCCGTATGGACCAAAAAGCGTCAGGAGTTGATGCCTTCGTTGTTGAGCCTTTCCCTCCTCGATGGGGAGGGAAAATGTATTGTCAGTTCTGACCCTGGTATTTCTTCAGGCGCCATGTGGGACGGACTTGGGCCTTTGGGTACGAGCGGACCAAGCGGGGAAGGCTGGAGGGTCGAAGATCTCCATCACGGTCGCAGACTCCTCGTGGAAGTGCCTGTAGCTGATGGCAAATGGGTTCTAAAGGCATGGTTGTCGTTGGCACAGACGGACAGGTTGGTGGCTTTCATCAATACCAGTGCCTCGGTGTATGCAGTTGTGGTGGCAGCCGCTTTGGCGCTTTTGGGCTGGTTGTTTCTTTACCGAATGGTCGTGCGTCCTGTGGAACGACTGCTATATGCCGCTGACAAGGTAAGTGAGCAGGGGGATCTTTCGCTTTTGATGAGCGCGGACAATGGAAGTGAATTGGGTCGCCTTGGGGTAAGGCTGGGCAGGATGGCAAGGAGGATAAAAGAAGATCAATCCAGCCTCCAACATCATATTTCTAAACTTCAGGAACTCAATCGCAACTTGACCAGAGCTCAAGAGGCGTTGGTGAGGCAGGAAAAACTTGCATCCGTGGGATTGCTCGCGGCCGGATTGGCTCACGAAATCGGCAATCCCATGGCCGCTATAATTGGTTATGTGGACATGCTTCGTACCGAGGAATTTTCCGATTCCGATCGTGGTGACATTCTTGCCAGGGTGGGACGGGAACTCGAACGCATAGACAAGATAATTCGAGACCTGCTTGCCTTTTCCCGTCCCGGCCGGGGTGAAATACAGCCATGTAATGCTTACGATTTAATTCAACAGGTCAGAAGTCTCCTCGTTCCCCAAAAGAAATTCAAGACCATCTCTTTTGAAGTCCAGGTCGCAAATTCCTTGCCTGCAGCCTTGTGCGACCCGGACCTGGTGAGCCAAGTGTTGATCAATCTCTGTCTCAATTCGCTGGACGCTCTCGGCAGCAAAGGACACCTGTGGATTCGGGTGGTAAGCCTCGAACGAAGCGAAGGTGGATTGGTTTGGAATGGATCCGATTCACTACCGGATTTTTTCGAGCTTGGTGAGCTTCATCAAATAATGCCACCCAATGATGGACGCGATATTGCCGAGAACGAAACGGTGATTGTTTTTTGCGTTGTGGATGATGGAAGTGGTATGGAAAAAAAAGATATATCCCGTATTTTTGACCCCTTCTTCACCACGAAGCCTCCAGGAAAAGGAACAGGGTTGGGCTTGGCCATATGCCACACTGCGGTGGAGTCCATGGATGGTCAGATTTGGGCATGGAGTAAACCTGGTCTCGGAACCCAAGTGGCCTTTTGGATTCCAGCAGCGGCTGGGGAAAAATGAGCGGTGGGTTTGCAAAACCGGGCTTGACCTTCGCTGTGATCCTGGCGCTGCATTCCGGATGTTTTTCAACTTGGGTCCATGGAGCTTCGGCCGACGGATGGCCTTTTATCCCTGGTCATGTGCTCCAGGCTGAAATCGAAATGAAACCTGAGCACTGGGATGCTCTGCGAAAACAGACCAGATCCAAACAGCAGGGGCCTTGGGGCAAGGGATGCTTTTGCGATCCGGTACCGACGCCGTTTTCCTATTTTCCTGCCCGCCTGCGTCTGGACGGGAGAGTCATGGAGAATGTCGCTGTGCGCAAGAAGGGAATGTATGGTTCTTTGGACGACAGGCGACCATCGTTGAAAATAAACTTTTCCAAGTTTAGCAAGGGACGTCGTTTGGCGGGTTTGAAAAAACTTACATTGAATAATTCCAAGCAGGACCCGTCCCTTGTCCGCCAGTGTCTCGGTTATGAGCTTTTCAGAAAGGCCGGAGTCGTTGCGCCAAGATGCGGTTTTGTCCACCTGGTGGTCAATGGTGCTTCCCTTGGTGTATACGTTAACGTGGAGTCCATCGATAAGGGATTCATCAAGCGCCATCTCGGTGATGGGAGCCTTTGTTTGGAAGAAGGGGCTGTGAGCGATTTGCGTCCGGGATGGGTTCGATCTTTTGACCGAAAATTCGGCTCCAGCCAACTGTGTCGGCACGACCTGGACTCTTTGGTAAAGTTGTTGCTGGGGCCGGATGCCTTGGTAGAAAGGGACCTGAAAAAGATTATTGACCTTGATTCATTTTTTTCTTTCTGGGCGATGGAGTCTCTCCTGCAAGACGATGATGGATATTCATTTGCGGCAAATAACTTTTTCATGGCTAAGGGCGATGATGGCTTGTGGCGTTTCATTCCTTGGGGGATAGATGAAATCATGTTTCAACCAACCGAACCTTGCGAGCCGTTTTGCCAGTTTGTGCGGACGTACTCGATCATGTCGCTCAGGTTGTGGTTGATGCCGAAAATGAGGCGTGAATATCTATCCAGACTCAAGAGCATCATGCATGATTTATGGGATGAAGATCGACTAGAGGCCAGGGCTGGAAAAATGGAAGAGGCTATCTGGCCCTACCTGAGCAGAGACCAGGTCCGTACAATGCCTGAGGCGATGGCAAAGCTCGTATCGTTTTTTTGTAACCGTAAGAAAATCTTGATTGCAGAGATGCAAATGGGCACTGGTAAGGTCAGGCCTTTTCTGGCTGATCCACCTTGCAACCCTGCAAGTAGTCTCGGCAAGCGAGATGGTAAAGAGCCAGAATATTGACATAAGACGCGATGCAAGGTAGACCAAGAAGGTGCTATTTTTAGGCATTCCGTCCTGAAAACAAAGGGGTTTGCCGTGCCAAGACAGAGCCTTTTAGTTGTAGATGGGGATCCGAAGTCCCTGAGAGTCATGGAGGTTAGCCTCCGCAAGGCTGGGTTTTCCATAACCACTGCTGTAAACGGTGCCGATGCTTTGGAAAAGGCAAGGATCTCTCCGCCTGAGCTTATTATTTCAGATACAAAGATGCCGCAGATGGATGGATTCGAGTTTTGTAAGAAGCTCAAAGCCGATCCGACTCTCGCAGAGATTCCTTTCATTTTTCTTACCAACCAGAAGGCTATAGAGGACAAGGTCAAGGGCTTGGAGTTGGGGGTCGATGACTATCTTACGAAGCCAATTTATATCAAAGAGATAATCACCAGGGTGAAGATCCTGTTACAGAAAAAAAAGCGTGAATCACTGGAACGCAGGGATCAGAAGGTCCGGTTTTCCGGAAACCTTGCAGACATGGGTGTGGTGGACCTGATCCAGACAATCGAAATCGGGCGTAAAACCGGTATCGCCTTGTTTCATTCGGCCACCGAGCCGCCAAAACACGCAACCGTGTATTTCAGGGCCGGCAAGGTCATCGATGCAGAACTTGGAAAACTTCACGGCGAAAAGGCAGTCTATCGTCTCCTGCAGTGGAATAACGGAACGTTCGAAATCGATTTCAAACCCAGCATGAAGCATCCGGATGAGATATCGTTGTCAAGCCAGGCTCTCCTCATGGAGGGAATGAGAAGGGTGGATGAGTGGGGTCGAATGCTCGAACAGATCCCTCCTTTGAATTCTGTTTTCGAAGTGGATTATCGGGAACTGTCTGATCGCCTTAGCGAGATCCCTGACGAGGTCAACGGGGTGTTGCGTCTGTTCGATGGAAAGAGGACCTTGCTGGAGGTTGTGGACGACAGCGATTTCGATGATTTGGAGGCACTTGGTGTCATATCCAAGCTGTATTTCGAAGGTTTGATTTTCGAGCCTTCGTCTGAGAAAGATCCTGGGACCATCGAATCTGAATCTCATATTGACGACTGGATATCCAGGCCGCCTCCCGTAGAAGATGAACCTCTTATCGAAGGGCAACAGCAAGAAGATTCACAAGGGGAAAAACCAGCAGAGCAACCGGCAGATGAGGAATCGGTAGAAGAAGAACCAGTGGCGGAAGAACCAGTGGCGGGAGAACCTGCGGTGGAAGAGCCTGCGGTGGAAGAGCCTGCGGTGGAAGAGCCTGCGGTGGAAGAGTCTGCGGCACAAGAGCAACCGAAAGTACAGAGCAGGGAAGAGGTTCGAGAAGATAAGCATGAAGGCCTTGACAGCAGTGAGCAAGAAGCTCAGGAGAACGGGGATTCCGAAGGAGAGTCCCCGCTTAGCCAGCCACCACCATCAGTGCTGTTGGAAGGTGTCCAGGATACGCAAGCAGGCCGGGAACAATCCATTTCAGAAGATAGGGCAGATGAAAAGAAGGTTGTCGTGGAGGACTTGCCTGACAAGCCCTATACTCGTGAGATCTTAGCGGTCAAGCCTCCTGACCAGGAACCGAAGGATTTACCTGAAGAAGAATCAACCCTAGACAACTCGAAAGAGACTCAACCCGGGGAGCTTTCTGAAAACCAGCCGCCGGCAGACTCGTGGGTTGTGATGGAAAACAAACCTGAATCGGATACCGAAAAGGCTAAACAACAAGAACAAACCAGCAGACCACCGGATGAAACCGATCTATCTGCCGATGCAAAGGCTTCGGAGATAGTCGAGGACATGCTGACTCTGATGCGGCCTCGACCAACCACGGACGGAATACTCGACACCCAGGAACAAAAAACACAAGTAGAACCTGCTCTGGATGCAGTTGTATTGGAACAACCCGCTTCGGAGCCGCAAGACTCACAGCAGCAAGATTCCCAGTCATTTGTCGATGGTCTGAGTTCTGATACTGAAGAATCGTCACATGGCGAGGTGCAGGGATTTTTCGACGGGGAGCCGTCCGTTGAACAGGACGTGGATTTTCCCGGCCGATCGAACAAAGTACTCTGGTTTTTCCTCGTGATTTTTATCGGTGCCGGTGTCGGTTATGGAGCTTGGAGACTTGTCCCAATCCTGGATTCATCAGATACAAAAGTCCATGACAGCAAATCCAACATCTTAGAGCCTGTTGCCATGACTCCTGACGCTGGAAAAAAGCTTGATCAGGATTCAGCGGTAAATCAGGCGACCGATGACGGTAACACGAAAGCAAGTGAAGTCGTGTCTATGGGTGATGGAGGCCATTCAGCCGGCGTTGCTGCAGTTGATGCGGGTGTGAAATTGTCTGATACAACAACGGAACCGGTTCTATCAAAGGGTAACGAAAAGACAGATGGAGGTCCGTCTGCGGCATCGGCCGGTAAAGCTGGTAATGAGATAACCTCAACTGGGTTACAGGAGTATGCAGAGTTGCTTTCCAAAGGGCAGGCGCTCATGAAAGCCCGACAGTTCAGAAAGGCGATCAAAGTCCTCAAGAAAGCAGCGGCCGTAAACGAGCAAGGTTCGGATGCACTGGTGGCTTTAGCCAATGCCTACTTTGAAATGGGATATGACGGCAAGGCAATCGTCGCTGCCAGAAAAGCTCTGAAAATTGATCCTGGCAATGGCCGCGCATACTTGACTCTGGGAACCATCTACCAGATGGCTGATCAGAACACAAAGGCCCGTAGGGCATATCGTAAATACCTCAAGCTCGATCCTGATGACAAATCAGCATCCGAAGTCCGCACCATTTTGAAGAAACTATAGTGATGCAACCATCCACTGGTCCCATGTTGGTGTTGGCAATAGAGTCGTCATGCGACGAGTGCGCAGCGGCACTCGTCAGAGGTGATGAATTGCTGGCTCAAAGAGTGTCATCCCAGATAGACCTTCACGCACCTTATGGAGGAGTGGTTCCTGAACTGGCTTCAAGGGACCATATCCGCAAAATAGTACCGGTATTGAAATGGGTCATGGATAAATCCGGCATTTGTCCTGAACAGATAGACGGCATCGGAGTCACTATGGGACCGGGGCTCATCGGTTCTCTTCTCATTGGCGTCACTGCAGCTAAGACCCTGGCTTGGTCTTTGGGTAAACCCGTTGTGGGAGTCAATCATCTGGAAGCTCACCTTCGTGCTGCTTTCCTTCATTATCATGACTTGGTTTATCCACACCTGGGCCTCGTGGTGTCCGGAGGGCACACGAGTCTTTTCAGGGTGGATGGCGTAGGAAGTTTGAAGCTTTTGGGGCGTACCTTGGATGATGCTGCGGGTGAGGCGTTAGACAAGGTCGCCAAGTTGCTTGGGCTTTCCTATCCTGGAGGAATCAGCATTCAGAAAGCGGCCACAGGAGGTGATCCGGACGCCATAAGATTCCCAAGGCCCATGCCCGGCAAGCGCCTCGATTCAAGTTTTTCCGGATTGAAAACTTCCGCTGCCGTATACATAAGGAAAAACGGAGTACCAAAGGACAGGGCTCTTTCAGATTTTGCCGCCAGTTTTCAAGAGGCTGTGGTGGATACCCTGGTTAGAAAAACCATGCTTGCCGCCAGACAGGAGAGACTGGACCTGGTCGTGGTGTCTGGCGGGGTAAGTGCCAATACTCGATTGAGGGAAAAAATGGCGGCGAAGGGTAAAGCGGATGGAGTGCGCGTGGTCTTTCCTCCTGTGGAGCTTTGTACTGACAATGCTGCCATGGTGGCGGCTTTGTCCAGCGTGTATCTCCAGCGTGGAAAAGTCCATGGTATGGAATTGGATGCTGATGCGGGGTTGGGGTGGCAGATACGCTGAACATAAAGACAATTCTCAAAAAGCACGGTTTGAGGCCGAAGAAATCCTGGAGCCAGAATTTTCTCGTGGACTTGAGCGTATTGGCCAGGATTGTGGACGCGGCGGAGTTAGACTCTGACGACGTGGTGGTGGAACTTGGCGCCGGCCTTGGAGCACTGACAGCCATGCTTGCCAAAGATGCGGGGAAGGTAATTGCTGTGGAGCGTGACCGTGATCTCGCAAAGGTACTGATGAGCGAGTTTGCGGCTGATAATAAGGTCGAGATCTTAGAGGCCGATGCGGTCAGATTGAACTGGAATGAACTACTGGCACGGATGGAAAAACCTCCCGTGGTGGTGGGTAATCTGCCCTACCACATTGCTTCACAGATAATTTTTTCTCTGCTGGATGTCGGCACTGGTTTGAACAGGTGGTTGGTCATGGTGCAGCGGGAAATGGCCGTGAGAATGGTTGCGGGACCAGGAGGAAAGGATTACGGGGTGATGAGTATTCACTTGCAGATGCATGCGGATGTGGAGACAATACTCGACGTACCTCCCGAAGCGTTCATCCCTTCCCCCAGGGTCCAGTCCAGAGTAGTCAAGTGTAGACCTCTCGATGCTCCCCGGGTGAGTGTAAAGGATATGAAATTATTCAGACGCGTGGTCAGGGCGGTTTTTTCACAGAGAAGAAAACAAATCCGCAACAGTCTCAGGGCCAACTTCGGGGGGATCCTTTCTGATACGTTGTTGGACGAGGCTCTCGTCCAAGCTGAGATTCAGCCTACCATGCGTCCTGAACAATTGAAGCTTGAGGAGTTCGGTGCCCTTAGTGATGCGCTGCTTGCTCGGTTGGAGCATGGCAGGGGTTGGAGGCATCAATAACCTCGTTTTTTCACTGTGGACATAAGGGTCTGAAGGTGATTATTTACATAACGTCGGAATTCGTCCTTGTCCAGGTGCATTTCTTTCAGGATGTCCGAAAATATCTCTTCGAATCCCTTTAGTTTTTCCCGTCGCATTTTCATGGCGATTTTCAGCAGCGCAGCCTGGTGCATGCGCTCTTGTTTTTCTCTTTCCGTCAATTGCTGATCCACGAAACACCTCCTGCAAATGCTCCGTCCCTCTACCTGTCGTATGCTTGTCTCTCTCCAGGCAAATATACAATGAGCAACGAATTACGTTACCATACAATGCTATACACCTGAGGTCAATTTTTTGTCCAGATTTTCTGTGTTTTTCTTCAATAAATTTTAACTATGAAGAATTTGAAGTAAGTTGCCTGTTTGGTTGAGATTAATACTTGTGAAATTTTTTCTACCCAGGCTGGCATAGTGTGTCTAAAAAATTTTGAACAAGTTTTTTTTTATGTGATATGATCTTTTTTACGCACTGAGAATTCAATGGATTTTGAGGTCGATCGTCGCGGCAATAGAGCAGCCTGGACGTCGGCTCCATTGGCTGGAGCAGGGAGCAGGAAACATGTCCAACGAACAGGGCAGCATGTTGGCGGTAAATTCCTTGCAGGATCGTTACCGTATCGTGGCAAAACTCGGCTCTGGAGGAATGGCTGATGTGTTTTTGGGGATACAACTGGGCGAGGAGGCTTTTCAGCGCCTGGTGGTTATAAAGAGAATCCATTCATTGTGGTTGGACAATCAAAACGCCAAGGAGATGTTCATAAGCGAAGCGAGGCTCATCGCTTCTTTGAGTCATCCACATATCGTAAAGATTTTTGACTTGAGCAAACTCAGCAAGGACATATGTATCGTAATGGAGTATGTGGATGGAGAAAACCTCGACTATGTTCGAAAGATTTCCAAGAAGCAGAAAAAAAGCATCCCTTTGCCCATTGTGTGTAAGTGGATGGTGGAAGCCTGCAACGCTTTGCATTACGCTCACACCGCAACCAGCCCGGAAGGCAAACCTCTGAATCTGGTTCACCGTGACATCGGTCCTCACAACCTCATGACCGACAAGCAGGGATATGTAAAGGTCATAGATTTCGGTATAGCGAAAAGTACGGCACGCAGCGATTTGACCACTCCAGGCATGATTAAAGGTAAGTTTTCTTATTTGGCTCCTGATCTTTTTCAGCATGAGAGTTTGGACGGGCGGGCAGACCTGTATTCCCTGGGGCTGGTATTTCATGAACTCCTTACGGGAAAAAGGTGTTTCAGATTCAAAAAAGATGTGGGTGTCGCTGAAGTTCTCAGGAGGGTTACCACTGAAAACTTAGAACCTCCTTCGAAGCTATCTCCGATCGTTCCCCCTGTCATCGACAAGGTGGTGATGAAGGCCCTGGAGAAGGACAGGGAAAAACGGTTTCAAACAGGAGCTGAGTTTGCCGAAGCCATCAGGAATGCAGCTGCGACCTTTGGCGGTCTCGCTTCCAGTTCCAAGGTGACCGATTGGACGAAAAAAGTTATGGGGGAGAGGATTAAAAAAAGGCGACAGTTTGAAATACGAGCCATGGAAAAAGCCAAGGCCATGGTAGCTAGTGCTGACTCTGAAATTCCCCCAGGGCTCACAACAGGTGCATTCAAAGCAACCATGGAACATGGTTCCATAACCGGTCTGAGTCAATTCAGGATACAGCATACCGCAGGGGATATTTCCACGCCTGGTTCCGTGGTTGTTACCCAGCAGGCCAAAGCCAGGAACCCATATCTCATTATCTTGCTGGTCTTCATTCTTTTTGTCGGCGGTGCTTTGTTGGTCCACAGGCTTTTCTTTTCTTCTACTCCCAAATCTCCGGAAAAGGTCTCTGATTCTGTTGCTAGATCCACTGTCATGATTCGTGCATCACAGCGAGATGCAAAGGTGCTTCTGGATGGCAAGGAAATGGGGGTCGTGGGCGACAGAGGCTTATCATTGCGTTTGGAGCCGGGAAAGACCCATAAATTGGAACTGCGAAAGGATGGCTTCAGGCCATATGTTATTTCTGTCGTGGGAAAAAAAGGCGTGGAGCGACTTGTGGACGCTACCCTCGTGGCCATTTCGGAGCCGGCTAAGAATGAAAAAAATTCTTTGGTCGCAAGTGCGTCGGATACCGGGCCAAAGAAAACAGGGGCAAAAGTTTCAAAACTGTCCAATATCGAAAAACAAAACAAGGACAGATCCAGGAGAAGACGTCGCCGCAGGCGTTCGAAGGGCAAGAGTGGGTTTACAAAACCTGCGAAGCAAACATTGAGCAGTGCTAATCAGACTGATGGGCAAGTTCAACCCAAAGCAGAGACGGAACCAGTGACAAAGCCGGAGCCTGTGGTCGAGCCCAAACCCAAGCCGGAACCAGAGGTGATCCCTGAACCCAAGCAAGAGCCCAAGCCAGAGGTAGAACCAGAGGAGACTTTGGAGCCCAAGGATGAACCTGACCTGAAAGAACCTCCTAAAGTTGCTTCAATAGTAAAACGACCAAAGTATATCAGCGGACAGGGTAACTGGTCTGGTGAAAGAGTTGCAAAGAAAGGATGTACCCATTGTCATAATGGGAGTAAGGCTCCAGGGCTGAAATGGAACATGAAATCATCGAGACAATGGAAGTTTTTTTTCAGGCGTAAAAGGCACAACAGACATGCCAAGTTAAATGATCTTTTTTCAAAAAAAGAACTCAAATCCGTTCTCGTTTATATCACTTCCCAGATTTCGGGTAATGAAAAATCCGGAATAGCTGGCGTGAAGTAGATTTTTGATAAGAAAAAGGGGAGACAAGATGAGGCACATTCGTTGGATGCTTGGATTTGCGATGGTCTGGTTTGTCTTACTGGGTCTAGAGAACACAGCATGGACAGGACAAAACACAGAGGAAAACAAAAAGGCTGACAGCAAGGAAATCAAAAAGAAGAAGAAAGTCAAACGCTCTCTGGAAGACCGCCTCCGCAGGGTAAGCAGACGTATTCGTAGGGACCAGCTTGAGTTGGAGCGGATTCTCCTCGAGAACATAAAAAACACTAAGAATATAAAAAACACCAAGTCATCGGCTACGCCTTTGCCAGAGGCTCCCAAGGTAGATTTAAGCGGTGTGGAGCAAAAACTCTCTGACCTGGACGAACGTATTTCCGGGATGGAAGACGATTTCGAAGGGATTCTGGGAGTGCAGGACAAGTTGCTCAAAAGAGTGAAAAGGGACAAGCTTAGATGGTCTGCATCATACAGGGCCGTGGTCAATAATTTTCACATGGTTGACAACAGCTTTGATACCATCCCGGATCACCTGGAGTTGGTGGTGGATGATTTTGGTCAACCGGTAATCGATCCCGCCACCGGACAACCCTTGGCAACGCCTGTTTATACCCAGGTTCCAAGGAACCTGGACAAGTGGTACGGAAGCCAGTGGTTGAATCGTCTCAGGCTGACCATGACCTGGGATGTTACAGACAATCTCCGGTTCTACGGCCAGATCGGCGTTTTCAAGTATTTCAATGAACTCAAGAACGAACCAACCACCCTGGATATGCATACCAACAGATACCCCAGGGACCCCACGTTACGTATCGAGCGAGCCTATTTCGATTGGTTCATTTGGGATTGGTTGGTACTGACCATTGGAAGGGTCTCTTCCCCAGAGGGTCCTCCTGCCGAACTCAAGGAGAATACCGTTCGCAACGCCACTTGGGGCGTGCAGATGGTGGAAGCTGAAATGGAAGCCATCATGTTGACTTTCCACCTGTCCGGGCTTTTCAAAGACACTTACTTCAGACTGTACTATATTCCTTTTCTCGACCACATGGACTTCAGTCTGGCAGATGACAGGTTTTTGTTCATGGACTCGGGAATCAAGCCCATGCATGCATACGGTGCTTTGTTCGAGATGAAGATCCCCAAGGCTGGAGAAAACCTTTTGCAGATTGGGTACGTTTGTGTGCCACAGTTCAGGCCAAGGGATATTGCCATCTCGGTTCCATGGCTCGAACAGAAGGTTACCCCATCAGATCCAACCGGGCAGGACTTGGGTGCGTACTGGATGCTCAATGGACTTCTGGAGTTTAAAAATATTGCTGACAGCGGGCTGGATTTGTTTGCAGCATATACCTTGAGCATTCTTCAACCTAAAGAAGCTCGCATGATTTACGATGTCCCTGTGAATTTACCCATAGTGCATCCTGTGACTGGTCAGCAGGTTGGAACATACGACGGTACATCGAGGTTGGAGACAGGACTTGCCTCCTACGAGGAGGGAAATGGAACCACGAACTTTGGTCATATGTTTTATTTTGGATTCAGGTATACCCTGCCGTGGTTTGGTGATTATAAGGTCCGCCTCGGGGCAGAGGTCAACCATGGATCCAAGTATCATATCAACTGGAACTCTCCATCTGACCTGTTGGTGAATCGTCTTGGGACCAAGGGGTGGGCCTGGGAGGTTTATTACATACAGCAGTTGATCAAAGACCATCTGTTCGCGAGGCTTGGATATCTTCAGCTCATAAGGGATTACCAGGGACTTTATATCGGACCAACCGTTCCAATAGACCAGACCATCGATAATGCGTATCTCCTCATGGAAGCCAAGTGGTGATCTTTTACCTTACGTGTTTCATGGTTCCTGTGGCCAGGTTTAGATCGAAAATTTGCATCCAATAGGCAACCAGCTAGATTTTCGTTGACTTTTTAGGAAGTTGTAATGTAAAAAGTGCCATTTACGGTTGCAATAACCAGTTTATCGGGCTCTCCCGACCTGGGGGTCGAGTATGGCTACTACTCGTAAAGGCACAAGAAAACCAAAGAAGTCTGCATCGAAAACCAAGAGAGTTTCAAAGAAGACTTCTGTAAAGGAACCAAAAAAATCTCGCACTAAGGGGTCGGGTAAGGTTGCAAAAAAGATTGCCCGTAAGGCTCCCAAAAAACAAACTAAGTCTCCGAAGAAAGCTGCTTCTAGGTCCGCATCAAAGGGTTCCGGGAAAAAAAAGGTCAAGTCGTCGCCCCATTTCAAGGTCATAAGGAAAGTCTCCGACATGAAAAAGCTTTCCCGGGAGCTTCGTTCTAGACGGAGAAAAATCGCCCTCGTGCCAACCATGGGATTTTTACACGAAGGGCATCTGTCACTGATTCGCGAAGCACGGCGTCGTGCTTCCATTGTCATTGTCTCTGTTTTCGTAAATCCGAAACAGTTTGGAGTGAACGAGGATTTGGACAGGTACCCCAGGGATCTTTCTGGTGATAGAAGAAAAATACGCGCTGAAGGTGCCGATTACATGTTTGCTCCGGACGTTGCGGAAATGTATCCGGAAAATTATCAGACCTTTGTTGAAGTGACTGGAGTAACACGTGATTTTTGTGGTGCCTCCAGACCGTCCCATTTCAGGGGTGTCACCACTGTTGTGGCAAAGCTGTTCCAAATCATTCAACCTGATTTGGCCCTGTTCGGGGAAAAAGACTTTCAGCAGCTTGTCACGATTCGCCAAATGGTCAGGGATTTGAATCAGGACATAGATGTAGTTGGGATGCCTACTGTTCGCGAGGATGATGGCCTTGCCATGAGTTCCCGCAACACCTACCTTTCCACCTCCCAACGTCACCAGGCAACTGCGATTTACCGTGGGTTGCGAAAGGCCAAGAGGTTGTGTGACAGTGGTGAATATGATGCCGCGGAACTTTCCGCAGTTGTGTTGGATTTGCTGCGCGAGCAGAGGGATATGGAGATCGAATACGTCGCAGTCAGCGATCCCAACACGTTGGAGCGTATCCACGAGGTGGAAAAACAGGCTGTTTTGCTGGTAGCAGTGCGTATCGGCGATACCAGGCTCATAGACAACATCAGACTTACGGTGAGGCGCCGTAGATGAAACGCTGGGTGATTTTTTCAGTTTTGCCGTTTGTTTTGTCGTGTTGTGCGATCCACAGACCTGTTGAAGCCGATCGTCCGGAAAAAAATCATCCGCACGCTGAACTTACTTCCAAGGAATTACTCCAGGTGGGAATTTCATATAATTCTCAGGGAAAAAGCGAAAAGGCACTGGACGTTCTTCGCCAAGCTGTGGAAAAGGACCCTGGACTCGTGGCTGGCTACCGTGAAATGGGCTTGGCCCTATCTCGCCTCAACCGTCTGGACGAGGCCTTGGTCCCTCTGAAAAAAGCGGTGGAACTGGATCCGTCGGATGTTGATGCATCGCTGTTGCTGGGCATGATTTACGATTTGAAGCATGACAGCGCCAAGGCTCTTTCGGTGTACGAAGCAGCCCTGGAAAAAAAACCTGACCATCCCGAGCTCAACCACGAGTATGGACTGAGTTTGCTCATGTCAGAAAAGCCCCAAAAAGCTGTTGCTGCCTTGGAGAGGGCAAAAATGTCTCTGGATGATGCCGGGTTATTGGGTGATCTCGGCTATGCATATTTGCTGGCTGGCAAAAGCAAGGAGGCGGCCGAAACTCTGAAGGAGGCGGTGCACAGGGACGGTACTAAACCCGAGGTTGTATTCAACTTGGCCAGGGCATGTTTTTCTGCGGGTGACAATGATTGTGCCATGAATGCGTTGATTCGACTGATTAGATTAGCCCCAAAAGAACCGGGCCCATACTACAATCTTGGATTGTTGCTTGAAAAACAGGGAAAGATTTCAAAAGCAAGAAAGTCCATTGAGAAGGCTCTGAAAATAGCACCTGGATTTGTACCTGCTCAGAAATGGATAAAATCTCACTCCAAGGTTACTCATCCATAGCATGGGCCCTGTGGGAGGGTTTGTCCCAGAGCCTCGACCAGTAAATCGTGTAGAATGCCATTGGTAGCACACGTGTCTGATCCTGTATCGTCAAAACTACTCCCATCAGTGGCTGATACCATGCCTCCCGCTTCTCTGACCAGAAGCACGCCAGCGGATACGTCCCAGGGATTGAGCTTGTATTCCCAAAAGCCGTACAGCCTAGCATAAGCTACATGACAAAGGTCCAAGGCGGCCGAGCCGCTCCTGCGGACCCCCTGGGTTCGCATGGTAAGGGCTGCAAACTTATCGAGATTTGTCAGGGAGCTTTCGCAACGATCATAGGGAAAGCCTGTTGCCAGGATGCACTGCGTAAGTTCTCTAGTCGTGCTGACATGGATGGGGGACGAATTACATTTTGCCCCTCCTCCTGCGGTTGCTTCGAACATTTCGTCCCGCGTTGGATCATATACGACTGCCACCAATGTCTCTCCGTCTTTTCTCAGTGCGATGGAACAGCAATATACAGGGTAACCATGTGCATAGTTGGTGGTCCCGTCCAGAGGGTCGACCACCCATACCAGTTGCCCACCACTGTCTTCGTTTGGGTTGCTTTCCTCTGCGAGGATACTGGCTGAGGGTAGAGCCTTGGAGACTATTTCAACAATGGCCTCTTCGCATGCCTTATCTATCTCCGTTACCAAATCATACAAACCTTTGTGTTCGATCTGATGTGTCACGCCAAAACCATCTTTCATGATTTTACCTGCTGCAAGCGCGGCTTGGCGTGCGGCACGAAGAGCTTCTTGAATCAATGACGCCTCCTACAAAACAACACAAGCAACACAAAAATCAGCGCGAGTTCGTTACTGGTCTTCATCGAAGAGCATTGGCATCCAAGCTCGCCGTCGGCAGCTCCCGGTCCCCATTGATAACTTGTATCCTTTTCGAGAATGAAATCCTGGGTCTTGTTGCTCGTAAGTTCAAATGGTTCCGTGTTAACGGAAGTATATCCTTCCATCGCTGCGCCCATCTGCCATGTGCCTGCATGTATTCCATTGAACCTGTATGTGCCGTCTGTGCCCACTGTAGCCAACCTCGGAGATTTATCTTCCTGCCATATGCTTACGGTACTTCCGGACCCGTTCAAAGGATCCGTGTCGGGTGTGTCCTGGAGTCTTACTGTCCCGGTAATGTTGAAAGTCGATGTGGAATTTTGTCCATCGTCTTTTCTGAGAATAAAGTCCACAACTGTGTCTCCCTGCACGAGGAGGTCAAGCCTGTGGTGCCACCTGTATTCGTTGTGGGATGCCGCTATGGAAATTGGTCCTGCGGGAACTTCTGAAAGTTCGTATTCTCCCGAGGCAATGGTCGTTGTGATAGCTGAAGGACTTGTGCCGAACACCCTTACATTGGAGCCGGAACGGTCCAAGGGGTTATCGTCTAGACGAACATGCCCGGTTAGTGTAAATGGCCCTGCTGAGGAAAGAGCCAAGGAGACAGATGGGGGCGAGGTTGTGTCGACTACTACTTGTGAACTGGTGCCCACATGGTAACCGATGGCCATGGAGCGAAAGTCATAGGTCCCAGCGGCAAGACCGCTGATGCTGAAAGCTCCGGACGGACCTGACAGGGCCACGGACAACACCCTGCCTCCGTCCA
>CAYSLH010000057.1:0-19560 GCA_964431605.1 uncultured Myxococcales bacterium
CGTTGGGTTCGAACCATGTCTCGTTGGTTCCATCACCATCCACGTCGTAATCGATGGCTCCACCCACGCATACATCAGTCGTGGGCACGCATGAAAGACCAGTACGGTCAGGAGGGGTGAAACCACCGTCACAGGCACATACAGGCGCGTTATCCCATACCAGGCAAGTACCGTGGCCCGAGCAATCCTGTCCGCCGCATGGATCAGTTCCACTTATGCAATACAACCCATCGGCTTCATACCCATCGTCACAGATACAATGTGGATTTGACGATTGGTCGAGTTGGCACACACCGTGTCCCGAGCATGTAACCCCGTCACAGGCAGAAGAATCTTCGACACACGAAAGACCATCAGCGTGGTAGCCGTCATCGCAATCGCAATATGCTTGCTCACCAGAGGCTACACATGTTCCATGAGAGTCACACGTTACGTTCTGACACGGATCGACCACATCTTCCACACAGGACAATCCCTCTGGATGGTAACCAACATCACACTTACACTGAGCAGTCACACCTGATACGACACACTCTCCATGTACTCCACAGTCTACTGCCTGGCAAGGATCCGGACCGATATCATCCATCCCATCCCCACTCTCCATGTGCTCTGTGCCACTATCTGTCATGTCCGTACTGAGCCCACCATCCACGAATCCGTCCCCTGAACCCTCGTTACCATCCATGGTGTCCACGTCGATCATGCCGGTACAGGAAAACAAAACAAACGAAAGCACCACCGGAAAAAACAGCACTTTCCCACACGAACACCTCATGCAACCATCTCCATTCGTATCATGGCCAGAAGTGTAACGTGAATATGTGCTTGCTTCAAGACCACTCCTCGTAGGTAATATGTAACTTACTTTCAGTTACATATAACTACATATAACCAGACAAGAAGTCTGGACCATCAATATCAAAAGAGATTCGCCCCAAAACGGGCAGCAGCACAGGCAGCTTGACAAATAAGAGCTTTCACTTTGTTGATAATAATGCGACAATAATGCAACAATAAAAGTCCTGATTGGTATCGCTGGATGTGAACGACAGATCAAAGACAGTGGGGACAGAGGGTTGGAAAAATTCTCAGCGACATTGTTGGTAACCAAGGCCACTGAGCGCACCTTGCTCACGGAATTGCTCGAAAATCTATCCTGGCAGGTCCAAGCTCCCAGCCCGCCCTTTTCCAATGACATTCAGGGCAAGTCTGACCATATGCCAGACCTTCTCATGGTAGACACTGCTTTTTTTGAAGACACTCCTGAAAAAGTTCGAAATTTCATCCACTACAAGAGAAAGGTCCAACTCTGTGTCGTTGTGCTGGGCAACCACCAGAACCCCAGGCCTTGGATCGCCATGGGATTTGACGACTCTGTGAAACTCTCATCTTCTCGAGCGGTACTCGACGCACGTATCCACCTGTACAGGCGTATCATAGAGCAATCGAGGGCGGCGGCCGAGTATAGTTACAAAATTTGGAACTCCACGTTAGAGGCCATAAACCAACCCATCATGATCGTGGATAAGGATTTCAACATACAACTGGCCAACTCGTCACAATGCATGGTGCTGGATACGAGCCCGGAGCAACTCAAAAACAAAAAATGCTGGAATGCTTTCGAACCCCATCGAAAATTCGCCCACAGAGGCCGCCCCCTTAAAAAAATTCTCGTTCAAGGCAAGAAAAAACAGGAATCTTTCGATATACGCATTAACGACAGGGAATACCTGGTATCTTGCATGCCCATGTTCGACACCAAGGGCGAATTGGAAGCAGTGATACACGTAGCCCATGACATCACCGAAAAGAAAATAGCGGAAAAACGGCTTCAACAGGCAGACAAGATGGAAGCGCTGGGAAGACTGGCTGGATCTGTGGCCCATGATTTCAACAACCTGCTCATGGTCATCCAATCCCACGCCCAGATGCTATCAGACCAACTCATCCCCTCGGACAACATGCTTTCAGACATCGATGCCATCATGGCAGCTGCAAACAGGTCCGCGGCACTGACCGAACAACTCCTGGCTTTCAGCCGCGCACCTTCTTCGAACACAGGTGAAAATATCAACGTGGACCCAGTCTCATGTATGAATGAAATTCGTCCCTTGCTCGAGACCTTATGTGGAACGAACGTGAAATTGCGCTTGAACCTGCCCGAGTCATTACCTGCCATCAGGTGTGAAAAGACTCAACTGGAACAGGTCCTGATGAACCTGGTGGTAAACGCCACCGACGCCATGGACTCAGGTGGCGAGATAACCATAGATGCTTATTTGCATGATGACCAAGACGAGCCCATGGTGAAAATTACTGTCACGGACACTGGTTGCGGCATGGACGAAAAGACAAAAGCTCGAGTGCTGGAACCATTTTTCACTACGAAGCCTCCGGGTAAGGGTACGGGACTAGGTCTTTGCACCGTACATGGTATCGTCCGGCAACACGACGGACATCTGGATATATTCTCGGTTCCCAACAAGGGTACGAGCATATCGGCATTTTTCAGGGCAACGGACCAAAAGGTCGAAGACTCGGGTCCAAATCAGCGCGGAGTTGGTTATCCCAAGGGCTCCGGACAGACCATCCTCCTGGTGGAAGACGACAATGCCGTGCTGGCCCTTACCAGCCGTATTCTTTCCAGCCTTGGATATCATATCCTGGAGGCGTGCGACGCAAAGGAGGCAATCGAGCTTGCTAACGAGGCCAAGGATTCCATAGAGCTTGTTCTGACCGATGTGGCCATGCCCGAAATGGACGGCGTGGCACTGGCCAACAAGCTGAAAAACATGCTCCCGAACATAGCCATCCTGTTCATGTCCGGATGTATGCACGACGATCTAAAAAAAGCCGGACTCGATTTTGCGCGACACAAGTTACTGTCCAAACCTGTCAGAAAATCCACACTGGCCAGAGAAGTGGCACAAGCCATCGCTTGCCGACAGCCGGCTGCCAGGGAAGAAACAACAAAGCCCCGTGTCTTTATAACGGACGACGACGAACTCATCCTCAAGGCGTTTTCCCGCACCCTGGAGCAAGACTGTCATGTGAGCACTTTCACAACCCTCGACGATCTATTTCATTCGTTAGACAAAGACCCTTTGCCGGACGTTATATTGTGCGATCTCCATCTTCAGGGAAAAACCGCTACCGATATCATCCATCGACTGGATAAAGCCGACCATGAAGTCCGCTCGCGCATCCTTTTTACAACAGGCGGGCTTACGGAACGCTCGGAGCGAAAAGCCGTGGACGAATCCGGCATACCGGTGGTTCACAAGCCCATAACCCGTCATACCCTGCTGGAGAATGTCAGGAAAATAGCCAATGGAAATAGATGATTCACACTGTCTTCATTTAGGTTGAAAATCCCATTTTATTTCGATAGATTCTCCTGCATCAGGCTGCCGACCAGCCTGTCTATCAACCGCCTGACCAACGCGAGGTTGCTGCCCATGGTGGACGAATCCACTCCTGATTTCGAGCCGAAGATCGTGGCCTTTTGTTGTAACTGGTGCACTTACGCCGGTGCCGACCTGGCAGGAGGTATGAGGCTGAAGTACGAGCCCAATTTCGTGACCGTAAGGGTCATGTGCTCTGCCCGGGTATCGCCGCACTTCATCATCCGCGCTTTCCAGGAAGGAGCGGACGGAGTCTTCATAGGAGGTTGCCACATAGGCGATTGCCACTACGTAAAGGGCAACTACATCACGGCAAAGAGGGTTGCCATAATGAAAAGGCTGCTGGAATTTTTGGGTATTCCCAAGGAACGTCTCCACCTGGTTTGGATCGCAGCATCGGAGGGAGACAAGTACGCCCGTGAAGTTGACGCGTTCACTGACAAGATAAGGGCCATGGGACCTTCTCCCATCAAGCAGGTCAGATTCTGGAAAGATGCCACGGTGAGCAAGAAGATATGGAAGAGCGAGGCTGCCGCAGAGACCCCGGCCGGAGCTTGAGAGGATATCCCGATGCAGGTTTTACGAGACGAAGTGACGAAACTCCTGGAGCAAAAAACCATAGCCGGTTTTGTGGGAATGATAGAGACCACCACTGGTGCAGTGCCCCACATGTTCGTTGCGGACAAACCGGACGAAATCGAAAAGCTAACCACTGGAGACGTGCGATACAGCCTGGTACAAATCCTGCGTTGGATTTCCGTACGTCACCCTGACGAAAAGTTTGGAATAATGTGCAGGGCTTGTGACGAAAGAGCCATGACAGAGATGTTTCGAAATTCCCAGTTATCCATGGACAAGGTCCACATGGTAGGAATCCCTTGTACCGAAGAGCTTCGTATCGCTTGTGAGTGCGAAGATCCCACTCCCAAGAGCCTGCTCTTCGGACAATCCACCGCAAAAACCTGGGACAACTCGGACACGGAACGCATCGACGCTATGGACTCCCAACAGAGGCTGGAATGGTGGTCGGAGCAGCTCGGCAAATGCATAAAATGTTACGGATGCCGCAACTCCTGCCCCATGTGTTTTTGCAAGGTATGTACCCTTAACGACGATCCATTGGTCAAACGCGGGGAGATCCCCTCGGAGTATCCATCCTTCCATCTCACCAGGGCCTTTCACATGGCAGGCCGATGTGTGGACTGCGGTCTGTGCGAAGAGGCGTGTCCCATGGACATACCCATCCGCACCATTTACCGCAAGGTGCGCCTGGTGGTGGGAGAACTCACGAACTTCTGGCCTGGTAAGTCCAAAGGCAAAAGTCCCCTTGCCGAGTTGGGCGACGGGACATTTCCAATTCAGTAATACAGGAGGAGGCCTGAGGTGAACTATCGGTCGATTCAAACAACCTGCCCTTACTGCGGATGCGGTTGCGGGGCGCTGCTGCAGGTCATAGACGACAAACTCGTCAAAGTTCTTCCGAGTAAATCGAGCCCGGTCAACCACGGTGCCTTATGTATCAAGGGTTGGAACATGCACGAGTTTGTCAACAATCCCAAACGCATCACAAAGCCTCTCATCCGAAAGGATGGAAAACTCCAGGAATGCGAATGGGACGAAGCGCTGGATACGGTGGCAGGCAAGCTCAAGGCCATCAAGGACGAGCATGGTCCGGATGCGATAGGGGCTTTTTCGTCAGCAAAGTGCACGAACGAAGACAATTACCTCATGCAAAAGTTTATCCGCGCGGGGGTCGGTACGAACAGCATCGACCACTGCGCTCGTTTGTGACACAGCTCAACGGTCGTCGGTCTGGCGGCTGCGTTTGGTTCCGGAGCCATGACAAACTCCATCGCGGAGTTGGAAGACTCGGAGTGTATTTTGGTGACTGGTTCTAACACCACCGAAGCTCACCCTCTGATTTCCGACAGGATAATGCGCGCCAAGGAAAAGGGCGCGACTCTCATAGTCGCAGATCCCAGAAAAATTCATCTCGCCCAGTTTGCCGATATCTACGTCAGGCACAATCTGGGAAGTGACGTTGCTTTGATAAACGGAATAATGCACGTCATCATCAAAGAGGGCTGGCACGCGAGGGACTACATCGAACAACGATGCGAGGCGTTCGATGAACTCGAGGCGGTCGTGGATAAATACACCCCCGACAAGGTCGCGGGGATAACCGGTGTAAGCAAAGATGATATCGTAGCCATCGCCAAGGCCTATGCAACGGCCAAAACCTCGTCCATCGTATACGCCATGGGTATTACTCAGCACACCACGGGCGTGGACAATGTAAAGTCCCTGGCAAACCTGGCCATGCTGTGTGGTCGTGTCGGAGCATACGCTGGTGGAGTCAACCCACTCAGGGGCCAGAACAATGTTCAGGGCGCGTGCGACATGGGTGCGTTACCCAACGTGTACCCTGGTTACCAAAAAGTCACTGACCAGGCCGCTGCGGAAAAGTTTGGCAAGGCATGGGGCGCCAAGGTCTCCCTGGACATAGGCCGCACCGTAATGAAGATGGTAAACGGCATACTCGAAGGCCGGGTCCATGGTTTGTACGTGCTTGGTGAAAACCCTGCCATGAGTGATCCCAACTCTCACCACGTCAGGGATGCTCTGTCCAAGGTGGACTTTTTGGTTGTACAGGACATAGTGATGAGCGAGACAGCCCAATATGCGCACGTGGTCTTGCCTGGGTGTGCGTTCGCGGAAAAAGACGGCACCTTCACCAACTCCGAACGAAGGGTACAACTCGTTAGAAAAGCCATCGATCCACCTGGCGAGGCAAAAGACGATTCGTGGATAATTACCCAGGTCAGCACTCGAATGGGCTACAATATGGAGTACAAGAGCCCATCGGAAGTATTCGACGAGTTGGCTTCTCTCACCCCCCAGTATGCTGGCATGAGCTATAAGAGGCTAGAGGGTGATGGATTGCAATGGCCGTGCCCCACGCAGGATCACCCTGGCACACCATACTTACACAAGGACAAGTTCGCTCGTGGCAAAGGGCTTTTCCACGCCATAGAGTACAAGGCTCCGGCGGAAGAATGTGATCAGGACTACCCACTGCAACTGACCACGGGACGATCTTTTGTCCACTTCCACACAGGCACCATGACCAGGCAATCTCCATCTTTGGACGAAGAGCAAAAGGATGCCTACGTGGAGGTCAATCCACAAGACGCGGTTCAGTTAGGCATAAACGGAAAGGATCCCGTGAGGGTCATCACCAGAAGGGGCGAGATTTCCATCAAGCCCATCATCACCGAGAGGGTTGGCCGTGGAGTGGTTTTCATTCCATTCCACTTTGCCGAGGCCGCTGCCAATGTATTGACCATCGACGCTCTGGATCCCATAGCAGGCATTCCGGAATACAAGGTATGTGCAGTAAGGATTGAAAGTGGTTCCGGTTCGTAATTACCGGCGCCTGGAACATAACGCAAGGAGAGGCGAATACAATGTCGCGTATCGGAGTTTTCGTATGCCACTGCGGAACAAACATCTCCTCGGTGGTGGATGTAAAGCACGTGGTGGAGGAGTCTGCTAAGCTCGATGATGTGGCGGTAGCCAAGGACCTTCGCTATAGCTGCTCCGCAATCGGTCAGGGAGAGATAACGGCAGCCATCAAGGAACACAACCTGGACACAGTGGTTGTGGCAGCCTGCTCACCGCGGATGCACGAGCCCACCTTCATGAAGTGCATGGAGAAGGCCGGTGCAAATCCGTTCAAGCTCGAGATTGCCAATATCCGGGAACAGTGCTCCTGGGTTACCGAAGACAAGGCTGCTGCCACGGAAAAAGCCATCGCGCAGACACGAATGGCTGTTTCCAAGGCACGCAAGCTGCTCGAGCTGGAGCCGATGTCCAGTCCGGTAACCAAGCATGCCCTGGTCATCGGAGGCGGTATCGCAGGCATTCAAGCAGCCCTTGGCATAAGCAAGGCTGGTTACAAGGTAACGCTGGTGGAACGCAGTCCATCCATCGGCGGAAGGATGGCCCAGCTGGAAAAGACTTTTCCAACGCTGGACTGCGGGGCTTGAATACTCACCCCGCGGATGACGGAGTCATCCCAAGACCCGAACATAACCCTGCTGACCTACTCCGAGGTGGAAGAGGTCAAGGGATATGTCGGTAATTTTGATGTAACCATTCGCAAGAAGGCACGCTCGGTGGATCTGGACACGTGTACCGGTTGTGGCGATTGTATCCAAAAATGTCCCAAGCGTGTCACCAGTGAGTTCGACATGGGCCTCGGTCGAAGAAAGGCCGTTTACGTCCCGTATGGACAGGCTGTTCCCAACGTGCCTGTCATAGATAAAGACACCTGCCTCTTCTACACGAAAGGCAAATGCAGGATGTGCGAAGAAGCCTGCGGCCCCAAGGCCATACGCCTTGGGCAGGAGGACGAACTGATCACGGAAAAATTCGGCGCCATCGTAGTGGCGACCGGGTTCGATCAATGGGACTGGACAAAGTATGGTGAGTACGGAGGAGGGGAAATCGAAAACGTGATAACCGGTTTGCACATGGAGCGGATGCTCGAAAGCACCGGCCCCACGGCGGGTCACGTGGTCCGTCCCTCGGACGGCAAGGAAGCCGAGACCGTGGTCTTTATACAATGTGCAGGATCTCGCGATCCGGAACGTGGAGTATCATATTGTTCCAGGGTCTGTTGTATGTACACGGCCAAGCATGCCCTTATGCTCAAAGAGCACCAGCCTAACTCGCAGGCTTACGTATTCTATATCGATGTGCGGGCTCCGGGTAAAAACTACGAGGAGTTCTACCAGAAAGCCCAGAGGGATCACGGTGCAATCTATGTCCGTGGCCGCCCTTCGAAACTATTCGAACGAGGTGACAAGGTGGTGGTGCGGGGTGTGGACACACTCACCGGCAGGACCTTGGAGATCGAAGCTGACCTGGTGGTGCTTGCAACGGCGTTGGTTCCAAGCAAGGGTTCCATTGAGTTGGCGAAAAAGCTCAACATTCCCCATGACGAACATGGGTTCTTCTCCGAGGTGCATCCCAAGTTGCAACCTGTAGACAGCGTCACCAAGGGCATTTTCCTCACAGGGGCGTGCCAGTTCCCCAGGGATATTCCTGACACTGTGGCCATGAGTGGCGCCGCTGCCGCAGGTGTATGTGCTGTGTTTTCCCAGGACCACCTGACCATCGAGCCCAGGATCGCCGAAGTGGACGAAGACAGGTGCAGCTCTTGCTTCAACTGCGTTGATGTCTGTCCATTCGGAGCCATCGAGATAGTATCGACAGATGACGACAGGAAGGTCGCCCATGTTCAAAGGAGCCTCTGCGCAGGCTGCGGCAATTGTGCATCCGCATGCAGGGTTCGGGCCATAGATGTAGATGGATTCCGGGATCATCAAATCTATGCCCAGATACGGGGCGCTTTTCAGTGGGGTGAAAGGCCATGAGTGATCAAGAGACCAAAACTCGCACGGACCCCCACGCACTGAGAAAGCTCATCATCGAGCTTTCCGATGTGGATATCGGCAAATGCATTCAGTGCGGCAAGTGCACCGCTGGTTGCCTGTTGGCGGATGAGGCAGACTGGACACCAAATCAGGTCATGCAACTTATCAGACTCAACGATCTCGACTCGTTGCTCGACTCGTCCATGTTCTGGTACTGCACCTCGTGTCAGACATGTACCGTCCGTTGCCCTGTTGGTATCGACATAGCCAAGGTCATGAACACCCTGCGCCTATTGGTTCTGGATCGGCAGAAAGATCCCGCTGAAAGCGACGTGGCTACTGTCAACAAGGTTTTCATGAGGTCCCTCAACGCCCACGGCAGGGTGTTCGAGCTGGGACTCGTGATGAACAAAAACTTCAGGACAGGCCATCCGTTACGGGATGCCAGCTTGGGACCGGCCATGTTCTCTAAGGGCAAAATCGGACTCAAACCACACAACATCAAGGGTCGGCAGCGTATCAAGAGCATCATCCGCAATGCCGAGCGCTTCCTGAAGCGGGACTGAGAGAGGGTGGCACCATGGAGTATGGCTACTTTCCTGGCTGTTCGCTGACTTCCACCGCGAAAGAGTACGACTCGACCGTGCGGGCCATGGTCAAAAATTTCGGTGTGGAGCTCAAAGAGATCGAAGACTGGAACTGTTGCGGCGCAACTCCGGCTGGCGCTGTTTCGCAGGAGGCATCACTGGCCCTTCCCTGGCGTAATCTGGCATTGGCCCAACAGCAGGAGATAAAGCAAGTCCTTTCACCATGCCCGGCATGTCACAGCCACATGTGCTCGTCTGACCAGGTGGCACAAGACGAACAAATCGCAAAGCGCATGGCGAGCCTGACAGAACTCTCATACTCCGGGGAGATAGAGCTTCGCCATCTTCTGGATTTTCTGACAGACGTGGTGGGCCTGGACAAGATCAGGGAGAAGGTTACCAAGCCCCTTTCCGGTATAAAGGCGGCATGTTACTACGGTTGCCTGACCAGGCTGCACGGTGCGAACGTGGACGACGTGGAACGACCGGTAAAGATGCAGCAGGTGGTGGAAGCATGCGGAGGCACGACTGTCGCTTTTTCCCATGCAACGGATTGCTGCGGCGCATCGCTGGTACTTTCAAAGACCGGGACTGTGCTCAGGTTATCCAATGAAATCCTTGCTGCGGCAAAGAACGCCGGCGCCAACTGCGTGGTGGTTGTATGCTCGGTTTGCCAGGGCAACCTGGACATGAGACAAAAGGCCATCGAGAAGACATACGACACGCAATATGATCTGCCCATCATCTACCTGAGCCAACTCGTCATGATGTCCCAGGGAGCAGAGCCAAAGGAACTAGGATTTTCCAAGCACTTCGTAAAACCTGACTCGCTGTGGGAAAAGGCATTCGTGGCGGACGAGGCCCCTAAAAAGAAGAGAAAGAAGAAGAAACGGGGCAGGATAACTCACTGAACATAAGGTTCGTTTAATTACCGTCTTTGTCCTTTGCCAAACAGCCCGGGGACCCAAAAAAACAGGAGGGAATGTCATGAGCCTTCACCAGAAGTTACTGGACGCAGCGGAGGAAAAGATCAGGGAGTGGGAAGACTTTCAGCAAAACTGTGTAATCTTTACTAAGCAGTTCGCAGACACGATCAAGGACATGGCTGATGTCGACGAGATCCGCTATCACCCCAGCTCAGAAAAAGTACCCAACACCATCCCTGACCTTCCATTGCCAAAGGCTATCGTCTATCACGACGGGGGATGGGCCAAGGTCAGGCTCAAGTTCGACGTGGGACACGTGACCGTAAAGATACCGGTTGAGACGAAAGTTCACGCAGGCCAGGCGGAGATCAGGGTCGTGGAGATGACAGAGCAATTCAGTTGGCCCATCAACTCCTCACAGCAAGCAAAACTCGAAGAATTCACTGAAAGGGTCCTGGAAGCTGTGGCAGACGATCTCAGAAATGACCTGGAACTCTACATGCAAGGCAAGCTCAAACGTTCCATGAAGTTTTCCTGATACTGAGGTCTACTGGTTTGGAGGTGTGGCCGCGCACCTGAACCCCACCGCAACCAGTCTTCTGACAGGATTCGGCCAGCGAAGACTTATCCTGGTGGTGGAAGGTTCCCCATACCAAGCGCCACCACGTGCAACATGCATGGTGCCCTTGTCTGGGCCTTTGGGATTAGAAGCAGGCGCCTTGCTGTAATAGTCAGGATCGTACCAGTCCGAGACCCATTCCAGGACATTACCGGTCATATCATAGGCTCCGCACGGACTTCTTCCGTCAGCAAAGGATCCCACAGGGGACGTGGCGGCAAAACCATCATCATAGCCCTTGGCAACGGTCCACTTGGGATCACGTCGAGCCGCCGCCTCATCGGCGATGTTCGCCATTTTAACGCCTTTAGCTGCCATCTGTGCGTATTCCATGTTTCCCCAGGCATACTTTCGACCGTCTGTTCCACGAGCGGCTTTTTCCCATTCGGCTTCAGTGGGCAAGCGTCTATTCTTCCATTTACAATAAGCATCAGCCTGGCTCCACGAGATACAATTTACAGGGTGTTGCTCGCGACCAGGTTTGTCCCAGTTACAGGCCCATGCCCATTGGTTCTGCGGTTTACCATCCCAAGTTGGCACATCCAGCCCCTTGCTGGAACAAAATCCTGCAGCAACACAGTCTTTGTACTGAGCCACTGTGACTTCATACCTGTCGATGAAAAACATATCGAGGTAAACTTCCCTGCCCGGCTTGTCGGATTCTTCGCATTTACCATCCACCTCAGGTTTACATCCCATCCAAAACTTTCCCTTACGAACCACACTCATTCCGTTGGGAATGGGAAACAGGGGGACCTTCCCTGCAGTAGCTGCTGCAGAAGCGCTTGAATTTTGGGAAGACTGGATCGTCCTGTTGGTCACCATGGGTTTTTGAGCTATTTTCAAACCAGTCACATGATTGGCTGTGGGTTGTTTTTTCTCGGCCTGGGAACTACTCGATTTGCTTTGGCATGACAAGGTCGCTATTGAAGCAACGACAATAATCCACGGCAGTATTCGCATCGGTTTTCTCCTTATAATCCAACATTGGTCATCAAAACCAGGGAATAAGCTCTATACAATATATCCCGGCATCGAGCCACATAAAACAATCTCCGTTTCACCCACGCAACTTAGCGCCTTAGGAATAAAAAATCACCATTGCAAATCAAGGTCAGCCTCTATGGCCCTGTGGTCGGATGGAAAACCAGGAGGCTGTCCATACTTGTGCAGGTCCACGGTCCATTTATCGCATTTCCACAACGAACCGCTTCCTCCTACAAAAATATGGTCTATCCTGGTGCCAGGATCCCATGAAGGATTTTGATCGTCACTGTCCAGGTCGTGTTCGGATACGAGATCGAACGCATTTTTCAGGTCCAAACCGCCCTGGTCCGATTTTGCCACCAACTTGGCATAAGCAGGGTCTTGGGGTTGGGAGTTGAAATCCCCGGCTATGAGCACTGGCACCTGCTTGGAAAAATCCCTGGTTCGGTCCAAGAGTACATCAGCGCTCAATTGCTGGCTGGGCGAGTTGTTGTCGAAGTGAGTATTGACAAACAGAAAGTCCATACCGGTCGTTCTATCCTCGAACATGGCCCATACGACAATCCTGGGAAACTGGGGTCCGTCGGCAAAACCAGTGCTCCAGGCAACGTCAGGAGTTGGACTGAGCCAATAGTTTCCCGAATCCAGTAACGAAAACCTTTCATGTTTGTACAGGATAGTTGCGTCGGGATAATCGGTCATACCAAAGTCACCTGGCTTGTCGCCCTTGAAATACACGGCCTTGTATCCGTCTTTCAACGCAAGGACCTGCTCCACTTCCTTGGGCCAGGTCAGTTCCTGCAATCCAAGCAAATCAGCGTCATGCCTTTCGAGTATATCTTTGAAATACTCCAACCTCTCGTCCCATGGTGGATAAGAAGAATCACAAAAAGAGCACAGAACATTGAAGCTGATGACCTTCAACTTGGCACGAGGGCTTTCGTTCGAACAACCAACGAAAAAAAGCACGGTCAGCGAAAATAAAAACACCGATCCTTTTATGTAGTCTTTCGAATCCATGGCACCTTTTCACTCCTTCACCCCATCAAAGCCGAGCTTGTGTTTTTTCCGGATATTAACAAAATCTCAATCACCTGGGATGAATTTATTGCCGTATCTAACACCTTGTACCTCTATTATCTGTCCGGCTCGTAACTGCTCTACTCCTTCAGGGATCCGTATAAGAGCCTGCTTATGGGCCATGGACTGTAAACGACTTCTGATCCTGTAAGGCCTTACTCCTACTAAATGTTGGTGGTACAAAGGATCCTCTTCGGGAACTTGTTCAAACTTGGCCGGGACAAACTGCGTCCAGTCCACCTGGCCTGACACTGGTTCGAGCAACACACATCTCACACTTGGAAACAATGGCTCAAAGATTCCCTGCATTCGCGCCAACCCCGGCAAGGCCAACTGCAGCAACGCCATTTCGTTTGAAGGTGGTCCGCCAGGTAAGCAAAAAACAGGCCTGCCTTCCAGGAGACCAAAACCCACACCCTTGCCTGGTCCCATTCTGACACGATGGAACCGTGGCTTCCAACCCAGCCCATCCAGGATTCCAATGATCAGGTCACGTTCGCTTGTCCACGCTCCGCCAGTGGTTATCACTGAGTCGGAGGATTCCAGCGAGTCTGCTATGGCTTTTTTAATGATGGCCTTATCGTCGGCCACAACCTTGGTCACAGTCTCGCTACCCAGGTATCCCAACCACGAACTAATCTCCACCAGGTTGCTGGCAAAGAGCTTTCCCTTTCCCAAATTGCCGCCAGGTGCCACCACCTCGTCTCCCGTGGACAATACCAGCACCCTAGGTACTCGAAAGACTTCCGCTTCATCCCAACCGGCCGCTGCCATCAGCCCAATGTCCGGGGGCATCAGCCTGGTTCCGGCTTTGAGGATCTTCTCACCTTTTTTGATATCCGAGCCAGGAGGCAGGATATTCCGGCCGGGCCGGGCATCCGCGAAGCACATTATCCTGTCTGAGCCATGCTGAGCACGGTGACAAAATTCCTCTGCAAGGACCGCGTCCGCCCCTTCAGGGATAACAGCACCGGTGGTAATCCTTGCAGCCTGACCTGGTCTTACGACAAGGGTGTTTGCTGCACCAGCCGTGATCTTGCCAACGAGCTTCAGCTCGACCATGCTATCAGGTGTGGCCGAGCGCAAGTCATCCGAACAGACTGCGTAGCCGTCTTTCAAAGACACATGGTAACCGGGAAGGTCCACCAAGGCATGGACATCTTCTGCGAGTACTCTTGCATGCAGAGAGTCAAGCCCCAGCTTCTGCTTGGTGGGCTTGGGAACTCCATCGAACACCAGGGAACGTGCATGCTCAAAGCTTATCTGGGATAGCATCTTGTTCTACCTTCCATTTATGCCAGTCTTGCGGAGTGTTGAGATTTGGCAGCACTTCATGCTGTTGAAGCCCGATCTCACGTACCCTAAGGCCATCGAACGCATGGACGATACGACGTTTACCGGACCTGAGGGTCTCGAACATCTTTTCGGCAATATCTTTGCGATATGCTGCGTAGAGGGGTTCCAGATAACCAGTGGGATTTTGCGGAACAACCACATCGGCATCCGATAGACCGCTGAGCATGCTTCGGATCAAGGCCCTGTCTACAATGGGGATGTCGCAGGCAAGCACCAGGTTGCGTGCTGATTTCGACGCATCCAAGGCAGAAGCAATGCCCATCAAGGGCCCCTGCCCTGCCTGGCGATCAGCCACTACCCGAACACCGCAAAAATCGTATTTCTCCGGTGTGTTGGAACTGATTATGACCTCATCGAACCAATCGATCAGTTGTCCTACGAGTACGGAGATCAAAGGCCGACCGTCCAATTCCATCAGGCTCTTATCCCTGCCCATTCTCGACGACTTTCCACCGGCCAGGATAATGGCGCTTGCCTTGGTGGGCATGGACCACCTACCGTCGGAGAGTCTCAACTCGTCCAGGCAAAACCCTCCGAAGTCAGTACCGTCCTGTGTCCCTCGTGTTGTTATGAACCTGTCAGCATGCTTTCGCACTTGCCTCGCCGATGCCTTCCAGGTACAAGGCTTGTCCCTGCCCACGAGAATGAACAAGTCCGGCTCGACGACCTCCCTGACAGAACAGGATTCTACCAGCCAAACCCTCCCAGGTCCGATCATTTTTACAAGCCGCTCCATCCCCTGCTCCAGGTGTCCGGTTCTGGCCCGAAGCCATATGGCACGCTCAGCCCCTGCATTCAACAATCGCTGGGTATCTTTGTCCCCTGTCCTGCTGTTTTCTTCCTCGATCTCGAAAGGTCCTTCTAGCGAAGCGCAAGCGCCGCACGATCCCTGCCCGCTGGGACACGGCCTGTCAGTATGGACAGGGGTGACCTTGACCGAGATGATCTTTTCCTGCCTGAAACGTTCTATTATGCTAACGGCCAGGTCGGTTTTTCCAACTTTCCTGCACGTGGAACCGATTTGTAACATTCCCGGAATTTTTCTCACCCTGTGTACACCTCCAGACGCTTACCATGGTAATGTAATGCGTGAACGAAGTGTTTCCCAGGAATAAATCCTGGAACCATGGAAGTATACTCAAAAAGAAAACCGAAAAGCATGCTAAAATTTTCATTTGTTGTCTTGACATTCAGCGTCAATATGAGCACATATCTATTGTTACCCGGGGGGACCGGGAGATATTAGACAAATGTATGATGTCACCGTTACCGACACTATATCTGCGTCTCATCACCTGCGTGGTTACCAGGGAAAATGTGAAAACATCCACGGCCACAACTACAAGGTCGAAGTCACGGTCCGCGCAACCACACTGGATGACACTGGGCTAGCCATTGACTTCGGAATCCTGAAAGGTATCCTGCGTCAGGTGGTGGAAAAATTTGATCACAAGGATCTGAACAGCTGTGAGGAATTTTTAGAGATCAATCCCTCCAGCGAAAACATCGCCAGGATCATTTTCTCCCTCATACAGGAAAAAATATCCGCCCTACGCCATGACAATACAGTGAAGCTTCACAAGGTGAGGGTCTGGGAGACAGACGGCAACTTGGTAACCTACCGCCCTGATTCTGAATAAAACTGAGGTCCGGTCATGCCAAAACGTACTTCCACGGTAAACTACGAGATCTGTGATCCCACCAAGTGTCCCGATGGCAAATGTTATTCAGTGAAGGCCTGCGAACACAAGGTGCTCGTGCAGGACGCTCCAGGAGAAGCACCGTACCTGATAAAAATGTGCCAATCATGCGGGGCGTGCGTGACCGCCTGCCCCCTCAAGGCCATAAAACTCATGTAAGGACCGCCACCATGCCAGAGCCTTGGACATCATATAAAAAAACAGGACGAGCTCTCACCCCCGTGACCTTGACAGGAATCGTTAGCTGCTGTAATTTGGTACTCAAATACTCCTTAAAAATGAAACCCAGGAGGTCACCAAATGAAATGTCCGGGCCAAGACGGCAGAAAACTGACGGTTTCTTATCATCCGTGCCCAAATTGCGGGAAACCCGTGGAGTTTTTCTCCGACGAATTTCGTATACGTTGCCCGAATTGCAAGACAGTGGTAATGAAAGAAGAAAGTCCCAGTTGCATACAATGGTGTCAATCGGCACGTGAGTGCATTGGTGCCGAACTGTATGATAAATTGATGGGAAATATGACCGAGCAGGATTCGACTTGAGAACGACCCCCGGAAGATAAATATAACCCGGGAGAACAGACGGCGAAAGCAACATGATCGAACAAAGCGAACAAGAAAAAAAAGAAATTGAATCCTGGGTAAGCAGTTACTTTTCATCAGACAAGGCAAGCCCCGTACTGATCACAGCACTGCTCGCTGTGCAGAAACGCTTCGGATACCTACCCAAAACAGGTCTCGAGCTGGTGGCAAAAAATCTCGGAATCTCCCCTGCCTCCGCCTATGGCGTTGCTACCTTTTACAACCAGTTCCGGTTTGTCCCGCCAGGTAAATACGCCATCAAAGTCTGCATGGGTACGGCTTGCCACATCAAGCAGGCAGGAAAGATTCTAGACCATTGGCAGAGGGAATTGGGAATAGAGGCAGGCGAGGTCTCCGACGATAGGGAGTATAGCTTAGACAGGGTGGCTTGCGTGGGTTGTTGCACCTTGGCCCCTGTGACCGTCATCAACGAAGAGGTCATTGGATACACATCTCCCACGAAGATAGACGGTATCCTGCTAAAGCACAAAATGGATCGGGATAGCGAAGAGACCGAGAGTGAGTCATGAGCGAATTGAACATCGGCCAGGCCATATTGCGCTTTCAATCCATTCGGACCAACGCTGAACAATGTTGCTCTACCCTGTCAGGCGAAGATTCCATCTGGATCATGGTGGGCACGGCTACCTGCGGACGTTCCGCAGGCGCCATGGAGGTGCTGGCTGCGTTCAAAAAAAGGCTGGAGGATAAGGGTATCGAAGCCCACCTACAGGAAGTTGGTTGCATGGGTCACTGTTATGCCGAACCCATGGCCATCATCAAGAGGCCAGGCTATCCAGCCATGTGTTATGGCAATCTCAATACTTTCGTGGCACAAAACCTGGTGGACAAGTTTATCGCCACCGACGAAGATCCCCAGTTCGAGTTTCTCCTTGGAGCAGTGGAGCCCACCGATATCTTTCCCCAAATGAAAGACCTGCCGAGATTTGGAGGGGAAGAGCGACGATTGCTCCAGCGCTGTGGTCTTCACGACCCAATGGATATCAACCAGGCTCTCGCCAGGGGTGCCTACGAAGGATTTTCCCGGGCACTGGAGATGGACGGCGAGCAGATCCTGGAAAAGGTCAAGGAATCCGGGCTCCGGGGCCTTGGGGGTGCGGGATTTCCCGTCTGGAAAAAATGGCAACTTTGTCGCGAGCAATTACAGACAGAGCGATACCTTGTGTGCAACGCAGACGAAGGTGATCCGGGGGCGTTTATGGACCGTACCATCTTAGAGAGCGATCCCCACGCCGTGTTAGATGGCATGCTCATAAGCGCCCTGGCCACGGAAGCGACTCAGGGTTATATATACGTGAGAGCCGAGTATCCCCTGGCTGTGAAGAGATTGGAAAAGGCCATCGATGACGCCAAGGAAATCGGTCTCCTCGGGAATGACATCCTGGGTTCGGGAATGAATTTCGATATCGAGATCGTCGAAGGCGCCGGCGCTTTCGTGTGTGGAGAATCAAGCGCGCTGATGCGCTCCATAGAGGGTAAGCGAGGGGTTCCCAGGGTACGTCCTCCTCATTCCGCCGTCTGTGGCATTCACTGCAAGCCCACGGTCCTGAACAATGTCAAGACCCTAGCAAATATTGGTCACATTTTCAGAAACGGTGTGGACTGGTTCAACTCCATTGGCACGGACAAGTCCAAGGGCACCGCGGTCTTTGCCCTCGCCGGAAAAATCGCAAACCCTGGTCTGGTGGAAGTCCCCATGGGAACCACCCTCAGGACCCTTCTGTTCGACATCGGTGGAGGCATCCCCGAAGGCAAAAAGTTCAAAGCAGTACAGATCGGAGGGCCCTCCGGTGGATGTCTTCCCGAGCAGTGGCTCGATGTTCCCATAGACTTCGATGCTCTGGACAAAGCCGGTGCCATGATGGGCTCCGGCGGAATGGTCGTCCTTGACGAGGACAACTGCATGGTGGAGACAGCCAGGTTTTTTCTGGAGTTCACCCAACGCGAATCCTGTGGAGCCTGTACCTTTTGCAGGATCGGAACCAGGCACATGTTGGACATTATGGAAAGGATTGTCGCGGGAGAAGGAACAATGGAGGACCTGGACCTGCTCGAAGAACTCTCCGCGGAGGTCAAGGACGGCTCCTTGTGCAACCTGGGAAAGACCGCACCCAACCCTGTGCTCACCACACTGCGCTATTTCCGTGACGAATACGAAGCGCACATTTTACACAAGACCTGTCCAGCCAAGGTCTGTGACGCACTAACCGCCTACTACATCGATCCTGAAAAATGCGCTCGCGGTTGCGATGCGTGCGTCGGCTCTTGTCCCCCTGAAGCCATCTACACCACATCAAAAAGGGTCAAGGCCATAGAGCAATCACTGTGCGTCAATTGCGATTCGTGTCGCGTGGCTTGTCCTCCCGAATACAATGCGGTGGTAAAGATATCTCCACGCTCCTCGCTACCAGCCGTGGAGCCGAGACCCGAAGAAAAGGGCAAAAAATGAGCACTGTCTCCATAAACGTAGACGGCCGGGAGATCCAGGCCGAGGAGGGTCAACGGCTGTTGTGGGCACTTTTGGACGCCGGCATCTGGGTTCCTAACCTGTGCTCCATAAAAGGTGTGGAACCGCCTCGCGGAGATTGCCGGCTGTGCTGGGTTGAAATAGAAGGTCTGGAAAAACCAGTTACATCCTGTACCGTTATTGTACGACCGGGGCTCATGGTCCACACCCGCACCGAAAAAGTCGACCGGCTCGTGCGTGCCGGATTTGAACTACTCATGTCTACCCATTTGCTCAACTGCAAAAATTGCCCCGGCAATAAAAGGTGCGAGCTTCAGCATATCGCCAACGCACGTAAGCTCAAGCTTAGGCCTAAGCGCCTCGCAAAAATCGAGCCACAGTGGGAAG
>CAYSLH010000058.1:0-19543 GCA_964431605.1 uncultured Myxococcales bacterium
ATTGTCTTCGATTTTCCGGGCAAGGATTTGTCTTGGTGGTGTTGGTGCATTGCTTACGGTTTGAGTGCCATTATGGACATAGTCAGGGATTTTATGGGGCCACTTCCACCAGGTGATATCACTGGTGCTTCCTTCGGCATTGGTGAGTTCAAGGCCAATGCTTTCGTCCTGTTTCCATGTAGCCACTTTAATCAACAATCTGTGCCATCCCTTGCCTGCCTTCAGTGCCCTCACTTCGACTTCTGGCAAGTGTTGGAACTGGGATTGGTGTAGGCCGATTTTTTCGTCATCCACGAAAAGTGCCCAGGGAGATTTGCTCTGTATTCGGACCAGGATCGTTGCGGGTTCATCCAGGTGAAAATATGATTCACCATAGAATACACCTGCGCCACCGGGAAGCGAAGTGGGAATGGATAGTTCGGTTGGCCATAAAGTCCAGGCAAACACTCCTGGTGGAAGATGAATCGAGTCGATAGGTTTTTGCTCTGGTTCCATGGGTATATCCAGGTCTGCCAGGGGGTGCTTTCCGAAAGGACCTGCCGCTCGCCAGACCGGGACGAGTCCCATATCTGATTCGATGGCTTTGACTTTGCTCCAGTCTCCCTTTCGTTTTGCCCCATCCCGAATGATGTTTCTCAGTGTACGAACCATGAAAACGATGGAATCCGACGAATGAGTGGAATTGGTCATGGATTTGAGGACCATGGTGATCCTGCCAGCTGTTCTGGCATGGCCTCCGTTGACCTGGAATGCGACTTCAGTAAGCTGTCTCGCTGCTACGAGAGCCGCAGGTGTGTATGGATCGGCCTCTATGGTGTCTAGAAAAATATCAGTAGCTTTACGAAATTCTGCTCTGAGGAGCAATATTAGTCCCTTGCCGAGAAGCGAGATTTGCCTGGAATCCAAATGAGATTTTTTTTCTGGTGGTATCCGGGATGCATTAGTCAAATCTTTGAGGGCATTGTCCCAATTCGTGTCCAGCATAAAACCCGCCCAACCTCTCAGAGCAAGTTCTTCTGGAGTGGTTGCCGGGTGGGAGACGATGCCGCGTAAGTTTTTCGTGCGCAGGTCTTTACCCGTGTAGTGGGCGCATCCATACGTTGCTCCAAGCACCATGGACGTAAATAGACAATATAAAATCGTATGAGAAATATGCTTGCATAATCTATTGAGGTTAGATGGAGCCATGGGTGCCTTTCCTGAATTGCAGGTGTATGGAGAAAAGCTGGTCGACTTTTCCAAGGAATTCTCTGAACTCTTTGTATTCATGTGCGTCGACAGTATCGGTGGTGAGTTCAAACTCTGCCATGGTGGTAATGTTGTTGTGGTCTTTTTGAAATCTTATTGTTGCCTGTCCAAATTTGCTTTTTTCGGAATGGGGCTGCGGTACTGTTTCAGGAGCGTAATTATTTGGGGGATGAATGGTGACTTTCCAAGTGACGGTCCAGGCTGGTCCAAGTTCCAGAGCATATTGCCTTCGTTGCAGTGAAGCCAGCATGCGTTGGTAACCGGTGGTCTTGCCCAGAGCGGGAAGATCCATGAGTCCATTGCTATCCTGGCCCAGTGCAGGGATGCTCATCTTTGACTGTATTCGTATTGGAACCGATGGATTTTCCAAGTCCTCGATGGTTACCTCTTCGACCTCTACGCCAGGGAAGATTTCGTCGACGATTTTAGCCAATGCCTGACGGGTGGAAGAGCCGCTGAGAAGTCTCAGGCGGATTTCCGGTGCGAGGACCCCCAAGAAAGAGATGTCCGCAGTCAGCTCAGCCCTTTGTCTGTCCTTTGGAAAAATATCGAAATTCAGGTGGGTCCAGTTTCTTTTCGAACCCGTGGTCGGAGTTATTTTGAGACCGCCTCCATCAGGGTCAACCACCAGTGCTTGTGTCCCCTGGTCCTGTGGCGGCAGATCCTCTATGTCGTTGAGCGCCGCTGTCCCGTCAAGCCACATCTTCTGGTCCGGCAGGTAACATATTGCATGATTGAATACCGCCAGTGACGCAGGACCGTTCCTGCCGTCGAACTTGCCCAGCCTTCGCATTCTGACAAGGGCCAACCTGGCCCGGATACCAATGGATTCGAGCATGCTCACCAGGAGTGCTGACTTGTCTTTACAGTCGCCAAACTTTCGCTTTATCACCTGTGACGAGGGGTAGGGGATGTATGAGTGGATTCCGAACTCGAGACCCACATAGCGAGTGTTGTTGGCAACGTATCTGTATATGGCCCTGATCTTTTCCTTGGTGTCATCCAATCCGTATGTCAGTTCTTTGGCCAGTTGTTCGGACTGAGGACATGGCTCGAGTTGGTCCGCGATTAGAGAAGCAAACCACTTGGAAAGCCTGGACCAACTCTTCATAGTTGAGATATGCAGATATAGATGGGTTTGGGTAAATCCCGGCATTCCTGGTTCCGATGCCACCGCAGGAATATTTTGGAATCTCCAGACCTTGATTGTAGAGCCATCCGGTCTGTGTTCGATAGAGGATTGAATACCGGCACCTGGTTTATTACTGGTTATGGTGCGCCCCATGGGAATAAGAATGGCGTATAAACCTTCGGACAGGGGCTCATCGTATTGAAGCTGTACCAGGTCTCCAAAATAGTCACCCAACAATGCAGAATCCCCCGAATCCTCTAAGATAGTAGTGACTTCTATCAAATCCCCGGGCCTCAGGTCTGGAAAAGTAATCTCCCGTGCATGAATATCATAATAAAGGTTATACCAAGGCTCGGAAAGAGATGTGTCATCGAGCATTATGCTGGGGTCGGTGGTGCCGTCGGCATGCCAAAGACGAGTGTGGACGACTCTGACCTCTTGCCGACCAGGGGAGTATTCGATACGGAATGTTCTGAATTTCTCCACTCCCCGATCATCATAGACCCTTACTATTTGCTGGTGGAACCTGGATGCCATGCCGTTCGGGTGAAGCTTGGTAACCCTGATATCCTTCAGTCTTCTGGCCCCTCCCCGCTTGGGCGGTTTTAGCCCTTTGGAAACGAGGGACTGGGCATCTACGATCCATGGGGCATAAAAAGCAGGGCCGGTAGGGCGTAAGGCCTGTATGCGGTTGGCCAACTCGCGATCCTGTGGAGTTATGGATAGTGCCAGGTTGAATTGCTTGAGCGCTTCTTCCTCGGACCCGAAATCCAGGAGAATTTCCCCTTTCGTTATATATACACTCGCCAGGTCAGGGTTCATTTCCTCTGCAACATCTATGGCTGCCAGTGCTTGAGTGGTTTTCCCGTTTGCCTGAAGCAGACGACCTCGTTGCAAAATCCAGCCAATGCGCAGCGGGTCCATCGCACGTAATGCCTTGTTGTAAGACAATGCATTCTTTAGGTCTCCCCGCTCGACGGAAAGTTCATAAAGGGCCCTGAGCGCAAGTTCATTCTTCGCGTCCAAAGACACCAAGTGCTCAAAAGCCTTTGTCGCCTTTGTTGGTCGGTTCATTCTCCTGTATGCATTTGCCACCGCTGTCCATACATCCGGTATTTCCCATCCGGATTTCGCCACACCATCCATGATCGCTTCGGCTTGTGCGTACAAACCCAGGTCCAGGAGAATTTCGCCTATAGACGTGGATGCGAGGGGGTTTTGCGGACTTTTACGTAGAGCTTTTTTGTATGCATCCAAAGCCAGCAGAGATTCTCCCCTCGCTTGGTGATATAGCCCGAGCCTCAACAATGGAAAAGGATCGCCATTGGAAATCTTTATACATTTCGTCAGTTGTTGCTTGGTCTCTTGGTCATCGGTGGACACGCTGGCAAGCCACATTCTCCATGTGACTTCTTGCTCTTGTCCTTCAGGAATCAATTGCAAGGATTTTTTCAAAAGGTGAAAGGGTTTTTGAGTAAGTCTTGACCCGGTAGATGTTTGTGAAAGGGCAAATCCCGCTTCTGCCTGGACCCGGGGGTTTTCCGGTTCTTTTTCCATGGTGGCTAGGAACCATTCCGCCAAGGTCTCAGAAGCCTTGACATCGGATGGTGGAGCGGGTCTTGCAGAGCGCAGGGCTTCTGATATTTGCCTTTCTTCTGTGAGAATATCCATTCCATGGAGAGATTTTCCATTTGGACTGGTGACTCCAAGCCGGAATCCCATCACACCATTATCCTGAATGATTTTTACCAGGATTCTGTTTTTTCCCGCAGGCAGTATCATGGAGACTGCATTTTGATCACTTTGCAGATCGTGGGGGCCCTTGTCTGAGATGACCAGTGTGTCGTTGACCCATACTTTGCATCCATCATCGCAACCGGTATACATCACAACACGCTTGCGTTGCTTCAACTCCAAAATGGACAATGCATAGGCTACGGAAGAATTGGAAGGGGAGAAAAGAGGGTGCAACAATATACGACCATCCGGTTCATGGGCTGGAAGAACTCTCCAGGTGATGTTACGATTCTTGCCGCGGTATTTTGCTTCAAGAAGGAGATTGGTTTCGGGGCCAAATTTTTTTGAGAATCCATCTCGTATTTCATCTGGGAACGGACCTGTAATCCACCATTTCGTAATCCAACCCAGCTTCTTTATGGTTTTTCGGGCTTCTTTCACCCGATCTGCGGCGTAAAGTCTCTTTGCGAGCATTCCCAGGGCCAAGCGACGAACAGGCATGGGGGTTTTGAGGTCTGAAGAGATTTTCCCAAGTAGCCTGAGAAAAAACTTTCTATGTGCAGAGTCTGTGCCTGAAAGCAGGTTTTGCAGGTTCCATAGACCAATGGCACCACGCATGTCGTGCTGATGTTTTCCCAGGAATTTTTCCCAATGTTCAAAACGTGTAAAGTGTACGCTTGGGGTATGGTCAGGCTTTGCGATGAAGGGTGAAATGAGAAGAAAAAGGACCATGGCGGCATTGAACATGGTGTCTCCCTGGTTCGAGTATCCTGTATTGGATGTCAGGCGCGCGTTCGTTGTTCCCTGCCTGGTAAAAAGAATTTTGTCTGTAACAGCATACTGAGCGGTCTACCAAACGAAGTCTGGCGGTTCGATCACTACCAGCTTTCCCACCAACTGGCGTTGATCAGAGCTGTGCCCAAAGAAAATAATTTTGCGTTGTCCTTCTTCGCTTTCGTCAACCTGCATCTCTATTCCCAGCAGAAGGGCTTTGCGTTGTGCCATGTCCAGAGCCATCCGTCCATCCCGTATGAGCGACAGAATCTCGTAAGCAAACATCCCCTTCATGTAATCCAGGTCGGTACTCAATAATAGGGCGTTTTTATCGAGCAAGGAAGCTGCAATATAGGTAAAGCTGCCCACATTGTTAGCGATGGCCCAGATGTTCAGTTCGCGAATGTAGGTAGTTCCTGAACCATCGAAATCAGTTCTCAAGGCGTTTGCCAGCAAGGACAACTGTGTTTTGTGCTTCAGGGAGTGAACCCTGATGTTCGTATACCTTTTGTAATTGTTCGCAAGATTTTCGAGAATATTCACCGAGTTACCCATATTGTGGTTTTGCAGAAGCTGCATTGCGCTTTTTAGATCCATTTCCACTATGGTCTGAGCCTGAACGGGAAGGGAGAAAAAAGCCAAAAAAATGAATATACTCAAACGCATGGAGTTTTTTTATCACAAGGTGTGGAACAGATCAATTGACCCTGTCGCCCGAATGCGAAATTCTGGACACAGAGGAGGTGTCCGGTGAAAGTTGCGCTTCCCAAAGGCATGAAACTTTCGGTTCCTTACAATCATCGTCTTGATTTGCTAGAAGCACTGAATCCTTTTTCCAGGTATCTTGCGTTCCTGTTCTTGCCCTTTCATCCTACTGCCTCCCTTAGTGCACGTGCATTTACCGGCCGGGATTCTATAAACCTATATGAGCTGGAACTGATTCGGGTGGCCAATTGGTGTCAAAATGCCGGGGTCGGGTTGAACCTGCTTGCCAACGCTCCATCATGGGCTTTGGACCCTGAAAAAGTCTCCGATACCCTTGTGGGATTGAGGGCTGAAGTCAGCAAGTTGAAGGTGACTTTTGCCGATTTGCATGCTGCGAGAGAGGTCAAGAGTCTTATTCCTTGGTTGAGTGTCGGTGTTTCTTGTCTTGCAGATGTCCAGACACCGGTTGGTGCCATGTGGTGGCAACAAGAGGTCTCGGCAACCGCCCTGACAGTTTCGAGAGAAATAAACCGTGCGCCAAGGATTCTAAAGGCGCTTGCCAAGTCCGGCATGACCCTGAGTGTCGTGGCCTTTGATGATTGTGTGCCAGGATGCCAGGCGCGTTCAAGACACTTTGTTCCAGCAGGGGACGGGGATAAAAAAAACAGCCTGGGGCGTTTCGTGGCTGCTTGTGACCCAGGGAGCTTGGCTGTTAGAAAAAGCAGGCCTTGGCTATTGGCCCAAAAGGAGATCCTACCAGGACATTTGAAATACCTGCAAGGAATAGTCCCAGAGATAAAGATTTCCGGCCGCAACATGTCTACATCGGAAATCATGCGACGGGTAGGTCTGTATCTAGAAGCAGAATCTCTCACTCATCCCAATGGATTTTATAGTGAGCCGGATTCTGCATGGCAACATATTGCGGCTTGTGACAGAGACTGCCCGAATTGTAACTGGTGTGAAGATAATCTCTTGTTCGAAAAAGATGTATGTGAGGCCTGTGTGGCTCATAGCGCAGCAGACAGCGAAAACAAGGCAGGTATCCTGTTGAAAAATAGAAAAGGTCTGGCAATCAGGATATGGCTAGCAATACGAGATCCCAATCGGCCACCCGCATGTATGGCGAAGGGTATGGGTGTATATTACAAAGTATCTGGAGACGTGGAGCCTTCTGTGATCCAGGATGTGATCGAGCGAGTGGCCGGGCTTTTGGAGGAACACTCCGGAGATGTTACGGAAAGGGTTTTTTTAGACTCGATGAGTGGAATGGATTTTCCTGGTGATTTTCGTTTTTTGGGAAACAGTTAGCATGCGTCTTGCTTCTCATTGGCAACCCAACATTCAAAACCTGGCGGCGATACGTGCTGTGAGGGATGGGAATATGGTCAGGTTGGATGTATTGGCGTCGGCAGATTCGTCGCCAAGCTCCAGCAAGTGGCTCGCACCCTGTTGCGAAAGGGAGAACATGGCCGTGGATGCCTTGATTTCAAGGGCGAGGTTGTCAATGATACCCAGAATGAACCCCACTCCTGCATTTGCGCCGACTTCCTTGCCTTCTGACAGGAACATCACATCGCAACCTGCCTCGAGGTAGACAGAAAACCACCTGTTGCTAAGCAGGAAAAACTTGAGGTTGGGTTTCAAATCGAACACGTTGTCCCGGCTGATACCCAAATCCAAACCAACTTCTGCTATCATTCCAGCGGGTGCCCAACTAATGTAAAACTCGCTCATGAGTCTCTCGCTGTTAGCCATATCAGAGAGCCTCGTCGGGACCATCCAGGACGCACCAGCACCAAACCTTATGAAGTACTGTCTTTGCAACTGGTCGTCCAATGACCCAATCAATGATGAACCCTTTCCCTTACGGCTACGCTCTGTTGCCTCACTGTATTCGTCCTCTTGTCCATCCTTCATGGTGTTTGGACTCGCGGAGTATGGAAGACGGAGCGCATTGGGAAAGGGTTGGTTTTCAATTTGGCCGGCATGGGAAGCCAGACTGGATGATCCGGAGCGTCCCTGGTTTGGGGCTTTTTCAGGCTGGGAGAGTTTTCCGACGTCAGACCACGTCTCGAAATCTCCTCTTTCCAACTCCTGGCCCAGGGTGGGAGAGGTAACCAGGAGCAAGGAAGGAAGTAGAGCGAAGATCCATGGAAATTGCATCCTTGGCTTCATCTTCTCCTCCGGCCGCAACAATCAACTACAAGACTTGTGCCAATGATGCATGCATGCAATTCCAGGGCGTTATGGTATATTTCGGCGAAGAACAACGGGGTAACAGTGTCCCACGGGGGTAATATATTACCCACTTTTGTTCTCTTTCGAATATTTACCCGTGGGTCAGCATTGGAATAGATGATACGTTAGACTATTTCAGATTTGTTCCCTTTTATCTGATCATGTTGTTCCAATTAGTATTTTGGTGAAATATACTTCCGGCACTCAGAGGAGGCGCCATGGGTGACATGAGCCATGAAAATGTTTTGATGGCCGGCTATGCAAAGGGTTCCATCCTGCCTGATGGGCAACTCCACCTCATAGGCATGTATTCCCGTACTCCTCGGGTGGGCTCCAAGCTGAGAGATGAAATCATGGTAAGAGCAGTAAGCCTGTCGTTGGGAGACCACAGGATAGTTCTTGCTGCCTGCGACCTTTTGTGTGTCTCTGAAGAGCTCACCCGGGCCGTAAGCAAGTGCGTACAGGGGTTGGAGCCTCACGAGCTCATCCTGGCCGCCACCCACACTCATTCTTCCTTTGGTGGTTTTTTTCCTTCGAACGCCACCAGTGCCATGTTGGGAGAGCCTTCAGAGAAGATCTTCAACACGCTGGCAGGTCGCATCGCCAAGGTGGTATCTGCAGCTTTAGACGATCTGCAACCGGCCACAATGAGAACTGGACAGGCTCAATTACCCGGCCTTACTGCATCGAGACGTCAGGCAGATGGTCCATTTGATGATGACGTTTTTTTGATTTGTTTGGATAGAAAAGGCCGACGTCCCATTCATGTAATGAGTTGTTCGGGACATCCGGTGGTGGTCTCGGAGCGAGAGCCCCATAGTATCTCTTCAGATTATCCCGGAATGGTCTGCCGCGCCCTTCAGGAGCAGGGCTATGACTCGGTGTTTTTTAGTTCTGCTTTGGGCGGGGTGTCCATATTGTTTCCGGAATTCAAAATGGATGCCGACAGGCATCTTGATCTTCTCAAGGTGCTTCTGATGGAGGCTCATTCCAGAGCCGAGGCCGCATCGAGTCCGGTACTGCTGGGAGATGAGCCTGGCATGACCATCGAAAAGTTCTACGTGCCTCACGGGCCACACAGCACAAAGGTCTTTTCTCCCATTGGAACAAAGGGAAAAGTGGCAGACCTGGCATTGGCGCCGGTACTGGGACGCCTGAGAAAAGCTGGAATAGAAGGTCTTGCCAATCCATCCGGAATCTACGTACATAGCCTGAGGATTGGAAACTGGGTGTTCGTTGCTTGCGCTGCAGAGATGGGTGTCACCATGGTCCGGGCTGTCCGGGAGTTAGCGAGGCATGCCGGTGTGGACAATCCCATGGTGATTTCCTTGGCCGGGGGATATGCAGGCTACATGCACCTGGAAAACATTTACAAAAGGGTCCCCGAGAAGGGATACCGGTACATGGCTTATTACGAAAACGCCTTGGCTCTATTCGGATTTGAAATGGGAGAAAAAGTTCTGCAAGAAATCAGGCGCCGCTTCGGGTGAGCTATTGGTCCTTCTTTAGTTTTGGATGTTCTCTTGCTCCAGAGCTTGGGTTTTTCATAAAAGGCCAGATTCATGAATACGATAACATTTCAATTTGGTGGCTAAGATGATACCTTCCTTTGCTCTGGACCGGTCGGGGAAGAATAAAAGGGGAACTCCATGAATAAGAAAAATGAAATTTTACTCTCGAAAAACGGACCACTGGTGGTCGTAAACCCTCCCGATCTCCTGGAATCAACGGGCAGTGTGCAACCTGTGACAGGAAAAACGATTTCTCTTTGCCGTTGCGGGTGCTCTGAAAAGAAGCCGACCTGTGACGGTAGCCACGCCAAGGTAGGTTGGAGCGATGAAAAGCAACCAGCCAGACAGGCGAGGAAAATAGATAACTACAAAGGCAAAAAAATAGTCATCCACGATGATCGTGGGATTTGTTCTCACGCCGGATTCTGTACCGACGGTTTACCCAAGGTTTTTCGTATGGGCACAGAGCCATGGATAGATCCGGATGCCGAGGACGTGGAGAGAATAATCCAAACCATCGAGAAGTGCCCCTCCGGTGCCCTGAGTTACAGCATTGATGGGGTGCTGTATAATAACTTTTCAACGAAAAGAGAAATTGTCCTCAGTGAAGATGGGCCATACTTTGTACGAGGTAAGACAGTTTTAAAAACGAACGAACAACCTTCGACAGATGACCATTTTGCTCTATGCCGATGTGGGAAATCCAAAAATAAACCTTTTTGCGACGGTACTCACTGGTATGTCAAATTCCGGGACAACGGCCTGGTGAAAGAACAGACCTGGCATCCTGAAGAACGCATCGCCACTGTTCAGAAGCTCGCCAGGAGTGCAAAGAGTGAGAACTCAGCGATGCGGACGATGAGGGAATTTCCCGGATTTGAGTCCCTGGTGTTCAAGGGAGCGCAACTTCATAAAATGCCTCTCAACGAAGATGTGGAAGTCAACACCCGCACCGTGATCGGTCCAACTGCCAAATATCCCATGGAACTCAGTATGCCTTTTTATGTTTCTCACATGTCGTTTGGCGCACTGTCTCGTGAAGCAAAGATTACCCTGGCCAAAGGAACAAGCCTGGTGGGAACGGCCATGTGCTCCGGTGAAGGAGGCATGTTGCCTGAAGCAAGACGGGCGGCTGATAAATACATCTATGAACTAGGTACCGCTGCTTTTTCGCACGAGGATGAGATCATCGTCCAGGCCGATGCGGTGGAGATCAAGATCGGACAAGGAGTCAAACCAGGACTTGGTGGCCATCTACCTGGCCATAAAGTTACTCCTGAAATTGCTGCCATTCGCGGGCTCGAACCAGGTCAGGCTTCGGTTTCTCCTGGACGGCTGTCAGGTGTGGATAATCTGGTGGACCTACAGAAAATGGTACGACATATTAGAAAGATAACCGATGGGAAACCGGTCGGTATCAAGTTTGCTTCAGGTCATGTCGAGGAGGATATTGCCTTTGCATTACAGGCAGAGCCGGACTTCATTACTATAGATTGTCGCGGAGGGGCAACCGGCTCTTCCCCGAAATTCCTAAAGGATAATGTGGGAATACCCGCGATCTTTGTGATCCGCAAAGCACGGCGTTACCTGGACAGAATGGGAAGCAAAGTCACATTATGTGTCACGGGTGGCTTTCGAGATAGTTCGGACATTGCCAAGGCATTGGCTCTGGGAGCGAACGCAGTAGCTCTTGCCACAGCTTCGATGATCTCCATAGGTTGTATTCAGTCGCGGGTTTGTCATACCGGCGCCTGTCCCGTGGGTATTGCAACTCAAGACGAGGCTTTGCGGGCCTTGTTTGATGAGAAAAAAGGCATTGAAGGCTTTCAAAACTTTTACAACGCAACCAACGAAGAGCTTAGGATCTTTGCTCGTACCAACGGGGTCAATGATGTACATGCTCTTTGTCTTGATGATCTTCTGACAGATAGCCCTGTAGTGGCGGAATTTACCGATATTGAGCATGTATAAAAAGAGGGGAGTGGGGCATTGAAAAACAAAACTCCGAAAGTATCATTTATAAAAAACGGGCCGGTCAAAGTTGAAGATTTGGAAAATTTTGACAACTCTCGTGGCGAGAGTATCGACACCAAGCCCGTTATGCTGCTGTGTCGTTGTGGAAAATCCAGGAAAAAACCTTTTTGTGATGGTAGTCATGCAAACATCGGATTCAGGGATCAAAAAAGTCCGGAACGGGTAAAGGATAAACGGGATAATTACGTTGGTCAAAGCATCACGATTTATGACAATCGTGGAATCTGTTCCCATGCCGGATTTTGTACGTCAAATTTGCCAGAAGTCTTCAAGATGGGAGGTGAGCCCTGGATAGACCCAAACGCAGCCGATGTGGAAGAAATCAAAAGAGTGATTCGCTTATGCCCTTCCGGTGCGCTGAGTTACAGTGAAAATGGCAAAGAAGAAAACCATTATCATGACACTGCAAAAATCATCGTTTCTAAAAACGGGCCGTATTATCTGCAGGGAGGAGTCTCTACCGGCGATGTGAAGGCCGGACAAGGGGCGTCTGACGAACACGCCACGTTGTGTCGTTGCGGGCAGTCAAGAAACAAACCTTTTTGTGACGGTTCACATTGGTATGAGGCATTCAAGGACGATGAGGCTTTTACTATCGTAGCTGCCAATAGACGAAGGGAGCAACAAAAACCAAAGTGGACCAAGGTAGCTGAGCTTGGCGAACTCCGAGATGGGGAAAGCAAAAAGCTCCAATTGTATAGTCAGCAGGTTTTGCTTTCACGCCTTGGCGACGCGTACGGCGCGATCGAGGGCCTGTGTCCCCATCAGGGCGGACCTATTATTGATGCCAAAATCGAAAAGGGTCTCCTTCGCTGTCCTTGGCACGGACATCCTTTTCATCCTATCACCGGAAAATCTCTTGCCCACGATTCCAACCTAAAGACCTTTCCGGTCGAAGTTCGGGATGATGGTATTTACATGGAAATTGGTGGCCCGAACAAGTCTGCGTGGACCATAAGTCATGTCGTGGCGGAAACCCTCCTCAATTGGGGTGTTAGGCATGTGTTCGGCATGGTGGGACACTCCAATCTGGGTATGGCAGAGGCATTTCGGGTTCAGGAAGAAAAAGGAAAACTCAAGTATATCGGTATTAGACATGAAGGAGCTGCTGCTTTTGCTTGCTCGGGTTATGCAAAGGTCTCCGGGCGGCCGGCCGTCTGCTTTACCATCGCAGGTCCAGGTGCTACCAATTTACTGACGGGGCTTTGGGATGCACATTTGGATCGTGCGCCGGTTCTGGCCATAACCGGACAAGTCAATACACAATTTTTCGGGCCAGGTTCTTTTCAGGAAGTAGATCTCAAGGAAGTTTTTGCGACTGCAGCACCTTTTAGTAAATTGGTTTTAGCCGACAGCAAACATGGTGAACTTACTTCTCTTGCCATGAAAAACGCCATCGTGAATCGAACAGTATCTCATCTCATTATGCCTAATGACATGCAGACGCTCGATGCCGGCAACGAAGGGCCGGGAAACCCTGACGGCAGGATACCGAATTTTGAAATTTCTCCTTCTGAAGATGCATTGAACCTTGCCATGTACAGAATCTGGAGGAGTAGACATCCTGCGATCATCGTTGGTTATGGTGCACGACAGAGCATGGAGGATATCATAGAGTTGGCCGAGAGCCTCAAGGCACCAATTCTCACCACATTCAAAGCCAAGGGTCAGGTTCCTGATTCCCATCCCCTTGCTGTCGGCGTACTTGGCAAAAGTGGTACTCCTGTCTCAGCTTATTACATGAACTCGGCGGATCTATTGATTGTCTTCGGAGCTTCTTTTTCCCAGCACACAGGCATTGACAAGAGCAAGCCCATAATCCAGGTGGATTTTGATCCCATGGCTTTGGCGAAATTTCACGCCGTGGATAATCCTATCTGGGCGGACGCGGCGTTGACCGCCAAAAGCATGCTTGAAAAACTGGGAGAATACGGTCAATCCGAAATCAGCATAGAAGAAATCGCCAAACGAAAAAAAGAATGGAAGGAAGAAAAAAAGAGAAGAGCCGCGGAAGATAGGGGAAAGGGCCTGAATTCCGTGGATGTTTTCTTGCGGCTTTCCAGGGTTCTACCAGACAATGCCGTCATCAGTGTAGATGTTGGAAGCAACACTTATTCCTTTGGAAGATATTTTGAATGTCAAAACCAACGTGTGATCATGTCCGGTTATCTCGGGTCCATCGGTTTCAGTTTTCCCGCTGCCATGGGAGCTTTTTTTGCTGCGCCGGATCGTCCCATCGTGTCCATCAGCGGAGACGGTGGCTTCGGTCAGTATTTTGCCGAGTTCAATACTGCGGTTTTACATAACATGAACATTACTCATATTCTGCTAAACAACAACGAACTCGGCAAGATCTCCAAAGAACAGCGAGATGTAATGATGCCGGAATGGAAAACCCGTTTGAACAATCCCTCATTTGCACAATACGCAAAAGAATGTGGTGGCTTTGGAATCAAGGTGGACACGGCAGAAAAATTGGAAGATGCGGTCATTCAGAGCCTGGAGTACAATGGGCCTGCCATTGTGGAAATCATTACTGATCCGCTTTTGACTTGACGCCGGTTGTTGTGTGCGCTGGTCTCAGGGATGTTTTTAGACATGGCAACCTGGCGAAAGATTGCGACATCCCGTTGGATAGCCGCTTCGGTTGACACTATTGGCTTTCCTTTGTTATCCATGATGCTTGTCGTTTTGCAGTGAGTATGGGTTTTTCAACAAGGGGTTACCAAATGCCGGATTCCGAAAGCATTACAATTTTGGGCAGAGAAGGCGAAGGCAATACCTTTCTGTCATCCGCACAGGTCATCAATGGTCTTCTTAAACTTCTCACCCAGGGAAAAGCCGCCGAAGCCGCGGATATATACTCCCGTGTCCAGGAGGATATCGGATTTTTACTCATAGACAAAGCACAGCAAAACGACGCCTTGCAACGGGCATTGGCGAACATGCTCTACCGGGCGAGGGACTATGACAAGGCGGCTCTGTGTTGCGAAAATCTTGCTGAATTCGACAAGGCTGCAGCCCTGTATGAACAGGACGATGACTACCGATCTGCTGCTGAAATGTACGCCAAGGTGGAAAACTATGAAAAAGCCGCTGAGATGTTCGAACGCAACCAGAATTTTCGCCAGGCAGCCGAACTCTTCCTCAAGGTGAAAAACTACGCCAGGGCGGCGGCGAACTTCGAAAAGGCCGTGGACTACTTTGTTGCTGGGAAGCTCTACCACGAGTTGGGAAAGTTTCGAAAGTCCATGGAGCTTTTACAAAAAGTTCAGGCGGATCATAGTGACTTTTTGACCGCCACGATTCTCATCGGAGATATCCTCGCCAATAATGGTTATCCTGATATGGCAATCAAGAAGATGCTCAACGTGATAAAGGGAGAACCCATCAACGCTGATACCGTTGACTTGTATTATCACCTAGCTGACTTTCACACCATCAAGGGCAACAAGGATGTGGCCAAGAATATTTATCAGCAGATCATAAACTTCGATATAGGTTACAAGGATGTGGAAGATAAGCTTCGAGAACTTGGCGAGGTGAGCGTATCCTCAACCCTGGAGGATATTCCTGGAATTGATGATCAGGATGACGAACCGTTGGATCTGGATGTGGACCTGTCGAACGGTGCAGATAGACCAGCGCAGATAGTCGGTGTGATGGATGGATTCAACTTCCTTCAAAAAGTGCCTTTGTTCGCGGACATGCCCCTGTCGGCCATGAAGGCGTTTTTCAACGTGTGCCAGGACCGCACGTTTTTAGACGGAGAAAGACTAATAGAGCAGGGCACTGCAGGCCTCGCCTTATTTGTCATTCGGCAGGGGCAGGTATCGATTCAGCGGGTGGAAGGAGATCACTCGAAAGAGGTTGCGGTCCTTGGACCTGGATCTCACGTGGGAGAGATGAGCCTGGTGGACGAAGCACCCACCTCGGCCAGGGTCGTTGCAAAGGGCACAGTAAAAGCTTTTGAAATTTCCAGAGACATGTTTTTGCGTTTTCTCCAGGCAAATGACAAATTCGCGGTGAGAGTTCTGAAGGTTTTCGTTCGGACATTGTCCCAGCGCCTGAGGGATACCACCTCCCAACTCGCCAAGTGAGGACTATCAGGTATGAAAACGTCTTTCAAGTCAGCATTCCCGTCCTGGTTTTTTGTGTTTTTCGTTCCTGGCCTGGTTTTTGTCTGCTCCTGTTCACCTCTGAAACTGGAGGAACCTGATGCCGGCAGAAAGGTCGTGGAAAAAAACAAAGCCAAGGTAAAGAAAAATCCATTTGCCAATATGACACCTGTGTTGCTGGGCAAACATTCCAAAGGCGTAACCCACGTGCAATGGTCCCCTGACGGCAAGTTTGTAGTCTCGACAGGACGCGATGGAATGATCAAACTCTGGAGCGTGTCAGAACACAAGTTGGTCCGGGAATTCAAAGGCCACACCAAGCGGGTGATGATGGCGGCTTTTTCGAAAGACGGTACAAAACTCGTGTCTGCTTCCTTTGACCAGACAGCCAGAGTTTGGGACGTGGCCACAGGAAAGTGCCTTGCGATACTGAAGGAAAAACCTCCAAAGAAAAAACTTACGGAACAGGAGCAGGCCGCCTTGGATGCGCTGCCAGAGCCTCAGGTGAACTGGGCGGTTTTCACCAAGGACGGCACTGGTGTGATAACCGCGTCCGACGATTTTGCACTCAAACACTGGGATGCAAAAACAGGAAAACTTTTGAACAAGTTCGTAGACGAAGGTTGCCGACAGCGAAGGGTGATGAGACGGCGTGATGCCTCAGGTTGGGTTAGCTCCGCCGGATGTATGGACGACGGTGTGTCATATATCAAGTTCTGGAATGACAAGGGGCAGGTGGTGGGAGTCAAGGGAGACGAACGTCACGATGCCCATTATGTGGCTTTTGATTCTCAGAACCGATTCATGGTGGCTGCTGATGGCTCCACTTTTCTCAATGTGTTTTCCGCACAAGGCTCATTTCTGAAACAGGTGATGGTCGGAACATACCATTTCTGTTTAGTTTTTGGTCCATCTGACGAGACGTTGCTGGTGGGTACTGACGGAGGTCAGATCGTTGTATACAAAGTGGATGGTTGGAGCAGGGTGGGGAAGTTGGACATGGGAAAGGCTGTTGCCATAGATTCCATGTCGCTCAATCCTGTGGATAACAGTTTGGCAGTAGGACTGCGTGACGGAAGAGTAATGATTTTTACCCAACCGGTTCGTTTGCCCAAGTGAGCCAATTCAAGGTGGGAGAGTTCATATGATCGCCACAGTGTCTTTTGTACCGTTGGGGGTGGGCACCTCTTTGTCTGGATATGTTGCAAAGGCAGTTGAGGTTATAAAAGAATCCGGTCTGAAATACGAGTTTCATGCCATGGGTACGAATCTCGAAGGTGATTTCGATCAGATCGTATCCGTGGTCAAGGCCTGCGACGAAGCTCTGGTGGGGATGGGTGCCAAGAGGGTGCTCATTCGTCTTTCAATGGATGATCGCAGGGACAAGGTCTCTTCCATGGAAGGAAAGAAAAACAGCGTCAATTCCAGGCTGGCTCCGCAGTAGATCAGAATCGGAGACTTACTCCAACACTCATTACTCCACCCAGTCCGGGATTGACATACCAGTTGATACGTTTTGCCTTGGAACCCGAATCCAATTGTAATTCCTTGCGAAGGGATGAGTTGAAGTTTTCAACCAGTTCCTGAGCCTGCTCATGGCTCAATAGATGATGGACCGGGTCCGGCCCACCTGCACGAGTGGCCTCGTCACCCCACAGCCACCACATCACTCCTCCAGCTATTCCTATCGCTGCACCGACACCGGTGGTAATTTCGCCTGCGAGCTTGGTGTCGCCCTCTGCGTTCATCATGGGAAGAGATAGTCCTACTGCCACGAAACCACCAATGGTGATGATGATAGCTGTAGTCCGTAACGTGTCTAAATGGGATATCTCTGTTTGCAGTTGTTCTACCAGGTCTTGCCTTGAACCAAGTTTTGCAAGATCCAACTCTCCAATGGGTTTGTCGTTTTGAACCACTACCCACAAGTCGCCCTCACCAGAAATGGAGAGCTTTCTCTGGTTGAAAATTTCCTCCGGTGGCAACTGATCGGATATGGCGTTTTGGTCTATGGCCGATTCGCCATCATCAGGAATTGAGGACTCGGTTGTTGTTATTCCAATGGGTTCTGGTGGCTCCATGGGAGGTGGAGGGTTGGCGATATCCAGCGATATCTGCAACAATGTCTCTCCTTTGGACCCTGCCATGAGAAGGTTCAACTCAGTCTTCGAGTCCTGCTTTTTCCACTGGATATACAATGCGGCAGGACAAGAACATTGTTCGGCCACGTGGCCGATTCCATGGGGTGTAATCTGAAATTCGACTCCACCGCATTTGAGTACATCGTCTGGGGCGACGACCTCTATGGTCTGTTGCTCCAGTTTTTTTTTCAACCATTGTTCCAGGTCATAGAGGCTCCTGTCGGTGCCCTCCTTTTCAGGCTTGATTAGCGCAAGCTTGTGCCTGTCTCCCATGGCGGTGATGATGGCAATTGCCATGGGCATGTAGGCCTTGTCCCTTTGCGAAGCGAACTCGTCACCCTGGACGGGTTTTTCTTCGGTCCTGTCTTGGCAAAATGCCTGATGAGAGATGCAAGCCATGGCACCAATGATAATAAGCAACGACGGCTTCATGTTGGTGACTCCTTTGCCCTGTTCTTAAGTATTAATGTGCCAGGAAAACACTTTTGGTATATTATGCCAGGTTCATGAGTTCCAACAACACAAGAAAACTCGGTAGATATGAACTGCTGACGAGAATTGCCAAAGGAGGCATGGCTCAGATCCATCTGGCCAGGCAAAGGGGTATAGAGGGTTTTGAACGCCTGGTGGTTTTGAAATTGATCCACCCTCACCTCTCTGATGAAGAGAGGTTCGTGGAGATGTTTCTCGACGAGGCCAGGATTGCAGCACGACTGAATCATCCAAACGTGGTTCAGATATACGACTTTGGCAAAGATGGAGATGAGTATTTTATTGCCATGGAGTACCTGGAGGGAGAAAGCCTGGGGATCATTGTCAAGGCCGGGCTGGAATCAGAAACACCCATGGACCAGCATATCGCAGCAGGAATAATCGCTCAGGTTTGTGATGGGCTTGATTATGCTCACAAGTTTGTGGATCTTGATGGTAGGTTTTTAGGAATAGTACATCGTGATGTAAGTCCCCAGAACATAATCGTCCTTTATTCAGGCATGGTCAAATTGGTGGATTTTGGTATCGCAAAGGCTGCGAGCAAGATTCATAAAACAAGATCCGGTACGCTGAAAGGAAAACTGACTTATATGTCTCCCGAGCAGTGCAAAGCGCTTTCGGTGGACCCGAGGACGGACGTGTTTTCGCTCGGAGCCGTGTTTTGGGAGATGCTTACCTTGCGCAGGCTGTTCAAACGCGAATCAGAAGCTGCCATGATCGACGCTATTGTCAACGAACCCATACCCAATCCAAAAGACATTAGGCATAGCCTGATGACTGAATATGCTGATATAGCCATGACCGCGTTACAGCGTGATCCTGCCAAGCGTTTCCAAAGTGCCGGCGCTATGGCCACGGCCATCAGGGCGGTCTTGCACCAATCGAATCAGGAAGCCGGAACTCCCCAAATCGGCAATTACATCAGGTCTGTTCTCGGAGGTAGGCAAAAAGCAAAGCAGGAGATCCTTAGGGAGTTGGTCAAGTCTGGCGGAAATCCCGAGGAGTTCAAGGTCCTCAAGCCAGACACAGAGGAGTCCATACCCCACGGTCCTGTCACCGAATCCATGACTCAGCGTGCCACCGAGTCAATGGCAATTGAACCGATTTCGGCTGAACAATCGAGCGGAAGCAGACAGTCTTCGAGTTCGGGTAGCAGTTTGGGAAAAATTTTTCGAATTGGCGCATCAGTGACTATTCTATCGGCCGTGGTGGTTTTTCTGGTGGGGATTTGGATGATTGGCGATAAACCACCTGCCTGACAAACCATCTCTGATACTGAGGGAAAAGTCTTGAAGAAAACCGATGCATCTGTCCCGGATCACCAGGCGCTTTCCATGCAGGTGGATGCTGGAATAGAAGAGAGCATCGACGCAGACGCGAAGGCGAATACCGGTGTAAAGTCAAGCAGCA